>NZ_CACSJM010000076.1 GCF_902706185.1 Roseomonas sp. 18066 | reverse complement strand
CATCCGCCCCCGCCAAACAGCCTGCCGCAGTAATCATCCGGCCTGCCACGGAGGCCGACATGGGCGCCGTCGCCGCCATCTACCGACACCACGTGCTCCATGGCACCGCCACCTTCGAGACCGATGCGCCGACGGCCGAGGACATGCGGCAGCGCAGGGCCGCCATCGCCGAGCGTGGGCTGCCCTACCTGGTGGCCGAGGGCAGTGAGGGGCGGGTGCTGGGTTATGCCTACGCGGGTGCCTACCGGCCTCGGCCTGCCTACCGGAACACGCTGGAGAACTCGGTCTACATCAGCGAGGAGGCCCGCGGCCACGGCATCGGCCGCCGCCTGCTTGAAGCCCTCATCCAGCAGTGCTCTGACCTCGGCTACCGCCAGATGGTGGTCGTCATCGGCGACAGCGCGAACGAGGTGTCGGTCCGGCTGCACCGGGCGGTGGGCTTCGAGCACACCGGCGTCCTGCGGTCGGTCGGGCGCAAGCATGGGCGCTGGCTGGACACCGTGCTGATGCAGCTGGCGCTTGGCGACGGCGACACGGCGCCTCCTGTGACCGAGTAGCCCGGGCGCGCGGCGATCCACCAGGTTCCCGTTGGCTTGAAGTCGATCTATCGTCCGCGCCCGGCAACCTGGAAGCGGCTTCATGGGCAGTAGACTCGCAATCGTGGGTGGCGGACCGAAGGCGGTCGCCATCGCCGCGAAGGCGCAGATCCTCAGGGAAGAGGGCCTGCTCGACTGCGAGGTGCATGTCTTCGAAGCGCGTGAGATCGGCGCGTCCTGGACAGGTCGGCACGGCTACACCGACGGGGAGCAGGCGCTCTGCACGCCTGCGGAGAAGGACCTGGGCTTCCCGTACGCGGAGATGCCCGGGGCGCCCGATGCAGCCGAGAAGATGATGGCCCGGTTCTCCTGGAGCACGTTCAAGGCATCCAGGGGATACGCCGACTGGGTCGATCTGGGGTGCCCGCGAGCCTCGCATGGCGACTTCGCCGAGTACCTGAAGTGGGCCTTCGGGCGGAGCGGCGCGGCCCTGCACCATGGAGAGGTCACGCGTCTGGAGGAGGAGTCCGGTTCCTGGAAGGTGGAGTGGAAGGAGGCGGGCGCCGGGCCAGCCAAAGCCCACGAAGCGATCTTCGATGGCGTGGTCGTGACAGGCCACGGACCGGCGCGCCCGATGGGGCCGACATCCAGTCCGCGCATGATGGACGGCCACGGGATCTGGCACACGAAGGAGCGGACCAGGGTACTTGGCCTGCTACATACGCGGACGGTGTCGGAGGACGCCCCGCTCGTCGTGATCGGCAGTGGCGGCACCGCCGCGGCCGTGTTGGCGTGGCTGGTCCGCGAAGGCTTCCGGGACCTCCCCATTCATCTTCTGGCGGAGCAGGCGACGTTCTACAGCCGCGGCAACAGCGTCTTCGAGAACCGCCTCTTCAGTGATCCCATCCAGTGGCAGTCGCTGACGCACACCACCCGCAAGGCGTTCTTTGAACGGTTGACCCGGGGCGTGGTCTGGGATGCCGTTATGGAGGAACTCGTTCACCTGTCAGCCCTGACCTTCGTCGACGGGCGCGCCACCAGCATCGTCCCCACCGGAAGCGGAGACCTGACGGTTAGCTGGCAACGGACCCTGACCAAGCTTGAGCTCAAACTTGGAGTGGCTCAAACCGGCGCCACCGATGCGGGCCTAGTGATCAACGCCACCGGCTTCGACAACTGGTGGTTCCTGAACCTGCTCCCGCCGGGCACGGTCCCCTCCGCCGGAACCAAGCGGGCCGCTTACCTCGAGAGGCTGACGCACGGGATGAATGAGAACCTGGCGTTCGGCGACGGATGGACCTTGCCGCGGCTGCACGCCCCGTTCCAGTCCATGCTTGTCGGCCCCGGATTCGCCAGCCTTCTGGCCCTGGGAGACATGGCGGATCGCGTCCTGCGCCCCTACATGAGGTAGGCGTCGATGACCCGGGGCCGTTAGCGCCACGGCGCCATTGAAGCCCGCCATGCCAACCTATATATATAAATAGGTCGGAGGAGGTCATGATGGCGGCTGTAACCAAGGTACTTCGGAGCGTCTTCCTGGATCCCCAGATGGACGAGATCCTCCGGCAGGTGGCTTACCGCCGCAACACCTCGAAGGGTGACCTGATCAGGACCTACGTCGAGCGTGGCCTGGATGCTGACCGCGAGACCCTCCTGCCGCAGGTCGAGGCGAAGGTGGAGGCCGCACCCAAGGCCGAGACAAAGCAGGTTCGGTCGGCGGGCAGCACCACGGTCAAGCCAATGGCATCGCGCGGACGCAAGAAGAAGTCGGAGAGTTCCCCGCGCAAGGTGGCTGCCACGGCCTAGGCAGCCACCTTGCGGACACCTGGAGTTCGCCAATAGCACCGTCTGACACAGAGCCTCGGTAGCTGTGGGGGCCGGTAAGGTTCAGCCTACCGCTCCGGACGTGGCGGCTAGATCCTCCCTGGCCTGCTTCTCCGCCCGCTCCTTGCGCTCGCTGTAGCGGTCGGTCAGGTGGCCGGACACATCCCGCGTCAGCAGGGTGAACTTCACCAGTTCCTCCATCACGTCGACCACGCGGTCGTAGAGCGGCCCCGGCAGCATCCGTCCCGCTTCGTCGAACTGCTCGTACGCCTTGGGCACGGAGGACTGGTTCGGGATGGTGACCATCCGCATCCAGCGGCCCAACAAGCGCAGCGTGTTGACGCTGTTGAAGCTCTGACTGCCGCCGGACACCTGCATCACCGCCAGCGTGCGTCCCTGGGTTGGCCGGACGCCGCGGCTCTCCAGCGGCAGCCAGTCGATCTGGTTCTTCAGGATGCCCGTGACGGCGCCATGCCGCTCCGGCGAGCACCAGACCTGGCCTTCGGACCACAGGGACAGTTCCCGGAACTCGGTGACCTTGGGGTGGTCGGCAGGCACGCTGTCGACCATCGGCAGGTCGCGGGGGTCGAAGACCCGCGTCTCGGCGCCCAGGCGGCGCAGGATGCGCTCGGCCTCCAGCGTCAGGAAGCGGCTGTAGGACCGCTCCCGCAGCGAGCCGTAGAGCAGCAGGATACGCGGCGGGTGCTGGCTGGCACCGGGGATGCCGAGCTTGGCGAGGTTCGGCACCTGGAGGTGTTCGTCGGCCACGTTGGGCAGCGAGAGGTCGAGGTCGGAACTCATCAGGGTCTCCCCGTCGGCAGAAGCTGCTGCAGGGTTCGGGAGGTCAGGTTGGTCACGGCTGGCCCGCCACCGGCAGCCAGAGCGCCAGGGCGGCCAGCGCGGCCAGCAGCACCGGCGGCGTGATGACTAGGCCAACCTTCATGTACTGGCCCCAGGTGATGGTGGTGCCCTTGCGAGCCAGCACGTGCAGCCAGAGCAGCGTCGCCAGGCTGCCGATGGGGGTGAACTTGGGGCCGAGGTCGCAGCCGATGACGTTGGCGTAGACCATGGACTCGCGGATGGCGGGCGGGATGCCCTCCGCCTGCTCGATGGCCAGGGCGCCGACCAGCACGCTGGGCATGTTGTTCATCACCGAGGAGATCAGAGCGGCACCGACGCCTGTCCCGATGGTCGCCGCCCACAGCCCGTGCCCGGCCAGCCATTCCAGCGCGTCGGCCATGTGGTCCGTCAGCCCGGCGTTCCGCAGGCCGTAGACCACCAGGTACATGCCAAGCGAGAAGACGACGATCTGCCACGGCGCCTCGCCCAGCACCTTGCGGATGGAGACAACGGCGCCGCTTCCGCCGCGGTGCCAGCGCCCGGCCAGCACCAGCAGCACCAGGGCGGCCGCGCCGGTCACGGCGGCAACCGGCACGTCGAGCGGCGCCAGGACGAAGTAGGCCAGCAGCAGCACGCCCAGCAGAGGGAAGGCCGCCCGGAAGACCAAGTGGTCACGGATGGCGGCCCCCGGCGGCTCCAGCTGGTCCAGCGCGTAGGCGGCGGGCACCTCGCGGCCGTAGTAGGCCCAGAGCACGCCGAGCGTCGCGGCCAGCGCCACCAAGTTCACCGGCACCATGACGGCGGCGTAGCGACCGAAGCCGATGCCGAAGTAGTTGGCCGAGACGATGTTGACGAGGTTCGAGATGACCAGTGGCAGGCTGGTGGTGTCGGCCACGAAGCCGCAGGCCACGATGAAGGCCAGCGTGGCGGCCGCGGAGAAGTTCAGCCTGAGCAGGATGGCCATGACGATGGGCGTCAGCAGCAGGGCGGCGCCGTCGTTGGCGAAGAAGGCGGCGATGAGCGCGCCCAGCACCACGACCAGCGGGAACAGCCGCCGCCCGTTGCCGCCACCCCAGCGCGCCACGTGCAGCGCCGCCCACTGGAAGAACCCGGCCTCGTCCAGCAGCAGCGAGATGATGATGAGCGCCACGAAGGTGAAGGTGGCGTCCCAGACGATGTCCCAGACCACCGGCACGTCGGCCCAGCCGATGACGCCGGTCAGCAGCGCAAGCGCGGCGCCGCCCATGGCGCTCCAGCCGATGCCGAGCCCCCGGGGCTGCCAGATGACCAGGACGAGGGTGAGGACGAAGATGGCCAGGGCCAGCATGCGGCGGGTTCTCTCGGGCGGAGGGCGCACGCCGCCATCCGTCGCTTGCTGGCGACGAGGCGGTGGCGCACGGTGCGGTGGGAGGGCGGCTGGCGCCGGGCTCAGGTGATGCGGCGGCCGTGGACGTCCACGACCTGCTCGCCGTCCTCCTTGGCGAAGGCGCCCATCTGCGGCTGCGGCAGGATGTCGAGGACGGTCTCGGAGGGGCGGCAGAGCCGGACGCCGAGTTCGGTCACCACCAGGGGTCGGTTAATGAGGATGGGGTGCTCCAGCACGGCGTCGACCAGCTGGCGGTCCGTCAGCGCGGGATCGTCCAGGCCCAGTTCCGCGTAGGGCGTCCCCTTCTGCCGCAGCAACTGCCGCGGCGTCACCCCGGCCCGCGCCATCAGCTGGAGAAGCATGACGCGTGACGGCGGCGACTTCAGGTACTCGACCACATGCGGCTCGATGCCAGCGTTGCGGATCATCGCCAGCGTGTTGCGGGACGTGCCGCAAGCGGGATTGTGGTAGATCACGACATCGGAGCTCATGGGGTCGTCTCCCGCGGCGGGCAGCACGGGAGCAGGTCGGCGACGAGCGGCTGGCATAGGTCCGCCCTCCCGCCGCAGCAGTCCCGCACCAGGAACAGCATCATCTCGCGGAGCCGCCCGAGGTCGGCCCGGTAGACGATGGACCGGCTGTGCCGCTCGGCCTGGAGCAGCCCGGTCCGCGTCAGGACCGCGAGGTGCGTGGACATCGTGTTCTGAGGGACGTCGAGCTGCCGCGCCACCTCGCCCGCTGGCAGGCCGTCCGGCTCGTGGCGCACCAGCAGCCGGAAGGTGTCCAGGCGGGTGCCCTGAGACAGGGCACTCAGGCAGGCAAGGGCGTCTGTTTCATCCATATATCGAGTATGGTCGATATGTGGAGGATGTCAATTGGCGCTCGTCGAAAACGCTCCGTTCCATACCGCATCAGCCCGAAGAGCTGTGCCTTAGCAATCGGTGTCGGCAAGCTTCCTCGTAGATCCGCCGGAAGTACTTGGTGATGCGGCCGCGGCTCGCCTCGATGCGGGCTTCGTGCTCGGAGATGATGTCCGCTACGTCGCTGTCCGACAGGTGCCCCTCGTAGAGGAGCCATCCGAGCAGTTGCGGCGTCGTCTGAGCGAGGTCCACCCCCACGTGGGGCGCAACCCTCCGCGCCCCCCTGTCCTCGGTGAGGACGGCCGATCCCAGGCGGCGGGCGAGCGCGAGAGCGGCGATCTCGCCCCGACCGAGCCGCCCACAAGCCGGAAGGGCGGCGACAGCCTGAAGGTCGGCAACAGAGAGCGCCTCCCCGGAGAACCCCTGATTGCCCGCTGCCAAGCGGGTCCTGAATTCATCCTGCATCGCCAATTCCGCGCTGGTCGCACGCGAACGCGCCTTGTCTAGGGCCTCGTACCGGACGTAGGGGGCGACAACGAACCACCGTCCCCGGCGCAGGGCGGTTGCCAGCAGCCGGGGGGAAGACAGCAGGTTCCAGACCGAACATGTGTCGATCGCGCTGACCCGCGCGAAGGCGCGGATATCGACGGTGACCTCCATAGGCTCAGTCACGCCCCAATGACCGCCCGAAAAGCGCGGCGATTTCGACCGTTTCCCCGGGTGTGGAGAGAAGCAGCTCGGTCAGAAGCCCCAGGGAAACGCGCCTTGCGTTGAAGGCTTCGAATGCCAGCCCAACATAGCGCCCGCTCAGGCCACGCTCCAGCAGCGCCTGCTTCCGTGCCAGCTGCGCCGGGCTGAGCTGGCCCTCCAACTCGGGATCCGGGGGTTCGGGCGGCCGTTGCGCAACCTCCCGCAGCCAGCTCCGCTGTTCCGCGCTGATGATCCGCGCGTCGAGGAGGCCGGATAGGAGCGCTGGCACGCTCACGCGCAGGCGTTCCGCCAACGCGGAAACTCCTGCCGGGTCGGCCATGTGGTCGCGCGGCATGACGGCGAGCAACCCCGGTGGAATGAGGAAGTGCGAGGCGAAGGCGTTCGCCCGCACCTCGACCCATTCGGGGTTGCTCCCGCCCGCCACCATGGACAGGGTGATTGGCGCATCGTCCGCGTCAAGAATGGCATGGCCGAGTTCGTGGGCGGCGCTGAACCGCTGGCGCGCCAGCCCCTCAGCCAAGTTGACGAGAATGCAGCGACCGGCCTCTGGGTGGTTCATGAACAGGCCGGAGATGTTGGAGTTCTCGAGCCGCCGCCGGAACACCCGGATGCCCATGTCCCGTATGGTGGAGAAGAGGTCCCGCACCCCTTCCCTGTCGTTGAGGTTCAGGTGCTTCCGCAGCGCTGCGGCGCAATCGTGGCCATGCCCCTTCATGAACTTGCCGCGCGGCCGGAACTCGAACGCCCGGCCGCGGGGTTCGAGACGGAGTTCACGCTCCAGCATTGCCTCGCTTCGGCACAGGAAGGCGAACTCCGCGATCGCGACCCGATCCGCCTGCGGCAGCACGTCTCCACGCTCCCGGAAGAGCAGCTCGACGCCTTCGTCAGGGTCCTCGGCGCCGTCAGCGAGGAGGTACTGGAAATCCTTCCGGTAGTGGTCCGCCAGGATGAGGACCTCGTCCCCGGTGGGCTCGATCCGGCCATCCTCGAGCGCACCCAGCCTGTCGGGCGGGATTCCGGTCGACGATGCGACGGAGCCGATCTCCTGGCCGAAATCCTTGCGGAGTGTGCTGAGCTTGCGCCCGAAGGCGGCCGCAGTGAAGGGCATCGCGCGCCTCCCTGCGCCCGGCTTGAGGCGTGGAGAAGACCACAAGTGGCGGCTGCCTTCCAGCCCCCTGCCGAGGCTGCGCCGAATGGAAGGCGCCTCTTGCGGGCCTAGCCGCCGAGCAGCCCTGCAAACGGCAGGAACTCCACCGTGTCCCCGGCCTGCAGCGCCCCGGCGCCGCGCCCGACCCTGACCAGGCCATCGGCCGCCACCAAGGGCATGAGCCGTGCCGACCCTGGCTTGCTGATGCGCTCGACCACGAGGCCCGGCCCCGGCCGGAGCGTCGCGGGGGCGAACTCCTCCCTGCCCGGCTTGCGGTCCCAGCCGGACGCCAGGCGCGCGGGCAAGGATTTCAGGCCGCCGTCCGCAGCCCCTGCGAGCCGAGCTATCAGCGGGCGCCCGAACAGGATGCTGCCGACCAGCGCGGCCACAGGGTTGCCAGGAAGGAACAGGCAGCGCGCCGTGCCGATGCCGCCGAACACCAGCGGCTTGCCCGGCTTCAGGGCCACCGCACACCAGGAGCCGTGGCCACCGGCGTCGCGCAGGGCGCCCAGCAGGTGGTCGGCCTCGCTGCCGGATACGCCGCCCGAGGCGATGATGGCGTCAAAACCGGATGCCCCTTCCAGGGCGGCCGCGATGGCCGGGCGCCGGTCGGGCAGCAGGCCGAGGTCATGCACCTCGGCGCCCATTCCTTGTAGCAGGGCCGCCAGCATGGGCCGGTTGCTGTCATGGATGGCGCTCGGCGCGTGCGGCATGCCCGGCTCGAGCAGCTCGTCACCGGCTGAGAGCAGCGCGACCCGCGGCTTGCGCCGGACCGTGACGGTGCCGATCCCAGCGGCGGCCAGCAGTGCAAGGTGGCGGGGATCGAGCCTGGTGCCCGTCTCCAGCACGGCCTCGCCCGCCCGGAAATCCTCGCCCCGTCGACGGATGTTGGCGCCCTGTATGAGCGTCGGCGAAACGACGCCGGAGCGTGGGTCCATCCGGCACCCTTCCTGCATCGCGACAGCCCAGACGCCGTCGGGGACGGCAGCGCCGGTCAGCAGGCGCACCGCCTCCCCGGCGCCGACCCGCGGCAGGCCGCCCGCTCCAGCCGGAAGGTAGCCGACGACCTGGAAGGGATCCGGCCCTGGCCCGCCGACGCCGTAGCCGTCCACGGCCGCCCGGTCGAAGGGCGGCATGTCCGACGTCGCCAGCACGGGATCCGCCAGCACCCGCCCGGCCGACGCGAACAAGAAAACGTGCTCGACCGCCCGAACCGGCTGGACGTCTGCGAGCAGGCGAGCGCGCGCCGTCTCGACGTCGACGAGGCCCGCCAGCCTGTCGCAGTCGGCATCCGCGGACCGGGGGGCGAGGCCGACCGTCACGAGCCCGCGTTTTCCTTGAGGTAGCCCACGAGTGCGTCGAGGCGCCCTTCATCCTTCTGCCCAGCGTAGGACATGGTCGTGCCGGGCACGACCTGGCGCGGCGCGGTCAGGTAGGCGTGCAGGGTCGCTTCGTCCCAGGTCAATCCTTCCGCCGCCTTGGCGCGCATGGCGTTCGAGTAGCGGAAGCTCTCCACGGACGCCGCCTTGCGGCCGAACACCCCGGCGAGGCCGGGGCCGACCCGGTTGCGGGTGTCCAGCGCGTGGCAGGCGCCGCACTGGCTGCGGAACAGCTGCTCACCCGAGGGGGCGGTCTGGGCGAGAGCCGGGGAAGCGAGGAGCGGCAGGCAGAGGGCGGCCGAGGCAAGGAATCGCATGGGGTCTCCGATGGCAGCTTGGCGTGGCGACGCGATCGGGTAGCCGCGTTGCCGGGTGTCCGGCCTCACGCCTGGACGCGGTACTCCTGGACCTTCCAGGGCAGGTGGCGGACGGCCTCCGGGGCGTCGCTGAGCTTCCGGATGTTGGCCCAGGTCTGCTTTTAGTTCGGGATGATCAGCTCGTTGGTCGCCTTGCTGACCACGTTGCCCTGCACGCCCGTTGGGTAGCCGAACAGCATGAAGGTCTGGTTGCGGCCGAGGCCCCCCTCCGGCCAGGCGACCGCCTGGGTGGCGCCGTTGCCGTTGTAGACCTCGACCAGGTCGCCCGCCTTCAGCTTCAGCTCGCCCATGTCGTCCGGGTTCATGCCGATGTAGGGGGTACGGGAAGCGGTCGCGGACGAAGTCGTTGTGCTGATCCAGGTAGGCCGACTGCCAGACGTGGTTGGCGCGGCCGTTGTTCACCAGGAAGCGGTACGAGTCCTTGTCCGCCTGCTTGCCCGCGGCCTGCAGCCCCCGCCGCTGGGTGGCGGCGAACACCGCCTTGCCGTCCGGCCGGTTGAACTTGCCGTCGGCGTAGAGGCGCTTGGTGCCAAGGATCCGCTCGCTGCCGCCGGAGGCCGCCGCCGGGGTGCCCGTCGCACCGGCATTCGGCGCCGCCTGCTGCACCGGCTCGCGGCCGCGGGCGCCCTCGACGGCGGGACCCTGCACCACCATGCCGGGCGAGGCGCCGGTGGTCGTGCCGCCAGCCACCGCGCCGGTGGACTCCAGCCCCACGGCCGGTTCCTGGAAGCCGTTGGTGCCCATGGCGCGCAGGCGGGCGTAGGTGACGAACTCGCCGCCCTTCTCGTGCCGGTGGTAGCCGTCCATGAAGGCGTCCTCCTCCGTCTTCCAGTCGTAGCCCTGGAAGCGGTCGGCCACGTAGGCGTTCCCGGTGGCGCGGAAGGAGCGCTCCAGGGCCTGCGCCAGGCGCGCGACGATGAGGCAGTCCGGCACCGCGTTGCCCGGCGGGTCCATGTAGCGCTCGGTCAGGCGCATGCGGCGCTCGCCATTCATGGAGGTGAGGTTCATCTCGCCGGAGGTGGCGGCCGGGAGGACGACATGGGCGCAGGAGCCGATCTGCGTCGGCACGATGTCGACGTCCACGCTGAACAGGCCGCCCGCACGGATGGCCTTCATGATGGCCTCCACCTGGGCGCCGCGGTCACCGGCGGGGACGGAGTCCATCGCCTCCTTCACCATGTTGGTGCGGCGCTGGTAGGCGCGCTTGAACTCGGAGGCGTTCAGCGTGGTCTTGAAGTGGTCGCAGCCCCAGACGTGGTGAATGCCGCCCTTCCCGCCGATGATGAGCTCGTCGACGTTCTGCGCAGGCTTGCCGACATGGGCGTCGGACGGGCGCGAGTACCCCTCCTGGTGCCCGCCGAGCCGGACGCAGCCGCCGCCGGGGCGGCCGACGTTGCCCGTCGCCAGGGCGACGTTCACCAGCGACTGGTTGGTGCGGTAGTTGTCGTTGCCCCAGATGATGCCCTTCTCGTAGGCGAACATCGTGCGGCGCCGGGCGCCGCCCTGCCTCGGCTCCGCTATCCAGGCCGCCGCCTTGCGGATGTCCTCGGCGGACACGCCGGTGAGCCGGGCCGCCTCCTCCACCGTGGTGCGGTTGGCGCCGACCGCGGCGTCGTAGTTGCTGGTGCTGGCGGCGATGAACGCCTTGTCGGTCCAGCCCCTGGCCGCGATCTCGGTGAACAGGGCGTTGAACAGCGCCAGGTCGGTGCCGCTGTTGATGCGCAGGTGGAGGACGTTCTCCTTGCCCGCCTCGGTCTCGCAGGCCGCGATGGTCACCGTCCGGCGGGGGTCCACCACGATGATGCGGGCGGCGGCGTGCGGCTCGTTCGGCAGCTGGCTCTGCTTCTTGTCCAGCGTCGAGCCGCGCAGGTTCGGCACCCAGTGGTTCAGGAAGTAGTTGGTCTGGGTCTCGAGGGAATTGGCGCCCGCGATGAACAGGGTGTCCGCGAGCTCGGCGTCCTCGTAGCAGTTGTTCAGCTCGCCCACGCCCATGTCGCGGGAGCCGTGCACCTCGGAGTTGTAGGCCGGACGGTTGTGGATCCGGATGTTCTTCACCTTCATGCTCTGGAAGTAGAGCTTTCCGGTCGCCCAGGTGTTCTCGTAGCCGCCGCCCGCGCCGCCGTGGTCGTAGGCGGAGACCAGCAGGCCGTCCTCGCCCTGCTCCTCGATGACCCGGCGCGTGACCTCGGCGACCAGCGCGACGCTGTCGTCCCAGGAGGCGGGCGACATGGTGCCGTAGCGCCAGACCAGCGGGTCGGTCAGGCGCGCCTGCTGCGTGCCGGTGACGGTGGAGTAGGACATCTCGGCCATCCGGGCGCCGCGGATGGAGCCGAGGCCGGAGTTCACCACGCAGTCGTGGTCGGGCTTGATGACGATGTGGACGTCCTGCCCGTTCTGCCGGACCACGTTGTACATGGACGGCGCCACCCAGGCGGCGCTGTCGGCGCCGAGCTGGGCCCGCATGTCCTCGCCGTAGGCGTTGTCGCCCGGCGCCGGGCCGCCCTGGCGGTTCACGGGCCAGGAGTAGGCTTCGTAGCCGCAGCCCACGATGCAGTAGTGGCAGACGACGCTGTTGACCTTAGCGTCCCGCGGCGGGATCGGTAGGCCGTCGATGTTGCGCTTGTAGGCCATTTTCCTGCCCTCCTCAGGCCAGCACGTTGGAGTGGCGGCCGTACAGCAGCTCGTCCACGCCCTCGGCGTGGATGTCGCCGCCCGCGTCGACACGCAGGCGGAATTGGGCCAGGTTCTGGGTCGCGTGGCCCCAGACCTGCAGTCCGCCCTTCTCGCAGTCGAAGCGGCTGTAGTGGCCGGGGCAGTTCATGGTGCGGTCGTCGGCCTGGTAGAACATCGGGTAGCCCTTGTGCGGGCAGAGGTTCGAGAAGGCGACGATGTCCCGGTCCGGACCGACGCCGTCTTCCACCGGCGTGCCGAGCTTGATGAGTACGCCCGTGCTGTCGGCGTCGGGATAGGCGATGTCCACCGGCTCGTTGACCTTCAGGTCGCGGAGGTTGCCCAGCCTGCTGACCGGGTACGCCACGCGTGCCAGGGCCGGTGTCGCCTTGGCGGGCGCCTGCGGCACCGTGGAGGCCGCCGCGGCGCCAGCCACCGCGAGGGCCCCGCGCCCCAGGAAGAAGCGGCGCCCGCTCTCCGTGATCCTCTTGCAACCAGACATTGCCGTCTCCCGCTTTCAACCGGGGGCGGCATTGCAGCGGGCGTGCCAGCGGCCAAGGAGGCGGCATCCACGTTCAGTGTAAATGGAAACAGGAGGTTACCGATAGGCGGCGACCAGCAGGCCACAATCGGAGTCCATGAACCCGGACTGCTGGCCAGCGTCAGTCCAGCTGTCTGGATCGGGGTGCGGAGCTGTCCGCAGGACGAGCGGCAGAAAAGTGCGGTGGCTCGCCGGGATACATAGGCTGATGTAGAACGTTGGTTGCCCCGTATCGACGGGAACAAAGAGGTGAGGTTCCGTGCCCGCAGCCAAGAGCATTCCGCAGCATATCCTAGATGACGACGGCTTAGTTCGTAGGTTCAAGGTCGACCTTGCTGAGGCACTTTCCCTCCGCATGGACGAGAGTGAGTGGAAGAAGTTTTCCACTCGCCATGGCTTGAGCCACCTCATTGACGAACATCCCAGGTTCCTTCGCGCGGCCCATTGGCAGGATAATGACTTCGAGGGTCTCGTGCTGGATTTGGTTAACGACCTTTTTAGCCAGAATAAGTCGCTGCTGGTCGAACTGTTCCAGCGTGACGGGGTCCAGCGCTGGTTCAAGGATAAGGATTCCGAGTTCCTGGAGATCTGGGAGGGGACGAACGACCCACTTCTGGAAGCTTTGGGTTATGCCCTTGAGGAAGTTCAGGGCCTCAGCTCAACGGTTGATCTGCGTGAACACAGCCGTCGCATCCGGGACGCGTTGCCTGGTGACCCTTCGCTCGCCATCGGCACGACCAAAGACATGCTGGAAGCAACTATGCGCACAATCCTGCACGAGAGGGGCGTCACCGGCATGGAGAAGTGGGACTATCCCACCCTGTCCACGAAGTGCTTCCACGAACTTGGTTTGACGACGAACACCCCGCCAGCATCCGACGACGAGCGGTACGTGCGGAAGATTGCGAGCAGCGCGAAAGCGATGGTTGACGCCGCGAACGAGCTCCGGAACGTCGCAGGCACCGGACATGGCCGTGTCGTGGGCACGGAGCCAGAGGTGAGTGCCCACGATGCGGGGCTGGTCGCGTCCACCGGCTTCATCCTGGCCGCCTGGATGCTCCGGCACAGCCAGGGCCACTGACCCCAGCGTCCCAGCTCTCGGTGGCCCGTGTCGGCCCGGCACACTCCCATCGAAACCAAGGAAATCGGCGTGGCGAAGACATGCATCATCTGCGGCGGGAAGGCAGGTTCCCGCGAGCACGTCTTCCCCGCGGCTTTGGGAGGGCGCCGGACCGACAAGGGCATCTACTGCCCGGAGCACAACTTGGCCTACTCGGGCCTGGCGAACGTCATCAAGACGCAGCTCGCGGTCTTCAACGCTCGGCTCGGGGTCGTGGGGGACCATTCGGATCTGCCCGCCCATGTCGTCGTCACGGACGCGGCCAGTGGGCTGCCGTTGGAGCTGAGCATTGCGGGGTCGAACTTCGCATCACCTCGGGAGGTATCATCCGAGGTCGTGGACGGCGAGACCCAGAAGGTCATGTCGTTCCGCAGCCACAAGGAGGCACAGGTCTGGATTGCCGAAATGCAGGAGCAGGGCTTCAAGGTCTCGGTCCGTGGCGTCGGTGAGGAGCAAACCTACTCCTAGGTGCCGCGCGCGGCGGTTTCATGCTGGGCAACTCCGAAGGAATGCGAGCCGTCGCCTACGTCGCCCAGACCTTCTTCGCCCAGGCGTATCCGGACGTCATCCGCAGGCCCGAATTCCAAGCACTGAAGGACTACACGCTGAGCGGCCAGGGCAGCGGCTTTGTGGGCTGGGACATGGATCCGCCTTCGTTCCTGGCGCCCATCGGCTTCCCGTTCGGGCACCGTGTCATCGTCGGCCACAACGGCGCCGACGGGGTGGCCTACGCCAGGATGTCGTTCTTCTCGACGCTGAACTTCGTTGTCCTCCTCGGAAGGTCTGAGGCAGAGCGCAGCAGCTCCGTGGTGACTGACATCAACCCGCTCGAACGCAGGCCGCCGAAGGATATCGAGGTCCAGAGGCTCAACGAGGCGGTAGGGGCGGTTCCCTTCCCTGATGCGCCGATGCCGACGTTCCAGGACCTCGGTGCGAAGGGCGAGGTGCTGGCCAGGGTGCAGGATCTGTTCTGGCGGATTGACGACTTCGCCGCGGACGGGGCGACAGCCAACATCATGGCGCGGGTCGAGGCAGCAGGCGCCCTGCAAGACCAGGAGCGGCTAGCACTCTGCAAGGACATCCTCTCAGACGAGGGACAACGCGTCCTGCTTCTGATGGACATGGCCGCCAACCATGCCAAGGAGCAAGCTGCGGCCGCCGAGGCAGAGCTTGAGCTCTGCGCACTGGCCGTCTTCCTGGAGCAACGGGTTCGACGTGACCCTATGGCGGGCAACGGACTGAGCGCCGAGGCGACCCGCTCGTTGGCTGTCGCTCAAACAGCACTGGCACGCCAGATGAGCGAGGACTGGAAAAGCGGCGTTCTCGATCACGCGCGCATGAGGACGCTGCTCATCGATGGGACCGGTGCACATATCGCAGGGATGGCGATTTTCGAAGCGCAGCAGGATGAGTACTACCAGACACTCAGAGCCGTTGCTCAGGACCTCCTGGACAGCCTCCAAGGCGGGGCTCCCGGCAGCTAGCAACCAACGGCCACGGCGACAGCGAGGTTGTCCAGGTCACCGCAGGCCCAGTTTCCGGATCTTCTCGAACAGCGTAGAGCGCCCGATCCCGAGGATGCCCGCAGCCACCTCCACTTCGCCGGACGCGGCGGCGAGCGCGACGGTGACCGCCCGCCACTCGGCCTCCGTGACGGCCTCGGCCAGGGTGGGGACGCAGCCGTTCGGGCAGGTGCCGGTGAACGCGGCGGCGCCGAAGATGTCGTCCACGCCGATCCACGGCCCGTCCGCCAGAGCTGCGGCGCGCTCGACCCGGTTGCGCAGCTCCCGCGCGTTGCCCCGCCAGTCCGCCTCCTCCAACGCCCGCTCCGCCCGGCTGTCGAAGCCCCGGATGCCACGGGCCACCATCGGTGCGGCACCTGCCAGGAACTGGCGGGCCAGCGGGACGATGTCCTCGCGGCGCGTGCGCAGCGGCGGAATTTCGACCCGGATGACGTCGAGCCGGTAGAGCAGGTCCTCCCGGAAACGGCCCTCGCGGACGCGCTGGTCCAGGTCGGCGTTGGTCGCCGCCACGACGCGGGCGTGGAACGGCAGCGTGCCGGAGCCGCCCACGCGATTGTACTCGCGCGCCTCCAGGAGCCGAAGCAGCTTGGCCTGCACCCTCGGCCACCGTCTTGCCCTGCGCCACCAGAACCTCGACTTGGCGCAGTTTGGCCACGATCTCTTCCGGCTTATGCTGCTTCCTCGCCATCTCCGCCCCCTCTCCGCGTCCCGCCAATCTCACATCATCGGCGGCCCGCTTTTGAGGGGGCAGGTCAACCTGCCACGACGGAGCAGCGTGCCCCATGTTCGGTCATGGGGGCTGGAAATGGAGCCCTCCAAGCTATCGGCCCGTGCCGATCACCTTACCGCCGCCTGCCCTTGGGCCGCGCCGCATCGAGCAGGCTCCTGCAGCGTTCGAGCGTCCGTTCGTCGACGCACTGTTCCCAGGGCGACCGACCCAATGCGGGGTGCTTGCCGCGTAGCCACATGTGCGCCCAGTCCGGCTGACCGGGAAAGCGGGCCATCACCTCCGCCTCCAGCCTGCTCCGGCAGCCTGCTACAACGGCGGCAGCCTCCGCCTCCTTGTCGAGGCGGCGCCTCTCGGCTTCCCGGGTCGCCATGATGCGGTCCCGCTCGCCCGCCATCGCCTCGCTGATGCGGTTCCTCGCCTGCCAGTCCAGCGCGAACTGCCCCTCGTCGAGGGGCAGCCCGGTTGCGGCGCTGACCGCATCACAGACCCAGGTCGCGCCCGCATGTTGACCCATCAAGGCGACGGCTCGTGTCATCAGGGTGCCCACGAAGTCCCCCGATTCCTTGCGGCGGCGTTCCGCAGCCTGCCGCGCGAACTCCTCGCGCTCGAGGCGTGCGGCCTCCTGCCGGGCACGCGCCTCGTCCCGGCGCCTCAGTCGCACCGCATCCAGCGGCAGGCCCAGCAAGCCGCCCTCGTACGGACTGGCGGGCGGCTGGACCATCCTCTCGAGCTCATCGAGCCTTCGCATGAGGCGCCCGAAGCCCTCGCCGCCCTCCTCCGCCAGCACACGAGGCGCCGCATCGAACTCGGGGACAACCCTCTCCAGCCAACCTGCCATGTTCGCCCAAGGCAGCTCGGCCGCCTGCAGCAGGGTGCCCAGCTTATCCTGGAGTTCACCTTGGCGGCGCCTCGCCTCACTCGCCGCCTCCATCCGCTGCCTGGCTTCCCACCCGACGGTCTGGGCGGCCACCCAGCCCTGGCGGACGCGCATCAGCAGGCCGCGCTCCGCCAGCCAGTCGGCGTAGTCGGCGATGACCTCGTGGGGCGGGCGGAAGCCCGGCACGCGCTCCTGGATGTGCGCGACCAGCTCCGGCTCCCAGTTTCGCCGGATCTGGAACGGCTCCTTGAGCATCTGCCGCTTCTGGAGGGTTCGGAGTGCGGCGTCGCTCGTCACCAGGTGGCCCGCGGCGCTGATCGCGACATGGTCCAGGAAGGCCGCCTGCCACGTCTCGGCCACCACCGAGAAGCACTCGGCCCCGGGAACGCTGCGGCCGACGAACCCGCCGAAACCGGCGTCGATGGCCCTGACGCGCCAGCTGGAATGGCCGGGACTTGCGGGCTCAATCCAGGCGCCCGCCACCTCGTCGGCGATCCGACCATGGAGCCGCTGCAAGCGCCGCCTTTCGACTGCCGCCCGCTCCGCCGCGATGCGCCCCAGGCGCTCCTCCTCGGCGGCGACCTTGGCGTTGTGCAGCCAGTGGCGGGGCGCCGCGCGCAGGACGTGTTCGGCGTGCTCGGCCCGCGAGGCGTGCCTCGGGACGCGCGAGAGGTCGATCTCGACCGCGGGCAGGTTCCGCTCGCGCAGGAGGGCGAGCTTCTCGGGGCCGCAGGGATGGCGGACGTGGAACTCGAGGAGCAGCTCCCTGCCACGGCCGCGGATGACGGCATCGGGACGCAGCCCACCCATGTCGACCTCGGCCTCCGCCTCCTCGTAGGGGAAGACGGTAGCGAAGGCGACGTCCTGGCGCAGGCCTTCGACCTCGGCCACCGCGTCCGGCAGGAGGATGTCGCGGGCCTCCAACACGATCTCCTTGGCCAGCCGGTGCAGGGTGGTTTCCCATGCGCCGACGCAAGCGCGG
This sequence comes from Roseomonas sp. 18066, assembly GCF_902706185.1. Classification (GTDB taxonomy): domain Bacteria; phylum Pseudomonadota; class Alphaproteobacteria; order Acetobacterales; family Acetobacteraceae; genus Pseudoroseomonas. The sequence goes on along the minus strand of NZ_CACSJM010000076.1, from coordinate 12,546 downwards.
TCCACGTGGTGGGCGAAGTGGTGGACCTTGATGGTGCCCTTGCGGGCTACCAGCCGCTCGCCGCAGCCGGGGCAGCGGCACCGGCACGCCAGCCCCGAGGCCACCTCTGACACGTGGGCCAGGCGGCCATCCTCGGTCAAGCCGTAGGGGAGCCGGGTGCCGTCCCTGTCCAGGTCATGCATCACGGGAGGCTGGCAGCTGGCTGGTCCGTCCATGGCGCCCGTGAGCTTCGGGGAGGCGGCAGCATAGCATCTGGCTTCGTCCATCGGCGCCTGCTGGCTTCCATTCGGCGCCCAAATCAGATGATGGCCTACCCGGCGCACCACCCGATGTGGCCGCCCGTCAGGTTCGGCCTCGCCCGCATGTTTAGATTGCACTCAGTCAAGAGCGGGGCAACGCCAGGCTTCGTCGGCCAGGCGGACACTACCCTCCCGCACAAGCGGAAGCGGTGCAAATTGGTGAGGTAAGCTCGGGCAGCCAGAGGTATACCAATTGCAGGGTCTGATGGAGTTCGAGATGCGGCTACTTGCGGTCTGGTTGCTCGCCGCTGCGGTGGCAGGTGCAGCATTTCCCGTAGTCGCCAAGGAGGCATTCTACATTCCTGGGTCGAGCTACGTCACCAGCCGCGATGGGCGCTTCGTGGCCTGCGGGGTGGATTTCGCCGGAACAGCTACGAGCCCGGACGGGAGCGGCGTTTGCGCCGGTGGCCGGAACGCCAGCTACGCCACCAGTCCCCGCGGCAATGACGTGGCATGCGGTGGCCTGTTCAGCAGCTATGCCTCGAGCCCCGATGGCAAACGGGTCTGCGCAGGTGGGCAATTCTCCAGCTACGCCTCCAGCCCTGATGGAACAGACGTCGCCTGTGGCGGCTTGTTCGCCAGCTATGCCTCCAGCCCCGACGGCACGCGGGTCTGCGCCGGAGGGCAGTTCTCCAGTTACGCGAGCAGCCCAGACGGGACGGACGTCGCCTGCGGCGGCCTGTTCGCCGGTACAGCCACGAGCCCGAATGGCAGGCGGAGGTGTCTGGGTGGCCTCGCCGGACGGAATGCCAGCCGCTGAGCCGCCAAGGGGGAAAAAGGACGGTTTGACCCGCCCAGCGCTCAGGCGATGTTCACGACGAACACGCCAGACCGCGCGACGAGAAGGCCGTCCTTCACGATGAAGCACTCGACACCATGCGCACCCTTGTAGGATGTGGACTCGCGGTGCGTCAGCTTCCCGCTCTCCACGACCCCCTCGTTGAAATCGCCGCGCAACTGGCTGGCCGCTGCTGCCTCATCGCCGGTGTTGGTCACCTGCCAGTAGACCTTGTAGGGCCGCCCGACGTTCGTGGCAGCCTCGAAGGTGAGGGCCGCCTGCTTCGGCACTGCAGGGCTATCTGACGCGAAGTCCTGCGGACGGAAGCCGTCACGGGCGAAAACTGCCCGTTCGATGCGTACCGAACCCCCGCCGTAGTCCGGCCACACCGGCGCCTTGCGATGAGAGGACAGACGGATGCGGTCGATGCCTGACCGGACCAAGCCTGCAGCGCCAGTGAGCAGCGATGAGTGCGCGGCACCTGAAACCTTCTTGGCGGCACGGCGCCCGGCAGCGCGCTGCATCAGCGTCCGGCCGAGGCGGGGCGCCAGAATTTCCACGATCCTCTCGGTACTGAACGCCATGGCTGCCGCACTAAAATCGGCGCGCGCGTCCGCCAGCCACTCGGAAAACGCCGCCTTGCGCTCCGGATGCGTCTCCCACCGGTCCGCGAAGTTCTCACGCGGGTCAGTCGGGTTCGGCACCCAGGACACTCCGTCCCTGTCCTCGATGTGCAGGTCCATTCTCTCGAGGATGGAGTACAGTGCGCCGGAGATGGTTGTTTCCTGGTTGTAGGACCGCGCGGCCAGTGTGGTGACGATGACGGAGATTGGCCTCTCGTCCGGACGAGCGGCGAAGGTGACGTCCCGATGCCGCTTGAGGATCTGCAGTGCCTGCTGCAACGGCACCTTCACTTTCCAATCCGGGATGTCCTCCGCCCTCGCCCTGAGGTCCAATGCCAGCCTGCCCCGGCGCGCCTCGAACACGGGGCGCATCCGTTCGACAAACCAGGCGCCGTACCCCTTCGGGTTGCTGGATGGCCAGTCCTCGGTCCTCGTCCCGTACCCCGGCCGCTCACGGTCCGTGATGGCGAGCGCACTGTCTGCCCATGACGCATTCAGCCCAGCCGCCAGCAGGCCCACGACTTGGCGAGCCCCGTCGGGAAGCGCAGGCAGCAGGTCCATGTGGAACTGTGCCCCATCCGCGTAATCCAGGGTCCAGCACCGCCGCGATTCACCGGGGGCCGCCATGCCGTGTCGCTGGGCGTAGCCTTTCACCTCGCGCCCGAGCAGCGCCTTCACATCCGCCTGGGTGGTGTCGAGCTTCCGGATCGCCAGCTCGCAGACCACATCCAGGTCATAGTGTTCTTGGTCGTTGGCAGGCTTGATGACGGTGCCAAGCCTGAACGACCCTTGCGGATACATGACTGGGCGGTACTGCCGGAGCGAGGATCCGGGCCGCTCCAACCACTCGCCAATTGAACGGTAGCTGCGCTCGGCCGCCTCGTACCGGTCATCCGGCACCTCGAGTTCGGCCGCGAGGTCCTCCAGCAGTTGCTCGGCTGTGCGGGTCGGCGTCGGGGGCATTAGCCTGCTTGGTCATGTTCTGTTCCCGATGTAACATGCTCGCGATTACTCGGCGAGCGAGGAGTTGCAGCCATGGACAGTTGGGGCGCCTCCTTCCGGGCGTGGATCGAGCTTCTGGTGAAGTTCGCGGTGCGGAGGCGGTCGCCGGGTGGCTTGCTGCTGAAAGGCGGCTTGGCCGTCTTCGTGGCGGCGCTTGGCGGCTGGAAGTTCGCCGCCACCTATGGCGACGGGACGACCGGTGCCTCTGTCCTGTTCGCGACCGGCGAGGGTACGCCCGCCATGCTCACCTACTTAGGGTTCCTGGTCGGTGCGGCCCTCATCGTGGTGGGTACTGCCCTCCTCATCCGCGATGCGAACGCCGCTCTCGCGGAGAAGCGTGCCGAGGCCGAGGCGAAGCAGCGGCGCCAGATTGTGGTGGTGGAGCAACGCGGCCTTCTTGCACGCATCGACTCGCCCCTGGTGGACGCGGTGCCTGAGTCCCTCGTGGGTCGCCGTGACACCCTCCCGCTCGACCACACCGCCGCCCTGCGGAACGGCGTTGCCGACCGAGGCATTCTTTTCGATGACGCACGGAACCTCAGGCGCGACATCCGTCAACGCCTGGGAGATGTGGCGCCCACGGACGTCACCATTGTCTATGGCGGCGTTGCGCCGGTCCCAATGACGTTCCTTGCCGGGGCAGTCCTTGACGACGAAGGGGCGGTGACGGTCATGGATTGGGACCGCGTGCCCGCCAAATGGCGGCGCCTCGATGGCCAGGACGATGGGGACCGGTTCACCGTGCCCGATCTGGGGAAGGTGCAAGAGGGGACAGCTGAAGTCTTCCTGGCAGTGTCGGCCAGCTACCTCGTGGACGAGGATGCCATCCGCGCCCTCGCCGAAGACGCCCCTGTGATCAGGTTGGCAGCTTCCAAGCCAGTGCCGAACTCCCACTGGTCCGAGGCCAAGCAGGCCGCGATGGCGGAGCAATTCCTGTCCATCATGGGCCGCCTGACCTCCCTGGGCGTGGCACGGGTCCACTTGTTTCTGGCGGGAGCGAACAGCTTCGTCTTCAATCTCGGCCGGACTTACGACGGCCGGAACATGCCGGAATTGGTCGTGTACCAGTACGAGAAGTCGTCGCTGGTGCGCTACCCCTGGGGCATTCGCTTGCCCCGACACGGCGAGCCCGAACCAGGTCTGGTCATCAACGACCACGGGTTGACCTAGACAGCAGGTCATGACGACAGGAATCTCTGGCGCGTTTCGAGCAAGGGTGGCCTGTGAAGCGTACGATACCAAGGCTTCGGATTTTCCGCTTACACGTCTAGGCGTTCCTGGACGACTTGGAGCCATTCCGCGGGCAGCTCCCGGGGCAGGGCTTCCCGAAGGATTTGCTTGGGGATGGATAGTGGCAGCGGCCACAGCGGATGGTGGAGGCGATCCATCCCAAGGTCATGCCAGTGCTACTGTCCAGGCCGACGAGATGAACCTCCGAGGTATTCTGCAAGAGACATCGTCCCGGCCCTGATAGAACGGACGGGTAACGGGTAGCACACCAGGCAATACCAAATCCTCTCACCTACTCAAAGGATCGGCTTCCAAGCCATCCTCATCCTGATGGAGAGTCGTTTGGCAAAACTGTCAGACATTCTTAGAAATTTTACCAATTCGCAGGACGCTTTGACGAAATCCATTGAGTCGACCGAACGTCTCCGATGTATCCAGGACCAGCTGGATCCATCGCGGATGCTGGCGCGCCATGTACAGCAGATGGACCCGTGGGCGAGCCCCTACCATGGCATGGATGAGCGCGGCCGTGTCTTGGCGGCTCTGTTCGATGGCCGCACCGGGGTCATGGAGCGGCTGGAAGCAGCACATGTCCTTCAGGCCGTGATGGCCGTGCCCCGGTGGGCTACCGATCCTGGGATGCTGGAACAGATCCGCGGTGAGCGGGCCGACCGCATCTCCGAGCTGGCACGTCAGTCTTCTCACTTCGGTGAGGCTATTCGGGCAGCAGCCATTTCCGACCGGTATGGTGTCCCGGAAGGTCTTAGCGCCTTTCGCCTCGGCCACGAGGAAATGGCCGAGCGTCTTGTGCTAGCCAGTCCTGCCGTCTCGGGATTGCAGCACCAGTGGGCGACACCCGAGTTCGGCGGTGCATTCGTTGGTGTCTCGGCCTTCTCGGAGATGCTGTTGCAGGGGTCGATGGTCGGTCGTGAAGCGATCGGTATCGCTAGCCAGCTCTCGGCGGCAGGTCTGCCCGACATTCTGGACGCCAAGACGACCCGGACCTTCCTGGACGCGGCGGGCCTCGTCCCGCCTTTGAGCCGGGCAGGCGTAGCCGAAACCTTCCTGCGGACGCCCCGGGTCCGCAGCATCAGCCAGGCGGAACGCCGTCGGCGCATTGGCATGATGAAGGGGAAGGAGGCGGCGCCGCGTCATGTGGTGAAGGCCTATCGCCTCATCCATGCCACCGAGAGAGTGCTGCGGCGCGTCATCGACGATCTGATGACCTTAACCTATGGTGACGACTGGCCCGAACAGCGATTGCCCATATGCGGGTGCAAACTCCTTCTGAAGAGGTGGGAGAAGGAGGGGGGCGACGTACTCGATCACGCTGACTGGGCGCACTACTCATTGATTATGAGCCACCCTCAGCATCATGGCGATGTCTTCGGTGCGGGGTTCGAGAATGCGGAAGATCTAGTCGTCCTCATCGATAAAGCTCGTACCCTTCGGGCTGCGGTCGGTCACGTTCGGTCCTTCACGCCACAAAATCTCTTCGATCTTCGCCTCGTCTTCACCACCCTGGAAGAAGGGCTGATTGATGCCCTGCCAGACTTTGAGTTGACGGTTCCCTACTAGGGTCTGCCTTCGCTTGAAAGGCCCATCTATCGAGGAGGACCTCAGGTGTCGTGCAGTGGCATCAACCTGATCAGCTTACCTGCCCTCCGCAATAGCCGGGCAAGAGGTGCCAATCTCGATTACGTTGCGCGTTAACATCAAGTTCATAAGTGCTTCTTACCAAACGAGCTACTGTGATTGCGCAGGATGAAAGGAGATATATTCCGATTCGTGCTGCGTAAAATGTCACGGAGATAGCGATAGCGTACTACAACGGTACCGCTGCGGACAACACTTGGCCGGGCACCTCGACATCGGACAATGCCTTCGGCAACGACGGCAACGACACCCTTTATGGGTATGGAGCCGACGACAATCTGAACGGGGGCAATGGAAACGATCAGCTTTACGGGGGCATCGGCAACGACGTCATTGCTGGCGATGCTGGGAACGATTTCCTCTACGGTGAGGATGGCAATGATACGCTACAAGGCGGCCCGGGCATCGATCAGATGTCGGGGGGTATCGGGAATGACAGCCTCTACGGTGGCGACGGCAATGACACCTTGGATGGCGGCGCCGGTAACGACTACCTTTACGGTGACCGCGATCTGATCGGATCGACGGTGTTCGCAAGCGCTGACACTATTTACGGTGGCGCAGGCGATGACTTTATCTACGGAGGAGGCGGCGCCGACCTCATGTCAGGTGACGGCGGTGTCAATCGGCTTGATGGTGGCGCGGGCAATGACATCTATGTGCATCAGCGCTCGCTGGGCGGGCAAGACACCATCATGGAAGGGGCGAGCAACGGGGCGTCCGATCTGCTCGTCTTCAATGACGTGCTGTTCTCGTCCCTTTTTGCAGTCGCAGACCCTCTAAACTCGAATGATCTGCGCCTGAGAACGTCCACGAGCACGACAGATTTCGTCCAGATCCGCGACTACTTTGCCAGCGGTTCCAACACGGTCGAATTCGTTCAGGATTCGTCCGGTGCCGTCTACGACATCCATCTTTATTTCTGACAAGCTCAATGGTGAGGATCTTTGTATGCGTGTCGATGGAAGTAATCGCGGAGCCATCGCCTTGGAGCTCCTCACCGCCAAGCCGCGCGAAGCATCCGCTGAAGCGCAGAGGCATCAAGGCGTCCCTGAGCCAGTGGACACAGTGAGCCTGTCCAATAAAGCTCAGCGCCTCATCATGCAGCTGGAAAACGATAAGCTGCAGACCTCGGTAGCTACGGGCAGCAGCGTTGAAGATGTTTCTACGCTCGCCGGATCAGGTGGCCTTGCGAAGCGGATCACAACCGGAGATGGCAACGATACAGTCGACCTAACTCAAGTGGGAGTAGGAAGGGCAGCTCTGTCGATTGACACGAATGCTGGCGATGACACAGTGAATCTGAGCTTTGCGTCCCGCGTCAACAATGTCTCGCTGACAACAGGCGCAGGAGCTGACACCGTGGCGGTAACTGGCATGGGTGGCGGAGCAGTGCTTACCGGTGCCGGAGATGACGTTATCAATGCCCATAATTCGGCCGGTACCATCGCGGGCGGGGCTGGCAATGACACTGTCGCGCTGTCGTTTGACTCAGATGGGCCACGCACCGCGCGGATGAGCAAGTTTAGTAACGGTGTGGATGCGGATGGAAACATCTCTACTCGCGCTAGGTTTGTCGATCGTGTTGGCGTTACGGTGTATGGCTTTGGCAAAGGAGACGGACACGACACGGTCACTACTCAGCGAAGCGCGAATGCTTCTGAACCCGCTGATATCTACCTTAACGAGCTGACATCCAAGGATGTCTCCCTCTCGATGAGGGACAGTGACCTAATATTCACGATTAACTCTACCAAAGAGACGTTGACGCTGAAGAACTTCGATAAGGGCGCGTGGAAACAGATTCAGTTCGCCGGTGAGGCTTGGGACCTGTCTGATGTGATGGCAGCCAACGGAATTAAGGCATAGGCTTAACGAAGCCTCATGCACTGAAGGCTCATTACGGCGGCGCATGTTTAAGCGAGCTGCTGTGATGACGTTCAATTTTGAAGACTTGCTAGGGCATCAAGGCGAACGAAGTCGGCCCTCGCTGTCAACCGTTACTCCCCGGCCTCGCGTACCAACCTAGCCCTGGGGACGCCGGGCAGCTACGGAATCCTGCAGACTCAGCCGCAGGCCCTGGTCCAGTACTTGGATTTCGGCTCGGGGCTGCAGCAGGCCATTGAGGCGCCACGCACCCGGCTGTGGGACGGGCGCCGAGTCAATCCCGAGAGCCGCATCGATGCTGCCACCCTCGCCGAGCTCGGCCGCCGCGGCCATGTCATCGAGGACACGCCGCCCTGGACGATTGTGACGGGCGGCATGCAGGCCATCTCAAGGGATCCCGACAGCGGCGTCATGGTGGGAGCGGCCGATCCGCGGCGGGAAGGGCAGTTCGACGCCTGCGCCGTGGCCCTTGTCAGCCGGATCTGCGAGGTCACTGGCGCCCGGATCGTGGTAGCGAGCTCGTGGCGCTACACCGTCGGCTACAAGCAGACCCAGATGAAGCTGCTGGAGCAAGGATTGCCTAGAACGCTTTTCCACGAGGGTTGGGCATGCCCGATGGCCCGCTTCAGCACACCGGAGAAGTGCGATGACATCACGCTATGGCTCGAGGAGCACGGCATCACCCAAACCGGCAGCTGGCTGGCGCTCGACGACGAGGACATCGTGCCCGGCGCGACGATGACGACTGATGCCCTGGATGGGCTGGGCGCCCGGGAGGCAGCGGCAGCTGTCAGGTATCTGGGCGGCGCCGACGCCGGGCTAGGCGTCCGAGCGCTGTCCGACAGCGACATGGACCTGGTGCGCGAATCCTTCTCTGGCAACCGGATCGCGGCGTGCCGGTGGTTGGAAGGAGTCGACGCGCGGGCGCCACGTAGCCAGCGACCGGCGGCGCTGTTGACGCGTGACCGGCGCGAGGAGGTGCTGCGACAATTGGCGGTAGCAACCGGCGAGTGATGCGGTACCGCAGGAGCCGCAGCAGGATGCTCGTTCTCCTCGGTGGGCACCTTTCTCGGCTCAGGGCTTACAGAAGCTACGAGCCAATTACGCGGGCATGGTTCCCGTCGGCAGTGCCGTCAGCAAGCGCCGGGGCCACATCAATCCAGGATGGGTTGAGCACGCCTCGGCGTACCATCGCCAACCTCGTCCGAATCAGGGCAGCCTCGACAGCTTGCGCGATTTCCTGGTCTGTGGCTGCCGCGGGCGGAAAGCAGGCCCGGGCCCGAAGCATGCCATCGCAGCCATCCTCATGCGACTTCCTTGCTCCGGCGTCACCAATCATCGGCGGACCATCAGAACGGCTCATTTTCGATGTTTCTTCCTTCGGCGGCGCAGCGGACATCCGCCAGCGCAGCCTGGATCTCGTTGAGGGGACCGAGGATCAGCCTGAGCGCCTGTATACCGGCAGCTGTGGCCTCGTCGTGGATGATCGGCGGGTGAACGGCTGCAGCCCTCATCACCAGCTCACATGAGGCCTGGTCAGCATTGCCCTGGTCAATGATGTCCAGAAGGTGCTCGAGGCCATGGTGGTTTTGCAGGTGACTGACCGCTTCCTCCAGCGCTTGGAGGCTGTCTTCCAGGCTAGCGACGATGGTCGGATCGGATGGCCTGCTTGCGCAGGCCAATGAACCGCCTGCTGGTTCGAGCATGGTCCGCAGATGCTCCGCTTCCATGAAGGCCCGCTCGATGAACCTCAGCGATGCTACAGCAGACCACCGGCTGGTCGCTGACAGCCTCGCCATCGAGCAGCTCCTGGTCAGGGCACGTAAAGCACCACCAAGGGTTCCGTCAGCGGCACGATCAGAGTGGAAGACTTCGCTGTTGCTCGATGCAACATCGGGCGTTCCAAGGCTTCCAACATGCGTTCACAGCGGCCATCTTGAGTGCCGGTTCCGCGGGTAAGTGTGTCGGTGAGGATTGCCCGCGGGTGGCTGACCGATGGCGCTACCGCCCAGATGCCGCCGATCGAGGCGCCCCAAGCCCTGGTGGTGGCGCAGGAACCCAAGGCCAATGTGGCGCGCTATGACAGCCTGCGCCCGAGGCAAGGAGGCGGCCATGCGTCATGACCCGGCAGCCGCCGCCATTACCATCATGCTGCGCAGCCTCAAGATGCATGGCATTGCGCAGGCCGCGGCCGAACTGACGGAGCAGGAAGCGCCCGCCTTCCAGAGCGCGATCCCCATCCCGTCGCAGCTGCTCAAGGCCGAGCTCGCCGAGCGGGAGGTCCGCTCCATCGCCTACCAGTTCAAGGCCGCCCGCTTCCCCACCTACAAGGACCGACCAGCTTCGACTTAATCAGCAGCCAGCTCAACGAAGCTCTGGTTCGCCAACTGCACGCCGGTGCCTTCATGGACAGCGCCGACAACATCGTGCTGGTCGGCGGGCCGGGCACCGGCAAGACCCACGTGGCCACGGCGCTCGGCGTCCAGGCGGCCGAGCATCACCGCAAGCGGGTGCGGTTCTTCTCGACGGTGGAGCTGGTCAACATGCTCGAGCAGGAGAAAACCGCCGCATGGGCCGGGCAGATCGCGACCCGCACCCTCCATGCCGACCTGCTGATCCTCGGCAAGCTGGCTTACCTGCCGTTCAGCGCCTCAGGGGGTGCCTTGCTGTTTCACCTGCTCAGCAGGCTCTATGAGCAAACCAGCGTCATCATCACCACCAACCCCAGTTTCAGTGAGTGGGCGGCGATCTTCGGGGATGCCAAGATGACCACCGCGCTCCTCGACCGGCTCACCCACCACTGCCACATCCTGGAGATCGGTAACGACAGCTTCCGCTTCAGGAACAGCTCCGCTACTCAGGCCCATCGCGAAGGGAAACCACAGCCGACCTGACAGGATCTGAAAACCCCGGATCCACAACCCGGGTCAGAGCTCCGTGGCAAGCCCGGGTCAGATCTGGGTGGCAATCAACATCTGCAATAATTTAAGCCTAGAGTAAGCCTATGGAACAAATATTTTACCCAAAAATCTCTCAAATGTACTGCCCCATCAAAAAATCTTTGGGCTTATAGATATCATCTAGGTTAGTATTGTATGTGGGATAATGGAGATGGCATGGCCAAATTTTCTACTGATAATTCGAATTTAATTTGGCTCATTACATGATTGAAAACTATTTGATTTGAAGGGGCTGGTGCTGATGGGGAGATTGCTGGGGGCTACCCGCAAGGGAGGCCCCAGCAAAACGCTGGAGCTCAACGTCAAGGAAACCAGCAATGGCCGCTCCCACAAACGGCGATGACATCAACACCATCACCGTCACAAATGGCGCCGATTACATCGACGCGCTTGCCGGTAACGACACGGTCGACGCGCTCGGCGGCGGCGATACGGTTTACGGCAACTTGGGCAACGACACCCTGCGTGGCTCCGCTGGGAACGACAATCTTTACGGCGACGATGGCAACGACACGCTTTACGGCGACACCGATAACGACTTCCTTTTCGGCGGCGCGGGCAACGACACCCTATGGGGTGGCGTGGGAAATGACTCGCTCAACGGCGATGCTGGAGTCGACTACCTGAACGGGGGCACCGGCAACGACACCATCAATGGTGGTGCTGGCAACGACACCATCTTCGCTGGAGCAGGTGTCGATGTGATCACTGGCGGCAGCGAGGATGACTTCATTAGTGCCGAAGACGGCGACGACAACGTGCGCGGTCAGGATGGCAATGACTCGATCTACGGCGGCGCTGGAAACGACACCATTTATGGCGATCAGAGCGCGACGTCGGGTACCGGAAACGACATACTGCGAGGAGATGACGGCAACGACACCATTTATGGTGGCCAGGGAAATGACTCGATTGCCGGAGGCACAGGTGCCGATGTGCTATACGGGAACGCTGGCCTCGATCGCTTTCTATATGTTCTGAACCAGAGCATTCCAGGGTCGGCTGACCGGATTGCAGACTTTAATCAAACGGATGGCGATCTCATCGATGTCTCGGTCATTGACACGGACCCTAACACGGCTGGCGATCAGGGTTTTGGATTTGTGCTGGGCGACGGTAGCCCCTTCACAGGCGGCCCGCAGGTCAGGTTTTACACTGATGCATCGAACACCTATGTCGAAGCCGATCTTGGCGATGGCGGTGCGGCCGAGGTCTACTTGGTGATGACCGGCGTCTACAGCCTCACCGCCACAGACTTTATCCTTTAGGCGTTCGCAGCATTCCAGTCTGCGCGCATCTTGACTACGCCTGCGGCAAAATCCGGCAGAACGGCAGCAACTCGAGAGACCGCTGCCTTCTGCGCGTCGACGACCGATTTGAATACGTCGGGGTCCCATCCCCCGGCGGGTTCGAAGGCTTCGAGCTTCCCATGCATGTTAGTGGTGTAAATTTTGCCAGTTTCTTCGTGGAGGCGAACGGCCTCCTTCGCATTCTCAAAGTTCATCTGCATATGAACGAGCACTCTCTCGTTGTCTTCGACAACGCGGCGGCTGGCATCCTTACCGATAGCCGTCAGCTCTTCATTGCTCGGCACAGAAGCCTCGGATGGCAACGAGACCTGCTGCATGGCTTCCGCCAGCTTCACCGTGCGCGGGTCGATTTCGACCGATGCAGACAACCGAGAAGACGTCGCCTCTTGGGCGGCGCTCTGAGCGTCAACCTTTTTAGACGACGCCGATGACGCCTGGTCAGCTCCCAGCAGGGTGAGGGCAACCCGAGCCGAGTTCATTGAAGCCGACGACACTGACAACTCACTAGCTCCCCTTGAATGGGGGTGAATCTACTCGGGGAAATTGCCAGTTTGTTAACCCTATGCCTTGCCTGCCGGGCTGTTGCACTCGTGCATCAGCGGAAGCGGAGCCGATCTCAGACACCTTAGCCAGTCACGTGCTAGCAGCGGATTGCCGTCATGTTTGGTAGGCTACTAGGCTCAGGACCTATTAAATCTGATCTTGCGCTCTGATGGAGCTGTGATTCCATGGCAGCCGGAGGTGCTGCCATGGCGGACTTATTCTGGCTGACGGAGGCGCAGGTCGCACGGATCTCGCCTT
>NZ_CACSJM010000075.1 GCF_902706185.1 Roseomonas sp. 18066 | reverse complement strand
CCGCCGCCCCCAGCGCCGCCGCCGCCATCAGCCGCCGCGGCGCCACCCGGTCCGGCAGCCCGCTGGCCGCGGCGGCCACCGCCCCCAGCACGAAGCCGATCTGCACCGCCGTCGTCATCCACCCCGCCGCCGCGTCGGACAGCGACCACAGCGCCCGCAGCTGCGGCAGCACCGCGGCGGCCGAGAACCAGGTGGTCATGCACAGCACCACGCAGCCGCACAGCGCCAGCAGCATGCCGTGCCGGCCGGCGGCCTCCTCGTCGTCGGACATTGCGTGCCCTCCCCCTTGCCTGCTTGTCGCGCGGCGGGCGGGCCCCGGCAATCACCCTTCCCAGCGGCGCCGGCTCGGCTTACGACCAGGGGGTCATGTCCCGAAGGGAGGCTTGCCGATGGCCAATGAACCGCGCCTGCTGAGCCGCGCCATCTACCGGCTCTGGGCCCAGGACCGCATCCGCTTCGGCGACACCGACCGGCTGGGCCATGTCAACAACGCCAAATACGCGACCTATTTCGAGACCGCGCGCGTCGAGCTGATGCAGCAAGTGCTGACCGGGCCGGAAAGCTATTTCGTGCTGGCCCGCATCTCCATCGACTTCCGCGCCGAGATCCGCGAGCTGACCTCGGTCGATATCGGCACCGCCATCACCGGCATCGGCCGCACCTCCTTCACCACCGGCCAGGCGGTGTTCCAGGGCGAGCTCTGCGCGGCCACCGCCGAGGGCGTGGTGGTGCTGATCGACGCCGCCACCCGCCGCCCGATCCCGCTGCCCGAGGCCCTGCGCCAGCACCTGGCCGAGCTGGCGCCGATCGCCGGCTGATTTCTTTTCCTGTTCGGAGACCTGGATTGATGCGGCACCTCGCCCTGATCGGCGCCGGCGGCATGGCCGAGACCACCCTGCAGGCCCTGGCCGGGCGCCTGCCGCGCCGGCTGGCCTGCCTCACGGTGCTGGCCCGCCCGGGCAGCGAGGCCAAGGCTGCGGCCATGCTGGACCGGCTGGCGCCCGCCATCGCCGAACGGCATGGCGTGGTCACCGCGCTGCCGGCGCTGCTGGCCGCGCGGCCGGACTTCGTCGCCGAATGCGCCGGCCATGCGGCGGTGCGCGACCATGCCGAGGCCATCCTGCGCGCCGGCATTCCGCTGGCCGTCATCGCCATCGGCGCCCTGGCGGACCAAGCGCTGCACGACCGCCTGCTGGCCGCGGCCGAGGCCGGCGGCGCGCCCCTGATCCTGCCGCCCGGCGCGGTGGGTGGCATCGACGCCCTGGTGGCAGCGCGGCTCTCGGGGCTGGAGGAGGTGGTCTATAGCGGCCGCAAGCCGCCCCAGGCCTGGCGCGGCACTGCGGCCGAGGCGCTGCTGGACCTCGATGCGGTGGTCGAGCCTGTGGTCTTCTACGAGGGCAGCGCCCGCGGCGCCGCGCGCGACTATCCGCAGAACGCCAATGTCGCGGCGACCGTGGCCCTGGCCGGCGCCGGCTTCGAGGCGACGCGGGTGCGGCTGGTGGCCGACCCGAGCATCACCCGCAATGTCCACGAGGTCAGCGTGCGTTCGGCGGCGGCCGATTTCACCATCCGGCTGGAGGGGCGGCCGTCCCCGGCCAATCCGAAGACCTCGCTGACCGCCGGGCTGAGCCTGGCCCGCGAGATCCTCAACCGCAGCGGCGGGCTGGTTATCTAGCCAGCCGCGCTTCCGCCTCCTCGGCCGGCGCCGGCTTGCCGTAGAGAAAGCCCTGGCCGAGGTCGCAGCCCATCCGGGTCAGCCGGGCGTGCTGCTCCTCATGCTCGACGCCCTCGGCGACGACGCGCATGCCCAACCCATGCGCCAGGCGGATCATCGTCTCCACGATCAGCGCGCTGCCCGCATCGTCTTCCAGGCGATCAGTGAAGCTCTTGTCGATCTTCAGCTCCTGGATCGGGAAGTCGCGCAGATGGGTGAGCGAGGCATAGCCAGTGCCGAAATCATCCAGCGAAATATCGACGCCCGCCTCGGACAGCTGCGCCAGCGTCTCGGCGATCATCGGCGAGGCATCGGCCAGGAACACCGTCTCCGTCACCTCGATCTTCAGCGAGGTCGGCGGCACGCCGCAGGCCTCGAGCCGCGCCAGCACCCGGGCCGCCAGGTCGCCGCCGGCGAAATCCGCCTCGGTGACGTTCAGCCCGATGCGGGTGGCCGGCAGCCCCTGCTCGCGCCAGCGGCGGAGGTCGTCGGTGATGCCCTCCAGCATGCGGGTGCCGACGCGTCGCGCGGTGTCGTGGTCGTGCAGCGCCGGCCAGAACTGCGCCGGGCCGATGACGCGGCCTTCCGGCGTGACGATGCGGGCCAGCGCCTCGAACCCCTGCAGCCGGCGGTCCGACAACCGGTATTTCGGCTGGTAGAAGGGCCGCAGCCAGCCGCGGGCCAGGGCCTGGGAGACCAGCTGGATGGCGTCGCGGCGCTGGTCGAAGCGCTCGGCGATCTGCGGCGAGAAGATCGTCGCCTGGCCACGGCCGCTGCGCCTGCCATGCGACAGGGCGATGTCGGCATGGCGCATCAGCGCCTCGCCATCCGCCCCGTGCAGCGGGCCCAGCGCGGCGCCCAGGCTGATGGTCAGGGCGATGGTGAGCCCCTCGGCGCCCGGGATCGGCTGGCGCAGCAGGGTCGCCAGGCCGCTGGCCAGGATCGGCAGCCGCTCCGGCTCCAGCGCCGGCACGAGGACAGCAAATTCATCGCTGCCGGTGCGGGCGGCCAGGCCGTTGGCGCCCACCGCCTGCTGCAGGCGGCGGCCGACCTCGCGCAGCACGGCATCGCCCAGCGCATGGCCGTGGCGGTCGTTCAGCGCCTGGAAATTGTCGAGGTCGAGCAGCAGCAGGGCCACCGCCTGGCCGGCCGGCGGCGGCGCGGCCAGCGCGGTGTCGAGGCGCTGCTGCAGCAGGCTGCGATTGGCGAGCCCCGTCAGCGCATCCTGCTGCAGCATGCGCTGCAGCCGCTGGCGCATCGCCCAGGTCTCGGTGATGTCCTGCAGGCTGCCGATCAGGCGGACGGTCAGGCCATCCTCCTGCTCGGCCTCGGCCAGGACGCGGACCCGGCGCGGGTCGCCCTGCAAGGTCGTGAAATCGAGCTCGAGCTCCAGCGGCGCGCCGGTGGCGGCGCTGTGGTCGAGGGCGGCCTGCAGCCGGTCGCGGTCGGGCTGCGGGACATGTTCCAGCCCGGTCTCACGCGACAGGCCGCCGCTGCCGGGCGGGCGGCCCTGGATGCGGAAGACCTCGTCGGAGCAGAAGGACAGGCCGGTGCGCAGATCGAGCTCCCAGGCGCCGAACTGGGCCAGGCGCTCCGACCGCTGCAGCAGCCGCGCCTTGCGGCCGGCCAGGCTCGCCTGCTGCGCGGCCTCGCGGTCGGCGGCGCGCGATTGCAGCAGCCCCTCGGCGATGCGGCCGAACTGGCGCAGCGCCGCCACATCCTCGGGCGTCAGGTCGCGCGGGACGCGGTCGAGCAGCGCCAGGGTCGCGATCTTCTGGCCATGCACCGCCAGCGGCATGCCGGCATAGAAGCGGACGCCGAGCTGGCCGGTGACCAGGGCATTGGCGCGGAAGCGGGGGTCGGCGGCCGCATCGGCCACCAGCAGCGGCTGGTCGCCACGGATGGTGTGGTCGCAGAAGGCCTCCTCGCGCGGGATCTGCCGCACCTCGAGGCCATGGGTCGCCTGGAACCACAGCCGGTCGCGGTCGAGCAGCACCAGCAGCGCGATGGGGCAGGCGAAGCGCTGCGCGGCCAGCGCCACCAGCGCGTCGAAATCGGCGCTGTCCGGCCCGTCGAGCAGGTCCAGGCGGTGCAGCACGGCAAGGCGGGCGGTTTCCGGATCGGGCGCGGGCGGAACGGACATCAGTGCAACGCGATCCTAGCCGGCGGGGCCTTCGGCCGGGCGATGGGCAGAGACGATCCGGCCATCCTCCATGCTGACCACGCGGTCGGCAATGTCGAGGATGCGCGGATCATGGGTGACCAGCAGAATAGCGACGCCACGGCTGCGCGCCAGATCGCGCAGCAGCCGCACCACCTCCTGGCCGCTGGCCTTGTCGAGGGCGGCGGTGGGCTCGTCGGCCAGCACCAGGCCGGGATTGGCGACGAGCGCGCGGGCGACGGCCACGCGCTGGCGCTGGCCGCCGGAAAGCTGGCCTGGCGGCTTGTGGACATGCTCGGCCAGGCCCACGGCGGCCAGCAGGCGGTCGGCCTCGGCCAGGCGCTTGCTTTCGCCGAGCCTGGCCTCGGTCTCCAGCGCCATCGCGACATTCTGCCGGGCCGACAGGAAGCCGAGCAGGTTGTGCGCCTGGAAGATGAAGCCGATGCGGCGGCGCAAGGCCACGCGCGCAGCCTCGCTCGCGCCCTGCAGCTCGTGCCCCAGGACGCAGGCCGAGCCCTGCTGCATGGCCCGCAGCGCGCCGATAAGGGTCAGCAACGTCGTCTTGCCCGAGCCGGAGGGGCCGGTCAGCAGCACGATCTCGCCTTCGGCCACGGTCAGCGAGACGTCGCGGAGGACGGCGCGGCGCAGCTCGCCGCTGCCATAGGCATAGGTGACGCCGGCCATTTCGACGGGATGCATCAGAACATGTCCGCCGGGTCGGCATCGCGCAGCTTGCGCATGGCCAGCAGCCCCGCCGCGGAGCACATGCCGAAGATCATCCCGAAGACCGTCAGTCCGCGATCCAGGCTCATGCCGAGCGGCAGGAAGGTCGCCTGGCCGATGACGTCGTAGAGGAGCGCCGAGGCCACGGCGCCGGGGACGAAGCCGAGCAGCGCCAGGATGAAGGCCGAGCTCAGGACGCTGCGCGCCAGGAAGCCGTTGCCGTAACCAATGGCCTTGAGGGTAGCGTACTCTCTCAGGTGGTTGGCGATGTCGCTGAACAGAATCTGGTAGACGATGACCATGCCGACGATCAGCCCCATCAGGCTGCCGAAGGCGAAGATGAAGCCGATCGGCGTCGCGGTTTCCCAGTAGTGGCGTTCCCAGGCGACCAGCTCGGGATGGGTCAGCACGGCGACGTCGCCCGGCAGCAGGGCGCGCAGCTGCGCCTGCACCGCCGCCACATCGCTGCCCGGGCGCAGGCGGATCGCCACCAGGTCGGTGTTGCTGAAGGGGCGGTCCGGCACCAGGCGGCGGAAATTGGTCTCGCTGACCACCAGGTTGCCGTCGGCGCCGAAGGAGGGGCCGATCTCGACCAGGCCCACGATATCGAGGGTGCGGTTGCCGATCTGGACGGGCAGGGGGCGGCCCTGCTGCGCCTCCAGCAGCGGCTGGACGGGGCCGAATTCCGGGCGGGAGCGGATGTCGAAGGCGGCGGTGTCGGGGCGTTTCAGCGCCTCGGCGACGTCGGGGAGGCCCGCGAAGCCCATGGAGCCGGACTGCACGTCGAAGCCGATCAGCTGGATGGTGCGGCGGCTGCCATCGGCCGGGCTGCGCCAGGTGCTTTGCGCCATATAGACGGGCGTCGCCTCGATCACTTCCGGCAGGGCCAGGACCTGGCCGGCACGGACCCGCGGCAGCGGCTCGGGGCGGAAGCTCGCCAGCGTCAAGGGATGCAGCAGGAAGACCTCGGCGCGCATGGCGGAGATGACCGAGGTCGCCGATTCGAACAGCGCGGCGCGGAAGCCCAGCTGCATGAAGACCAGCACGCAGGCGAACATGACGCCGGCGATGGCCGAGGCCAGCCGGGCCTTCTCGGCACGCAGCTGGCGCCAGGCCAGGCGCAGCGGCAGGAACAGCGCATCGGCGAGCCTCATGGGCGGATCGCCACCTGGACCTGCATATTGGCCCGCCGCCCGAGCGCCGCGATGCCGGCGGCGTCGAGCGCCAGCCGCACCGGCACGGTGCGGGCATCGACGGCCGCCACCGGGTCGGTGCCGGCCTGGGTGGTGCGGCGCACCAGCCAGCCGATTTCCCTTACCGTGGCGTTAAGGCGGCCCGGGCTGCCGGGGATCTGCACCTCGGCCGACTGGCCCAGGCGCAGCCGGGGCAGGTCGGTCTCGTAGACATCGGCGACCACGTCGATGCGGGTCAGGTCGGCCATGTCGAGCAGCCCGTCATTGCCCAGCAGGTCGCCCGGCCGGGCATGCAGCAGCAGGATGGTGCCGGCGATCGGCGCGCGGATGCGCGACAGCTCGGCCTCGGCCTCGGCGGCCTGGTGGGCGGCGCGGGCGGCGTCGCGCTGCGCCTCGGCGACGGCCAGGTCCTCGGGGCGTGGACTCTGCAGGCGGGCGAGCTCGGCCTCGGCCTCGGCGACCTCCGCCGTCGCGCGGATGGCGGCGAAGCGGCGGCGCTCGGCTTCGGCGACGCCGCCGGCGCCGCTGGGCACCAGGCGGTCGGCGCGGTCGGCCTCGCGCCGCGCACTTTCCTCGGCCGCCCGCAGCGCCGCCAGGCGGGCCTGCTGGGCGCGGCGTTCCTCGGCACGGCCGGCGGCACGCGCCAGGGCCAGCCGGGCCTCGGCCTCGGCCAGCGCCGCGGCGGCGCGGGCGGTCTGCGCGTCCTTCTGCGGCGCGTCGGCCAGCTCGGCCAGCAGCTGGTGCTCCGTCACCGCGGCCCCTTCCTCGACCAGCAGGCGGCTGAGGCGGGTCACGTTCATGCCCCCGGGGGCGCCCAGGCGGCGGATGCGGGTGGCGGGCTCGACCCGGCCCAGCGCGCCGACACCCAGGGCCTCCACCGGCTGCACCGCCCGAGTCGGGGCCGGATCTTCCCGATTCGCGACGTAGTAACCGGCCACCGCCACGGCTCCCGCGGCGATCAGCCCGAGCATCAGCCGCTTCACCGACGGGGTGCCCGGCGGCTGGTGCCGTTGACAGCTGTCAACGGTGGCACGGCGGGAGAAAGACCCCTGCAAAAACCACGAAAGAGCGACGAAACGGTGGGGCTACAATCCAACGCCATGCTGCTATCCTAACGCCGAAACGCCTCAATTGCGGAGAAAAGCGTCGGTCATGCCCGCCCGCCCCATTAATCCAGAGGCCAGCGATGCCGCCCTGGATGAGCCGATCGACCAGCGCATCGGCGCCGATGCCCGGGCGCTGAGCGCCCAGCTCGCCCTGCTGCGCAACCGCATCTTTCCCCCCGCGGCGCAGAAAACCCTGCGCCGATTCTCCAGCGGCGAGGCCGCCGCCCTGCTGCAGATCAGCGACAGCTATCTGCGCCAGCTGGCCCTGGCTGGGGAAGGGCCCGTGCCAGAAAAAGGCGCCGGCGGCCGGCGGGCTTACACTCTGGAACAGATCCACGCGCTGCGCGGGATGCTCAAGGGCAAGGGCCGCCCGCCCTCGCCCCGCCGCAGCGAGGCGGAGCATCTGCAGGTCATCGCGGTCGCGAATTTCAAGGGCGGCTCCGGCAAGACGACGACGACGGCGCATCTGGCGCAGTACCTGGCCTTCCAGGGGCACCGGGTGCTGGCGCTGGACCTCGATCCGCAGGCGAGCCTGTCGGCGCTGTTCGGCTACCAGCCGGAGCTCGATATCGGCGAGAACGAGACCCTCTATGCCGCGCTGCGCTACGACAAGGCGCGGCGGCCGCTGCGGGAGGTGATCCGGCCGAGCTATATCCCGGGGCTCGACCTGGTGCCGGCCAATCTGGAGCTGCACGAGTTCGAGCATGACACGCCGCGGCTGCTGGCCCGGCAGGAAGGCCAGCGCGAGACGCTGTTCTTCACCCGGCTGACCGAGGCGCTGGAAAGCGTCGCCGGCGATTACGACATCGTCGTCATCGACTGCCCGCCGCAGCTGGGTTTTCTCACCCTGGCCGCGCTCTGCGCCGCGACGGGGGTGCTGATTACCGTCCACCCGCAGATGCTCGACATCGCCAGCATGTGCCAGTTCCTGCTGATGACCGCCGACCTGCTGGCGGTGGTACGCGAGGCCGGCGGCCGGCTCGACTACGATTTCCTGCGCTACCTGGTCACCCGGTACGAGCCGCAGGACGGGCCGCAGACCCAGGTGGTCGGATTTCTGCGCTCGCTGTTCGGCGAGCGGGTGCTGACCAACCCGATGGTCAAGTCGACCGCCATCTCGGATGCGGGGCTGACCAAGCAGACACTCTATGAGGTGGGGCCGCAGAATTTCTCCCGCGAGACCTACAACCGCGCGACCGAGGCGCTGGATGCGGTGAATGCCGAGATCCAGGGGCTGGTCACCCGCGCCTGGGGACGGGGTGCCAAGTAAATGAGCCGCAAGGACACTCTGCGCCGCCTGTTGGGCGGCGAGCCGCCGGAAGCCGGCGAGCTGCCGCCCGAGGCCGCCGCCGCCAGCCGCGTCCCCTCCGGCGCCGTCCGCGCCATGGGGGTCAGCCTCGGCCAGCTGCGCGAGGAGGCGGATGCGCTGCGCGCCCGCATCGAGGGCGGCGAGACGGTGGTGACCCTGGACCCGGGCGTCGTCGACGCCTCCTTCGTCGCCGACCGCATGGCCGGCGACAGCGAGGCGGAGCTGTCGGAGCTGGTGCAGTCCATCGCCAGCTCCGGCCAGCAGGTGCCGGTGCTGGTGCGCCCGCATCCGGAGAAGCCCGGATCCTACCAGATGGCCTATGGCCACCGCCGGCTGCTGGCGGTCAAGCGCCTGGGCATCCGGCTGCAGGCGATCATCCGGCCGCTGTCGGATGCCGAGCTGGTGGTGGCCCAGGGCAAGGAGAATATCGAGCGGCGCAACCTCACCTTCATCGAGCGCGCCCTCTTCGCCAGCCACCTGGAGGGGCGCGGCTTCGACCGGCCGACGCTGCATGCGGCGCTGGCCGTGCAGTCGGCCGAGATGACCCGCTACCTGCAGGTGGTGCGCAGCATTCCCCGCCCCGTCATCCTGGCGATCGGCGCGGCGCCGCGCACCGGGCGGCCGCGCTGGCTGGAATTGCAGCGGCTGTTCGCCGGCGTCGATGCCGCGGACCTGGCGGAGCGCGCCATGGCCAGCCCCGGCTTCCGCGCGCTGAACAGCGATGCCCGTTTCCAGCGGATCTTCGCGGCGCTCCGCGACGGGCGGCAGGCGCCGGAGGCCGACCTGTGGTGGCGCAACCCGCAGGGCGACCCGGTGGTGAAGGTGGAGCCCGGGCCGCAGGGCATGCGGCTGACGGTGAATGACCGCCTGGCGCCGGAGTTCAGCCGCTTCCTGGTCGAGCAGCTCGATGCGCTCTACGCCGCCTGGCGCGCCGGGCAGTGAGGGTCGGCTGCCTGGACCGGGACGTGGACTTTGGCGACCGGGCTGGACCGCGGCGCCAGGCCTGCGGGGCAGGGGAGAGCGCGCATTGCAGGAGCGTGGACTTTGGCGACCGCGGCGCGTCCGGGGGCCGAGCCCCTTGATGCGTAAGGCTCTTTGCCCGCTGCGGGACTCGGCGCCGCGCGGTCGGCAGAGTCCACGGCGGCGGCGGCTGGGTGAGGCACGGAGTCGGACACAGGGGGGGCTGTGGACCCTGGCGACCGGATCGTGGACTTTGCCGCCGGACGACTATGGAGAATCAAGGGCTTAGCGGAATCATCCCGGGGACTCTGCCGTCGCAAAGCAAATAGTAGAAACAACTATCTCCAATTAGCTTTCGGTCGGCAGAGTCCACGTCGACAGGGCGGGGCGGGTCGGTCAGTTTCCAGCCCGTCGGACAGCCGACAGTCACTTAGCGCCACCGCTTGCCACGGAAGATCATGGGAACCGTCCATACCCTCATCGAGACCCACGGGCGCCAGGCCAGCCGCGAGCTGGTCGAAGGCCGGCGGGGACCGCGCATCGTCGAGGCAGCCGCCTCCTGGGCGGCGGATGAGGATATCGGCATTGGCTATATCCATTCCGGCTGGTGCCAGACCGCGCTGCCGCACCGGCGCCCGGGCGACGATGCGGCGATCTGGAAGCTCGAGACCGACAGCATGACGCTGCTGGTCGAGCCCGGCGTGCGGCTGGAGCCGGACGGGCAGCCCAAGCATGTGGGCGTGCCCTTCGGCGCCATCGCCCGGCTGATCCTGATCTACCTGCAGTCGGAGGCGCTGCGCACCGGCTCGCGCGACGTGGCGTTGGGGCGGTCGCTGCGCGACTTCCTCGGCCGGCTCGGCGTCTCGGTCGGCGGCAAGACCACCAAGCTGGTGCGCGAGCAGGCGGACCGGATCAGCCGCTGCCGCCTGTCCTTCCATTTCACCCGCAACGGCGCCTCGGTCCTGGTGAACCAGAACATCGTCGATATCGCGATGTTCATGGACGACCCGACCGGGCCCTCGGGGCAGGGCGACCTGTTCGTCGAGAATGCGCGGCTGTCGGAAAGCTTCTTCCAGCAGCTGCGCCAGCATGCCGTGCCGCTGGACGAGGCGGCGATCCGCCATATCCGCAATTCCTCGATGGCGCTCGACGTCTATTGCTGGCTGGCCTACCGGCTGCATGCGCTGACCGACGACAAGATGATCAGCTGGGCGGCGCTGGCGACGCAGTTCGGCGCCGGCATCCGGCTGCGCAAGCATTTCAAGGCGTCCTTCACCGAGAACCTGCAGCTGGCCCAGGCGGTGTATCGCGACGCCCGGGTCGAGCTGACGGCCGAGGGGCTGCTGCTGCACCCCTCCGCCCCGCCGGTGCGCAAGCTCGTGGTGCCCGGCAGCACGGTCGGCAAAGTCCACGGCCTGATTCGCTAGCGACAGGGCAGGGGGGGCGACCTTTTCGGTCGCTCGGGCGTTAGGGGCTGCAGCCATGCTGCCCCAAGGCCCGGAGACCACCGCCCCATGCCCGATGCTCCCTTCCGCGTGGCCCCGCCGCCGGCCGCCCGGGCGCCGCTGCGCGCCAAGGTGACGGCGGCCGAGATGCCGGACCTGCGCAGCCTGACGACGCTGGCCGGCGGCGTGGTGATCATCGCCGGCCTGTATCTGGGCCGCGACGTGCTGATCCCGGTGACGCTGGCCATCCTGCTCAGCATGGTGCTGTCGCCGCTGGTCCGCCTGCTGCGCCGGGCGCGGCTGGGGCGGGTGCTGTCGGTGCTGCTGGCGGTGGTGGTGGCCGTCGGCATCATCCTGGCCGCCGGCGCCCTGATCGGCGCGCAGCTGGCCGAGCTGGCGCAGAACGCGCCGATCTACCAGCACACGGTGATGCGCAAGCTCGAGGCGCTGCGCGAGATGACCATCGGCCGGATGGGCTCGCTGCTTGGCCGGCTGGGCGAGGACCTGGGCGGCCGCACGCTGGAGGTGCCGCGGGTGACGCCGCCCGGCGCCAGCCCCACGGCCCAGCCGGTGCCGCCGCTGCCGGTGGAGCTGCACACGCCCGAGCCCACGCCGATGCAGATGGCCGGGCGCATCCTGGCGCCGCTGGCCGGGCCCTTCGCCCAGGCCGGCATCATCCTGGTGGTCACCGCCTTCGTGCTGCTGCAGCGGGAGGACCTGCGCGACCGGATGATCCGGCTGTTCGGCTCGACCGACCTGCACCGTACCACGGTCGCCATGGACGATGCGGTCTACCGCCTCAGCCGCTTCTTCCTGGCGCAGCTCTGCATCAACATGGCCTTCGGCGCGGTGATCGGGCTGGGGCTGCTGCTGATCGGCCTGCCCAGCCCGCTGCTGTGGGGGCTGGTCGCCGCCCTGCTGCGCTTCGTGCCCTATATCGGCGGCATCCTGGGCGCGGTGCTGCCGATCGGCCTGGCCGCCGCGGTCGATCCGGGCTGGACCATGGTGGTCTGGACGGCGGCGCTGTTCCTCGCCGTCGAGCCGATCGCGGCCTATGTGGTCGAGCCCCTGGCCTATGGCCATTCCAGCGGCATGTCGCCGGTCTCGGTGGTGGTGGCGGCGATCTTCTGGAGCTGGATCTGGGGTCCGATCGGGCTGATCATCGCGACGCCGGTGACGCTGTGCCTGGTGGTGCTGGGGCGGCATGTCGACCGGCTGGAGTTCCTCGACGTGCTGCTCGGCGACCGGCCCGCCCTGACGCCGGTGGAGAATTTCTACCAGCGCAGCCTGGCCGGCGACCCCGACGAGGCGCAGGAGCAGGCCGAGATGCTGCTGCGCGACCGCTCGCTCTGCTCCTATTACGACGAGGTGGCGCTGAAGGGGCTGGCCCTGGCCGGCGCCGATGTCAGCCGCGGGCTGGTGACGCCGACCCAGCTGGAGCGGATCCGCGATTCCATCGCCGAGCTGGCCGAGGCGCTGGACGAGCATGCCGATATCGACCCGCCGCCGCCGCCCGCCCCGGGCGAGCGCGCCGCGCTGCGCTTCCGCCTGTCGCCGGCCGAGCGCCGCCTGCCGCGCCCGGTGCTGCCCGGCCTGCCGGAAGCCGCCGCCATCCCCGAGCCCTGGCGGGCCGAGGGCGCCGTGCTGTGCATCGCCGGCCGTGGCCCGCTCGACGAGGTTTCCGCCCTGATGCTGGCGCAGATCCTGCGCAAGCATGGCATCGGCGCGCGGGTGGTGCCGCATGCCGAAGTGTCGCGCCGCAATGTCGACAGCTTCCAGCCCGAGGGCGTGCTGATGGTCGCCATCTGCGCCGTGCAGATGGGCGGCCCGCCGTCGCATCTGCGCTACCTGGTGCGGCGGCTGGGCCAGCGGCTGCCGGGGGTGCCGGTGATGCTGGGGCTGTGGACGGCACCCGAGAGCCAGCTGGACGACACCATGCGCCAGTCGATGGAGGTGCCCTGCCTGGTGCCCAGCCTGCGCGAGGCCGTGCTGGCCGTGGCACGGATCGCGACGCAGGGTGAGAAAGTGCGGGGGGAGAAAGCGCTGGGCTGAGGCCGCCGCCTCAGAACACCGCCCGCATCCGCCCCACCTCGATGCCGTTCCAGTTGGTCATCACCGGGGCGGCGAGGGCCGCGACCTCGGCGGGCGTGTCGGGCAGCAGGCGGGCGAGCAGGGCCGCCATGGCGACCTCGGCGGCGCGGGTGGCGCCGTCGGCGCATTTCAGCGCCACCCCCAGCCCCTGCTCGTGCAGGATGGCGCAGAAGACGCCCTCGGCGCCGACCTTGGTGAAGGCGCGCGCCCCCAGCGCCGTCATCACCGCCGTGTCGAAGCGGCCGGTGCCGGCGACCATGAAAGGATGCGCCGCGACCGCGGCGCGCAAGCGCGCGGCGGCCTTGGCCATGCCAGGAGACAAGCCTTCGCCGGTGCCAAGACGGGAAAAACCCTGGGCGAGCGAGGCCAGCGGCAGGGCATAGGTCGGGATCGAGCAGCCATCGATGCCGTGGCTGCCAACGGGCAGGGCGACGCCGGTCACCGCCTCCAGCGCCTGCTTCACCGCGCGCTGCACGGCGTGCTCCGGCTGGATATAGCCGCGCGGCGCGACATCGAGGCCGCAGGCCAGGCACAGGAAGCCCGAATGCTTGCCGGAGCAGTTGTTGTGCAGGGCGCTGGGGGCCGCGGCCTCGCAGGCCAGGCTGCGGGCGGCGTCCGGCAGGCTGGGCCAATGTGCGCCGCATTCCAGGGCCCTGGCGTCGAGGCCAAGACGCGACAGGGTGCGGGCGGCGACGGCCGCATGGCGCGCCTCGCCATTGTGCGAGGCGCAGGCCAGGGCCAGCGCCTCGTCATCCAGGCGGAAGCGGTCGGCGGCGCCGCTCTCGACCAGCGGCAGCGCCTGGATCACCTTCACCGCCGAGCGCGGGAAGATCGCCGCCGCCACGTCGCCGGATGCCAGCGCCAGCGCGCCGCGGGCGTCGCTGACGGCGAAGGTGATGTCGTGGCGGGATTCGACCCGCCCGCCGCGCGTGACCTCGACCTGCATTTTTTTGTTCCCTTGTTCTCTAGCTGGCGATGGGGTGCCCGGCGCCGAAGACCGCGTCGAGCGCGTGCAGGAAGTCGTGCCGGTCGATGACGTCGCGCACGCTGCCCGAGAGGCGCGCATGGGTCTCGGGGCGCGCGGCCTCGGCCAGCACGCGGGCCAGGTCGGTGGCCGAGGCGCGGCGGAAATGCAGCCCGTCGACGCCGTCCAGCACCTTCTCCGCCATGCCGCCGATATCGGAGGCGATCAGCGGCGTGCCTGTGCGCCGCGCCTCCTGGATGACGACGGGCGAATTCTCCCACCAGATCGAGGGGATGACGACCCAGCCCACGCTGCCCATCAGCGCCACCACCTCGGAGGGATCGTAGCGTCCGGCGAAGCTGATGCTCTTTCCCGTCTCGTCCAGCAGGGTGCGGAAATCGGGGAAGTCGCGCAGCATGTCGGCGCGCTCGGCGCCGAAGACGGTCAGCGTCGCCGTGGGGATTTCCTTCAGCGCCAGGCTGAAGCCGCGCACCAGGATGTCGAGGCCCTTGAACGGCGTCGGCTGGCCGAAGAAGCCGAAGCGCTGCGCCATGCCGGGCGCCGGCGGCGGGCGGCGCGGCGCGGCCAGCAGCGCGTCGCCCAGATAGTTCTCCAGCACCGAGCCCGCGGTGCCGGCCAGGCCCCATGCCTCGTAGCGGCCGCGGATGAAGGCCGAGGGGTAGAAGCGGTGGTGGAAGCGGCGCAGCACCGCCAGCAGCGCCGCCTTGCGCAGCACCAGCCCGGGGATGGTTTTCTCGGGAAAGCAGCCGAGGCAGCGCAGCGGCGATTCCCGGTCGCAGAGCTCGCGCCCCTGGGTGCGGATCATCTGGCCGTGGTTGACGCAGATGGCCAGCATCTCGTGCAGGGTGATGGCGAAGCGCGCATCCGGCCGCGCCTCCATCAGCGCCGCGATCAGGTCGATGCCGACGCGCCAGTAGTGGTGGAAATGATAGGCGGTGACAGGCAGCGCCGCGAGGAAGCGCACCAGCGCGTCGCGCTTGAACGGGTCCGACCACCACAGCCGGTCCGGCTCCATGCCGCCGAAATCATACAGGAACTCGTCGTCGGCATAGGGGGTGACGCGGTCGATCGGCTGGCGCGCGGCATAGCCGGTATTGACCGCCGAGGCCGCGACCAGGATGGCGCGCTGCCCGGCGCTGCGCAGCGTCTGCACCTGGCGATAGGCGGCCACCTCGCCGCCGCCCTTGGAGACGTCGGGGTGGGAATGGGCGATGACGCAGATCGCGCTCATGCCTCGGCGCTTTCCGGCGCGGGCAGCGACCAGAGGCCTTCGAGATGCGCGTTGATCAGCTGCCCCGCCAGCGGCCGGCACCAGGGCTGGGCCGGCGGCTGCCACAGCGAGGCCGGGTCGCGGCGCCAGCGCAGCAGCCGCGCCAGGCTGTCGGCCAGATCCACCTGGCAGCCGGCGGCGTCATGCAGCGCCTGCAGCAGCGCGAGCTCGGCGGGCTGCAGCCGCATGGCGAAGAGCATGTCCAGCGCGCCGTCGATCACCGCCTGGCCGAGACGCTGCGGATCGAGCGGCACCACCGGCGCGCCGAGGGCGATGGCCTCGGCCAGCGCCGGGCCGGCCAGCCGTGTCGCGCGGGTCGGCAGGCGGCCGCGGCGGGAAAACACCTGGGCAGCCGCCTCGGACTGGGTGCCGACCAGGATCAGGCGGTCGCAGCTTTGCTCCAGGCGCGCGGCCAGCACCTCGAGCAGCGGCACGACCGCCGGCTCGTCGCAGCCGGTCAGGATGGCCAGCAGCGGGCCTGTGGCGGGGGTGGAGACCTGTCGGGCCAGGGCGTCGAGGCGCGGCTTCAGCGCCGCCGCGCGGCGTGCCAGCAGCGGCTGCAGCCAGTGCGTGGCGTGGTCGCTGTCGGTCTCGGGCAGGGCAGCGATGGCATCGAGAAAGGCGGGCAGCGGCGTGAAGGACGGGCGGCAGCGCAGCCATCTTTTCTCGTCGTCGAAGCGGATTTCCACGACCAGCTCCAGCGCCAGCAGCCGCGGCAGGAGGTCCGCGGGGAGGCGGGCATAGAGGCAGGCGGTCGCGGCGAGCTGGGGAAGGACGCTGTCCTCGAGCGGGACGAAGACGATCTCGTCGCCGCCATCGGGGGCGGCGAGGCGGGCCAGGGCCACCGCCTCGAGCGCCAGCCCCTGCCGCGGGCGGCCGGCGAAGCGCAGGCCGAGCATCACCTCGCCGCCGCTGGTCGCAGCCGTCCCGGCGTGCAGCAGCAGGCCGTCCGGCTGCGGGTCGGGCAGGGCGTCGAGCCAGCCGGCGAAGGCGCCATGGTCGCGATAGCCATGGGTCAGCAGCGGCCATCGCGCCGGATCGTCGCGGGCGGCTTTCAGCAGCTCGAAGCAGAAGCCGGCCGGCTGGTCGCGGAAGGCCTTCGACAGGTCGCGGTTGATGCCGGCATCCAGCAGGTTGACGCGGGCCGACAGCCCGCCGCCTGCGACGGTCAGCACCAGCGCCGCGCCCTCTGGGACATGGTCGAGCAGCAGGAAGAACCCTTGGACCTGGGTGGCCTCGGGCTGCAGCAGGGTGATGTCGGGGCGCGGCACGGCGAGCTGGCGCGTCGGCGTCAGCGGCTGGTCGCCGGCCAGCACCCGCAGCTGCGGCGGCGCGCCGCGCGGCGTCAGCATCCAGCCGCAGAGAAGAAAACGGCGCGGCGCCAGCCGGGCGAAGCCGTCGACCGACAGCTGCAGCCGCTCCGAGAAATAGATCACGGCCGCGGCCGCGTCAGGCCGCGCGGCGCGGCAGGGCGCTGGCCGCCCGGCCGAGATCGGCGATCGCCTGCAACGCGCGGCGCGACACGGCGCGGCCGAATTGCCGGCGGCCGAAGCCGAAGGCGGCCTCGGCGCAGCGGGCGCGGGCATCCGGGTCCTCGATCAGCGCCAGCAGGTGGCCGACGAATTCCGAGCGGCTGCGCGCCAGGCGATAGGCGGTGCCGGCGCCGCCCTCGATGCCGAAGACGGCTTCCTCGGTCAGCACCGAGGGGATGCCGCGGGCGAGGTATTCCACCGTCTTGATCTTCAGCCCGCCGCCGTAATAGACCGGGTTGATGCCGATATCGGCCTGGTCGAGGAAGCCGGCCAGGTCGGCGACCGGCCCGTGCAGCACGATGTTGCGCGGGGCCGTGGCGAGGTCCCGCAGGCTGTCGCAGACGCCGCCGGCGACATGCAGCGCGACATCGCCGCGCGTCTCGAAGCAGGGCCAGACCTGGTCGACGAACCAGCGCAGCCCGTCGCGATTCATCGGGCTGTCGCCGCCGACGAAGGCGACGCGGCGCGCTGTTCGCGACGCGTCGATGCGCGGCCCGGGCGGCATGCTGTGCGGCAGGTAGAGCGACTTGCCGGGCAGGCTGCGTTCCAGGAAGCGGTGCTCGCTGGCCTGGATGGCGAGCAGCAGGTCGAAGCCGTCGAGGATCTTCAGCTCCTCCGGCACATCGATGCGGATATGGTGCTCCAGCCCGAAATGCGCGAAGTTCTGTGCCCGCAGCGACATCACGTCATGCGTGTCGAGCACCTTGGTGGCCGGGAAGCCGCGCGCATGGCGCAGGTAGCTCAGGCGGATATATTCGACGATGCCGATGGCGTAGCTGTTCTCCTCCAGATGCGCTTCCAGCGCGGCGAAAAGCTGGCGGGAGAACTGCTTGCGCTCGAAGGGCTCCAGCAGCGATTTCGTCTCGATCCAGGCGGGGACGGCGCTGGCCACGGCCTCCGGGTGGTCGTCGAGGGAGAAGATCCGGCCGCGGCCGCCGAGCAGGCGCTGGGCGGCGGCGCGGTCCTCGGCATCCATGCGGCGCAGCGAGAAAAGATCGGTGTCGAAGATCGGCCGGCCGACGCGCAGCATCTCGGCGATGCGGGCGTGGTTGCCGAGGCTTTCCTCCCAGAAGGGAATATCGGTGACCAGCAGCGCGCGCGGGCGGCGCAGCGCATGGTCCAGCGTGTGGCGGTCGCGCAGCAGCGCGGCCTGGCGCGCCACCTCGCCGGCATAGCGGGCGAAGAGCGCCTGGCTGGCGGCGGCGACCTCGGCGCGATAGGCGGCATCCGTCGCGTGACGCTGCAGCAGCGGGGCGAGGGCCGCGGCGCTGCCGCTGCTGTGGAACGGCGCCTCGGGGTCGAGCCCCAAAAAGGCGTCGGCGGTGCCGATCACCGCGCGGCCATGCGCCAGGGCCTCGACCGTCTTGATCTTCAGCCCGGTGCCGCCCTGGTGCGGGTTCACGGCGAGATCGATGCCGGCATAGAAGCTTTCGAGGTCGTCCACCTCGCCCAGCGCGGTCAGCGGCGGCGTGCCGGCGGGCACGGCGCGCGCCGCACCGCCGGCGATGCGCCAGTCGACGCCGGCGGCGGCCAGCGCCGGCAGGTCGGTCGCCGCCAGCAGCGCGGTCAGCGCCGCCTGGTTGATCGGATTGGCGCTGCCGACATAGCCGATCACCGGCGGCGTGTCGGTGCCGCGGGCGGGCAGGGGGGTGACCTGCGGCACATGGCCCAGGGTGACGACCAGGGCGCGGGTGCGCTCCTCCAGCTCCTCCCGCTCGGCATCCTGGATGGCCAGCACCAGGTCGGCGCGGTCGAGGCCGCGGCCTTCCTCCTCGGGCGTCGTGTAGAAGAAGGACGGCTCCAGGCCGATGGCGCGCAGCCGGCGGTCGCGATGGGCGAAGACGTCGTGGGTGTCGATGACCTTCAGCGTGCCGGCGGGGAAAAGCTCCAGCGCCCGGCTGAGGAAAACATATTCGACGAGGACCAGGTGGTAGATCTCCTCCTGGGCGAGGCCGGCGATGGCAGCCTCCAGCCCGGGCGGGAACCAGTCGTCGATGCCGAAGACATTGCCCTTGCTGCGGCGTTCCTGGGCGCGGTTGTAGGGCAGCACGGTCAGCCGGTCCCAGGCGGCGCGCATGGCGGCCAGGTCCGGCTCGCCCACCGCCTCGCGCGCGACGAAGCAGAAATGCACCTCGTGCCCCAGGCCCTTCAGCCGCTGCAGCAGCGCCTGGATGCGCTGGCGGTTGCCGGCATTGGCGGGGTGGCTCGGGGTGGGCGAGATGACCAGGCAGCGCATCGAGGGACCCTTGGGGCACAGGCGGCTCCATGCTAGCAGACCCGCCGCCGCTGTCCCAGCCGGGGGGTGGATGCCGGCGCCCTGGCGGGCCATACTGGCGGCCCTTTCCCCGAGCCCGAGGCTGCCCGCCGCCCATGCGTATCGCCCTGATCATGAGCCATGCCGACCGTGCCATGGGCGGCGCGACGCGCGAGCTGCATTTCCTGCGCACGCTGCGTGAGCAGGGCGCCGAGGTCGCGGCCTTCCGCATCCATCCCGGCGCCGATATCGAGGAGGAGGAGTATCTCGATGGCGCGGTGACGGCGACCTTCCTGCCGGAGGACCTGCCGGCGGAAGCGGTGCCGCACCGCAAGGTCTCCACCGCGCTGGTCGAGGCGCTGCGCGACTACGCCGCGGATATCGTGATCTTCAAGGGGCTGAACTACGCCATCAACGCCTTCGTCGCCGAGCGCATGCCGGCGCAGCGTTATGGCTTCATCGTCGGCGGCGCGGTGACCGACAAGGTGCTGCCCGGCGCGCGCTTCGTCTTCGGCGAATATGACGAGCAGCTGTCGACCCACTTCGCCGGCTTCCTCGGCGATGGGCGCGGCTTCGTGCTGCCGAAATACATCGACCTGGAGCTGTCGCGGCCGCCGCGGCCGCCGGTGATCGACTACGACATCGCCAATGTCGGCAATTTCTACGAGAAGCGGAAGAACCAGCAGGCGCTGCTGCCGCTGGCCGGCGATTTCTCCCTGTTGCTGGCAGGCGGCGGGCGGCCGGACAAGGCGGTCTTCGGTGACGCCATCGCCTCGGGCAAGGTGCATTGCCCGGGGCGGCTGGACCATGCCGCGCTGTTCCCGCTGCTGCACCGCAGCCGGATCATGGTGCATACCTCCACCATGGACGGGCTGCCGCGCGCCATGGTCGAAGGCATGGCCTGCGGACTTCCGGTCGTGGCCTATCGCGACACGGTGCGCGGCGGGCTGACGCATGGGGTGCAGGGCTTCCTGGTGACGCCCGACGAGATGCAGGCGACGGCGCGCCGGCTGCTGGGCGATGCCGCGCTGCTGGAGACGATGGGGCGGGCCGCGCGCGCGCATGTCGAGGCGACGCATGGCGTGCCGGCGATCCAGGCCGCGGCGCGGCGGTTTCTCACCTTCCTGCGGCAGGATCGCTGACGATGCGCGTGGTCGAACACATCATCGTGACGGGCGACTTCCTGCGCCCGGTCGATCGCCAGTTCCGGCCGTCGCAGAACGAGAATATCCGCTGGTTCCACCGGCTGCTGCGTGGCCATCTGGCGCGCGCCAGCGGGCTGCCGGTGCAATGCCTGCATTGGGGCGAGGGGGTGAAGCCCGAGCCCTTCTTCGAGGCCTTCGAGGCGGAGCCTTCGGCGCTGGGCTGGGCCTCCTTCTACACCACCGACCGCGCGCCGGCCGCCGTGCTGGATGCGCTGGAGGCGCGCTTCGGCCGCAGCCTGGTGGTGGGCTTCGAGCTGGCGGAATGGTGCAAGCAGGCCTTCACCTGCCTCGGCATTCCCTTTGTCGACCTGAACATCCACCCGATCCGTTTTCTGCCGGATGTCTTCTTCGCAGCCCAGACCAACGATCCCGAGATCTTTGCCGCACTGCTGCAGCACCACAGCGACCCCGACAGCTTCTATGGCTGGGCCGACCTGCTGGCGGCGACCGCCATCAAGTTCGCGCCGGAGCTGGTGCTGGAATCGCCGGTGCTGCTGGTGGGGCAGACGCGGGTCGACCGCTCGCTGGTGCGGCACGGCGCGCTGCTCGATTTCACCGACTTCGCTGTCGAGGTCGAGAAGCTGCTGCTGCGCGAAGGCCGGCTGGCCTTCAAGCCGCATCCCTACAACCCCGGCGATTTCGGGCTGTTCACCGCCGGCGTGCCGTTCCGCCGGGTGCAGATGGTCAAGGCCAATGCCTATGCGCTGCTGGCGCATGAGGATCTGCAGGAGGTGGTCGGCGTCAGCTCCAGCCTGATCGCCGAGGCGCCCTATTTCGGCAAGCGCGCGACCTTTCTGCACCAGTCGCCCTTCGACCTGGCGGGCAGCCGGCAGCAGGCAGCGCAGCGCCAGCACCTCAGCCTGGTCGAGCGGGTCAACGACGCGGATTTCTGGCGCGACGTGCTGGCGCCGAAGATCGCGGTGACGGCGAAGGATGGCTGGCGCTTCCCGCTGCCGCCCAACAGCCTGCGCATCTCGCTGCGCAACTTCTGGGGCTACAACGAGCTCAGCACCGATTTCCCGGTGCAGCTCTACCAGTCAGGCAAGATCCATCCCTAGTCTGCGCGGGCGATCTCGACGCGCATGAAGCCCGGACCGAGGGCGCGGGTGTCGCCGCCGGTCGGCGCGGTGTAGCGCGGCATCACCAGCACCAGCGAGATCGGGCCGAGGGCAGCATCCTCGACCAGGTCGAATTCCGCCTGCAGCACCGGCTGGCCGCTGTCCGGGGGCGAGATCGGCTTCAGCGCGACCGGCGTCGCATTGATCACCAGGGTCGAGCGCTCGGTGTTCCAGCGGGCGCCGAAGGGCATGATCATGTGCAGCGTCAGCCGCAGCCGGCCGGCGCCGAGGCCCGGCAGCAGCAGCGTCGCGCAATCGCCGCTATGGCCGCTCCAGCGCCATTCGCGCTGGCCGTCGGATTCCGGCCCGTGCCAGCCGGCGCCTGCAAAGTTCTCGGCGCGGGGCGTCATCACCACGCTGTCGGGCAGCGGCGGCGCCTCGGCGCGGCGCGAGCCCGGGATATAGCTCAGCGGGTCGAGCTTGACCCAGTCCTCGCGGCTGCGGCGGGTGGCGGCGACCTCCTGCCGCAGGGTCTCCTGCGCCAGGCCGATGCGGGCGATCTCCTCCGCCAGGTGCCGGCCCAGCGCCTGCAGCGCGGGGTCGAGGCTGTCGAGCGTGGGGGCGAGGCGCGCCAGGATCGGCTCGGCGCGCAGCCGCAGCCCGGTCTCGGCCACCAGGGCGTCGGCACGGCGCAGCGCGGCCAGGTCGAGCGCCGCGGGCAGGGCAGGGGTATCAGCGGACAAGGCGGCGCTCCGTGCTGGAAGATCTGGCCGGGCCCGAGGTTACCACAGCCCCGTTTCCCGGCAATCCGAGCGGCCTTAGCCCGGCAGCAGCGCGGTCAGGCGGCGGGCGGCCTCCTGCCAGTCGGCGATGGTGGCGGCATCGAAGCCGGCGGCATGGCCGGCCTCGACCATCATCGCCGGCAGGGCGGCCAGCAGCGCGGTCAGCAGGGCGCGGTCGGCGGGGTCGTCC
Organism: Roseomonas sp. 18066; assembly: GCF_902706185.1. GTDB lineage: Bacteria > Pseudomonadota > Alphaproteobacteria > Acetobacterales > Acetobacteraceae > Pseudoroseomonas. The sequence goes on along the minus strand of NZ_CACSJM010000075.1, from coordinate 8,235 downwards.
AAACTGGAATGGTAGTCGGCCAGATTGGCGGCGGCGAGCCGGGCGAAGGGACCGAACTTGTCCTCGCCGGTCGATTTCCACCGGGCGAAGGCGTGTGGCCAGCCCTGGCTCTGGCGGAATTCCAGGCTTTCACCGCGGCTGGTGCGGCCGAGCTTCAGCCGGACCAGCGGCCAGCGCGCGCCGCCGGCGGCCAGCTCCAGCAGGGTGACATCGAGGTGCCGGTAGTCGCCGGTGCCGGCGAAATGCTGGTTCAGCAGCAGCTTCTCCACCGTCGGCGGGGCGCCGGGCAGGGCGTCGCGATCGGCGGCCGGCTGCAGCCCGCCGGTCGCCGCGGGTAGCGGCTCGGGCGGCGGTGCGGCCACAGGTGCCGGCGGCGGCGCAGCGGGCGCTGCGGCAGGCGGAACAACCGGGGGCGTGACGGGCGGACGGTTCTCGATCACCGCCGGGTGCTGCGCCGCCGGCACGCCGCCCAGCCGCGTCGCGGCGTCGTCGCGGCTGGCGCCCGCTTCGGCCAGGCCGGCCAAGGCGCGGGCGGCCTCGAGCCAGCCCAGCATCTCCTCGGGCGGCAGGCCGGCGGCGCTGACCGCCTTGGCCGTGGCGCCGGGCATCAGCTGCAGCAGCGTGCGCAGCAGCAGGCGGTCGCGCGGCAGGGTCTCGGGCCGGGCCAGATAGCCCGGCAGCTCGGCCAGGCCGAGGCGGATGAAGGCGCCGAACTTGTCCTCGCCGGTCGGCAGCCACTGGGCGAAGACCTCGGGGTGGCCAGCGGCCTGGCGGAATTCCAGCTGCGGCCGGCCGCCCGAGATCGACAGCTTCAGCCGCACCCCTGGCCAGCGCTGCGCGCCGATGGCTAGGCTCATCACCGTCAGGTCCAGGTGGCGGTAATCGCTCTGGCCGCGCGGCGGGTAGTATTGGTTCAGCATCACCGCCTCCAGGCTGGCGATGGCGGGCAGGCTGGTGGTGGGTTCCGGCGTTTCCTCGACCACCGGCGCGACCGGGGGCGGGGGTGGCGGCGGCAGGCCGCGCGCGGGGCTGGCGGCGATGCGCAGCGCCAGCTGGTCGCTGTCCCCATCAGCGATAAATTCCAGCGCGGTCAGCTCGACGGCGCAGCCGGCCGGGGCCGCGCCGCCCTCGCGCGTGGCCAGGGCCACGACCAGCTGACTGTTCAGCCCGAGCGCCAGCGGCAGGGTCAGCGCCAGCTGCAGCGAGCCGTCGCCGGCGAAGCCGCGCCAGCCGGAGAAGCGGCCGGCGGCGTCGCGCGGCGCCAGGTCGGCGGGCGTCGCGATGCCCTGGTGGGATGGTAGTATCCAGGCGGCCAGGGCCAGATCGGCGGCAGCGCCCTGGCGCAGCGCGGCGGTCAGGCGCAGCACCGCCAGCCCGGCATTGTGCAGATGCGGCAGGTGCAGCACCGCCTGGCCCGGGCCGGTGGTGGGGGTGCGCAGCAGGGCGCGCGGCGCCTCGTCGCCCAGGCCCAGCAGGCTGACCGAGCCGGACAGCGCGCGCGCCAGCGGCCAGCCGGCCTCGGCCAGGGCATAGGGCAGGCCGGGCTCGGGCAGGGCCAGGCCGGGCTCGTCCCAGCGCCAATGCGCGGGCGCCGTGAAGCGGCTGCCGGGCTCGGCGGTCCAGGCGCGCAGCGCCAGGGCGCGGTCGGCCGGAGCGGGCGCGTCCTCGGCGCGGACGGCGCCAGCGGGGCGGGTCCAGCCGGCATCGAGCGACAGCGCCAGCCGGTCGGCGCCCTCGGCCTGCAGCGACAGCATCGCCGTCTCCGCCAGGGCCGGCAGCGGCGCCGGCAGGTCGAGCAGCAGCCAGCCCGGCGCCAGCCCGTCGAGCGGCACCAGCCAGGATCCCTGCACCCGGTCGCTCTCGGCGCCAATCAGGCGGATTCGCAGAAAACCCTGTCCCACGCTGGCAAGATGCAGGCCGATGCGGGTCAGCGCATCCAGCCGCAGCCCGAGCGGCTGGCGCAGCCGCAGCGCGCCGTCGCGGGCCGCCAGCGCCTCGGCGCCGGGCTCGGTGGACAGCGCCAGCCGCGGCGCCGCGGGCGGGCGATGCGCCAATTGCCGGGCCAGCGCGCCCAGCGCCGCGCGGGTTTCCTCATGGTCCTGGCGCAGCGCGACCTGGGCCTGCTGCAGCAGGCCGGCACGGTCGGTGGCCGCCGCCAGTTCAGCGACCAGCGCCTCGGCCAGGGCTGGCCAGGCCTCGATGGCGGAGGCGGCGGCGATCAGCCGGGGCGGTTCCTGGCCCAGCGCCTGCCACCAGCCGGCCCAGGCGGCCAGGCGGTCGGCGTCGCGGGCGATGACCGCCAGCAGGCCGGCCGGCGGCAGGTCGAGCGGCAGCAGGTTGTCGGGCGGCGTCGACGGCGCCGCGTCGCGCCTCAGCCAGACGGCGCTGCCGGGCAGCAGCGCGGCCCACCACAGCACCAGGCCGGTGCCGGCGAGGATCTCGGCCTGCGGCAGACCGGCAGGCAGGACGAGGGCCGGACCGCCGCCCGCCAGCGCCGCCAGGTCCGCCGGGGCCGCATGAAAAGAAATCATGCCGCGCGCCCTGCGTCGAGAAGTCGGATCCAGCCAGCCATGCTCTTCTCCCACGCCGTCGCCGCGCCGCGCGAGGCGGCCCGGGCGGCCAGCGCCCGGCACAATTCAGGATCGGCCGCCAGGGCCCGCAGACGATCGATGCAGCCGGCGACGACAGAATCCTCGTCGGCCGGCACCAGCAGGCCGTCGATGCCGTCCTCCACCGCCTCGGCCACGGCGCCGGTGTCGGTGGCGACCAGGATGCAGCCGAAGCGCTGCGCCTCCGGGATGGTCAGCGGCGCGCCCTCGAAGCGCGAGGGCAGCAGCACGACATCGGCCCAGGCATAGAGCGCGTCGAGCGCCGCCGCCCCTTCGGCCGCCGGCTCGATGGCGATGCCGGTGCCGGACAGGTCGGGCGGATCGGCATCCAGCACCGGATGGCCGACCACGCGCCAGGCGATCTTCCTGTCGGCGACACCGAGGATGATCGGGCGCAGGCGGTCGGGGCCCTTCTGGTAGTCCAGCCGGCCAAGGAACAGCACGCGCAGCGGCGCGTCCGGGTCGCGCGCCTGGCGGGCCGCGCGCGCGGCCTCGGCGCGCGCCGGGTCGGCGGCATAGGAGGCGGCGTTGGGCAGGACGAGGATTTTTTCGGACGGCACGCCCTGCGCCACGCACCAGTCGCGCAGCGCGCGCGACACCGACAGGAAGCCGTCATAGCCGGCCTCGTAGGCCAGCGCGGTCAGCGGATTGCCGACGGGGGCGCCATGCGGGCCGCGCTCGTTCAGATGCAGGCCGAGATAGGTGCGCACGCCTTGCCGCCGCAACTGGCCCATCAATCCATGGCCAGCCAGCGCATGGGTGTTGACCACGACATCCATCGCGGCGAGCAGGCCGAGCATGTCGGCGTTGCGCGCGGCTGTCGGCTCGGCGGCGATCGGCGCGCCGAAATAGCGCTGGCGCGGATCGGCGCGCTCGATGGCGGGCAGCGGGAAGAACTGCACCGTCGCGAAGACGTCGTCGAATTCAGCGGGGATCGCGGCGTGGTCGGTGCCGGTGAGAAACAGATGCGGCGTCCAGCCGTGGCGGCGCAGCACGGCGGCCTGGTTCAGCACCACCTTCTCGACGCCGCCGAAGGCGAAGACGGGCAGGACGAAGCCGATCTGCTTTCCCGGCTGCGCCGGGATCCAGGGCAGCACGGCGCCGCATCCGTTCAGCGCCTGGTGCAGGCCGGGGGTGCGCAGCCGGCTGGCGCGCCAGTCGTCGCGCCATTCGCCGAGCAGCGCCGAGCGCGCCGCCGCCGTCGCGCGCAGGGCGGCGACTTCTTCCGTCAGCCGCGCGAAGACGCCGGGGTCTTCTTGCAGCGCTGCATCGGCGAAGGGCAGGTCGACCTTCAGCGTCGGCGCCGGCGGCTTGGCCGATTCGGCGAAAGGCGCGGCCCAGTCGACGTTCTCTTCGCGCGCGGCGCGCAGCAGGCGGTCGCTGCGGGCGATGATCAGCTGGGCGCGCGGGGCATGCGGCACGGCGCCGGGCGGCAGGCGCAAGCCGCGGCGGCCTTGCGGCGCTGGCACCAAATCGACCAGCAGGAAGCCGAGCGCCGGCGTCGCCTGCAGGATCTGCTGCGCCTGCCAGAAGACATTGTGCAGCAGTCTTGCCCGCGTAAGCGCGGCGAGGCCGGCCTCGGTCGCGAAGGCCCAGAACGGGGGAAAAGCCTGGGCCGAGGGCGCCAGCGCCGCTTCCACCGCGCGGCGGCGCAGCGCCTCGGCCGGTTCCGGCGGGTGGCGCGGGGCCAGCGGGTCGGTCAGGCGCTGGGCCTGGTCGCTGCCGAGGCGGGTGAGGGCGAAGCGGGGCAGCTCCTCCGCCTCCAGCCGCTGCAGCCGGCGGGCGGCGAGCGTGTGGCGGGCGGTCAGCCGCATGCCGCCCAGGATGGCGGCGCGCGCCTTCTCGGCATGGGTCAGCATGCTTTCGGGGCGCTTCCGGTACAGGAAGCCGGCCTCGGGCAAATGGCGGCCGCGGAAGCCGGCATCGGCGGCGCGCAGCCAGAAATCCCAATCCTCGAAGCCCTCGCGTAGGCGCGGATCGAAGCGCAAGCCACGGTCGAAGACGCGGCGGGCGATCAGGCTGCCGGCATCGCAGAGATTCTCGTGCAGATGCAGGAAGGCCGAGTAGTCGCCGCCGAGGAAGTAGTTCTGCGGCAGGCCGAAGCTGTCGAGGTCGGGATAGACCCAGCCGATCTGCGGCGGCGCCGCGTCGAGGGCCGCCGCGGCGCGGGACAGGAAATGCGGGCGCAGCCGGTTGTCGGCATCCAGCATCAGCAGCGCGCGGCAGCCGGGCCAGGCGTTCAGCGCGAACTCGATGCCGGTGTTGCGCGCGGCCGGCAGCCCGCCATTCGGCCGGCGCAGCAGCAGCACGCGGCCGGGATGGCGGCGGGCATAGGTCAGCGCCGTCGCCGCCGTCTCCGGCAGCGGGCAGCCGTCATCGACCACCACGGCGGCGAAGCGCGGGGCATCCTGCTGCGCCAGCACGTCTTCCAGCGCCTCGGCCAGCAGGCCGGGCTGGCGGAAGACCGGGATGACGACAGCGATCTCGGGATCGGCGCTCATGCCGCCACTGCCATGCCAGGGAGGGTGCGCAGCAGGTCGCGGTAATGGCCGAGCATGGCGGCCTCGTCCTGGCGGCGGGCCAGGGCCGCGGCGGCGGCCAGGCGGGCCGGGGTCGGGCCGGATTGGCTGGCGGCGGTGACCAGGGCCTCGGCCATGGCCGCGACATCCTCGGCCTCGGCCAGGGCCGCGAAGTCGGTGGCGGCGTCGCCCAGGCATTCCAGCGCGGCGGGGCTGGCGACCACCGGGCAGCGGCGCCCGGCGGCTTCGAGGAAGACCAGCGGATAGCCCTCGAGGCGGGAGGGCAGCAGCAGCGCATCGGCGGCCAGCAGCAGTCGCCCCGGATCGGGCTGGTGGCCGAGCAGCCGCAGCGCCGAGCGGCCGCCGGGCAGCGCCGCCTGCAGCCGGGCCTCCAGCGGGCCGGTGCCGGCGGCGACCAGGGCGGCGCCGCCGCGGCGGAGGAAGGCCTGGGCGAGGTATGGTAGTAGTTCAGCGCCCTTGACGGGTTCCAGCCGGCCGAGGAACAGCGCGACCAGCCCGTCGGGCGGCAGGTCCAGGCTGGCGCGCAGCTCGGCGCGCAGCGCGCGGCGGCGGCCGGCATCGATGCCGGGAGGCAAGGGGACGCCGTTGGGCACCACCTGGACCCGGCCTGGCGGCAATCCGAAGGCCGTTTCCAGCCGGGTCGCGATGGGCGCGGAGACCGCGGCCCAGAGGCCGGGCAGGCGCTGCGCCGCCTCGCGGGCGGCGGCGTCGATGCCGGGGGGGGTCTCGGCGGGGGCCAGGTGGCCGATGACCAGGCTGGGCAGGCCGCGCTCGGCCAGCACCGCCTGCAGCCCGAGCCCGGCATTCGGCCAGGGCAGCGGCAGCAGCGCGGCGTCGACTGGTATGGCAGGCAGCATCGCCGCCAGCACCTGGCGCTGGCGGCGGATGTTTTCTTCGGGGGATTCGCCGGCGTCCCAGGCAATGCGGGCGCCGCGCAGGCAGCCAGCCAGCCGCGGCCCGGCATCGCGGGCCAGCGCCGGGTGGCGGTCGGGATCGGCCAGGATGGTGACCGCGACCCCGGCGGCGTCGAGCATGCGGGCCAGCGCCAGGGCATGCCGCTCCGTCCCGCCATGCGCGGCCGAGGGCAGCAGCAGCAGCAGCCGGCGCAGCCGTTGCGCGGCGAGCGGCGCCGGCTGGAACGCGGCCGCCGCCATCGGCATCAGCCCGCCGCCACCAGGCCGAGGGCGTGGCTGCGCTCGGGCGTGTCGGCCTTCTGGTCGAAGCGCTTGATGCCGAAAAGCTGCGGGTCCTGCAGCGCCTCGGCCATCTCCTCGATCGTCGCCTGCTGCTTCTCGTTCTTCGAGGTGGCGATCAGGTGGCGGGCGCGGGTGATCTTGTTGCGCTGGCTGTAATGTTCCAGGCAGGTGGCCAGCAGGTATTCCTCCTGCGGATAGACCACCGGCAGGCGCGTCATATCGGCCAGGCTCCAATGCGACAGCATCGGCGCGATCGCCTCGAAGAACAGCGCGCGGCGGAAGAAGCTGCCCTCGGCGCGGCATTTGTACAGCGAGCGGAAGCCGTTCTGCTGCATGAAGCCGGGCATCGCCGGGTCCTGCTTGATCGCCTCCAGCTGGTCGCTGCCCTCGCGCTCGAAGCTGAGCACGCCTTCCTCCAGCTTGCCGGGGATGCGCCAGGACTTGCCGAGCCCGGCATCGAACTGCCGGATATGCTGCGCCGCGCCACGGCGGATCATCAGGTCGGCGGAGGTGTGGAAATAGACATAGTCGAAGGCGACGCGGTCCTGCATGGCCTGCAGCACCGCCTGCAGATAGGCATGCAGGATCACCGCCCAGGCGGTGCGCACCGGCGGCGTGACGAAGCGCAGATTCTCGATCTTGGAAAAATCCACCCGGCGCTTGCGGGTGGCATAGGCGAAGCTGTCGGCGAAGTCGGCGTTGATGTTGACGTAGTGCATCACGTCGCCGTCGAAGGCCTGGTTGTAGTTCTGCAGCTGCTCGAACAGCCGGTCCGGATGCTGGTGCCAGACGGTGATGGCCAGGATGGTCATGACGGCGTGGCGTCCTCGCGGCTTTCGGGTCGGTCCGTGCCCAGCCTAGCGGCGGCGGTGGCGCTACGCCACGCCGGCGCGCAGCAGGTCGTGCATGTGCAGGATGCCGGCCGGCCGGCCATCCTCCAGCACGAAGAGGCTGGTGATGCGCAGGTCGTTCATCAGCCCCAGCGCCTCCAGCGCCAGCAGGTCGGGGCCGATGGTGCGCGGGCGGCGGCTCATCACCTCGGCCACCGGCCGGTCGACGAAGCCATGCTCGAAGGCGCGGCGGATGTCGCCGTCGGTGACCACGCCGACCAGCCGGCCCTCGGCATCGACCACCGAGGTGATGCCGAAGCGCTTGCCGGTCATCTCGACGATGGCCTCGGCCAGGCTGGCGCTTTGCGGCACCATCGGCACGCCGGTGCCGCCATGCATCAGCTCGCGCGCGCGGCGCAGCTGGGCGCCCAGCTTGCCGCCCGGATGGAACTTGCGGAAATCGACCGCGGTGAAGCCGCGCAGCGACAGCAGGGCGACCGCCAGCGCATCGCCCAGCGCCATCTGCATGGTGGTCGAGGTGGTCGGCGCCAGCCCGTTCGGGCAGGCCTCCGGCATCGCCGGCAGGATCAGCGGAATATCCGCCGCCATCCCCAGCGTGCCGCCGGCGCGCGAGGTGATGGCGATCAGCGTCACCCCGAAGCGGCGGCAATAGGCCACGATGTCGGACAGCTCCGGCGCCTCGCCCGACCAGGACAGCGCGACCACGACGTCGGCCGCCTGGATCATGCCCAGGTCGCCATGGCTGGCCTCGCCGGGATGGACGAAATAGGAGGGCGTGCCGGTCGAGGCCAGCGTCGCCGCGATCTTGCGCCCGACATGGCCGGACTTGCCCATGCCGGTCAGGATCACCCGGCCCTGGCTGGCGCGGATCACCGCGATCGCCTCGGCCAGCCGGCCGCCGAGCTCGCCATCCAGCGCCGCCTGCAGCGCGGCCAGGCCCTCGACCTCCAGCGTCAGGGTGCGGCGGGCGGCTGGCCGAGGCGATCGCGGTGATCCGCGCCAGCCAGGGCCGGGTGATCCTGACCGGCATGGGCAAGTC
>NZ_CACSJM010000074.1 GCF_902706185.1 Roseomonas sp. 18066 | reverse complement strand
CCCTGATCGCCATCGCCCGCAAGCTGCTCACCATCCTCAATGCCATCCTCCAAAGCTCAACACCCTGGAGAACCACAACCTCCGCGAAGGAGCAGACCGCTTGACACCCAAGACAGTCGCTTCTTTTTTCTCTCAGATTACCATGTCCACGTGGCGACAGTACGTGGCCCGGCCCGGCCGCAGCGCGACCTGCGAGCTTTCGCCGTTATTATAATTCGTCCCGCCGCAATGCCCTGGTATCGCCCGTGTAGAGGCACAGGTCACTTAACGGCCGGTGAATAGAAAAAAGATGGGGGTTCGGGGGAATTCATTCCCCCGACCTGCCAAGCCCTTCAGCTGCGCTTCAGAAACCCAACCAGTTCTTCCGCCTTGTCGACGATCGGCTCGCAGATTGCCCGCGCCTGGTCGGCGCCCTGGCGAAGGGAGGCGTCGACCGCCCCCGGATCGGCCAGCAGGCGCTGCATTTCGGCCTGGATCGGCGACAGGTGGGCCACCAGGGCGTCGGCCAGGGTGTTCTTGAAGGCGCCGAAGCCCTGGCCTTCGTGCTGGCGCAGCACCTCCGCCGGCGCGGTGTCGGTGATGGCGGCCAGGATGCCCACCAGGTTGCGGGCTTCCGGCCGGTTATCGAGGCCGGACAGCTCGCCGGGCAGCGGCTCGGCATCGGTCTTGGCGCGGCGAATCTTCAGGGCGACCGTGTCAGCGTCGTCGGTCAGGTTGATGCGCGACTGGTCGGAGGCGTCGGACTTCGACATTTTCCGGGTGCCGTCGCGCAGCGACATGACGCGGGCGGCGACGCCCTGGATCATCGGCTCGATGTGGGGGAAGAAATCCACGCCGTAGTCGTGGTTGAACTTCTCGCCGATGTCGTTGGCCAGCTCCAGATGCTGCTTCTGGTCCTCCCCAACCGGCACGCGGGTGGCGTGGTAGGCGTGGATGTCGGCGGCCATCAGGTTCGGATAGACGTAGAGGCCCGAGCCCGCATTCTCGCGGTCCTTGCCGGCCTTGTCCTTGAACTGGGTCATCCGGTTCAGCCAGCCGATGCGCGCCACGCAGTTGAAGAGCCAGGCGAGGCGGGCATGGGCATGGACGTGGCTCTGCACGAACAGCGTGCATTTGTCCGGGGTGACGCCGCAGGCGATCAGGGCGGCGGCCATCTCGCGGGTTTGCGTCGCCAGCGTCTTCGGGTCGAAGGGCTGGGTGATGGCATGCAGGTCCACCACGCAATAGATGCATTCGTGGTCGGCCATCATCGGCACCCAGTTGCGGATGGCGCCGAGGTAATTGCCGAGGGTGGGGATGCCGGAGGGCTGGATCCCGGAGAACACACGCTGCATCGAACGAACCTTTCGCGCCTGGCGGCCGAGGTAATCAAGCGTGGGGGTGATCCCGCGCTGGGCTGCCGCCGTCAAGCCTTGCCAGGAAGCCTTGCCACGGCGGGCCGGCTTCGGCAGGAGGGACGGCCAAGACGAAGGCTGGGAGGCCGTGCATGCGGATCGAGCGGGAATTGGCGGGGCTGCGGGCGGCGACCGGCGCCTGGCGGGGTGCCGGCCAGCGCATCGGGCTGGTTCCCACCATGGGCGCGCTGCATGACGGCCACCTGGCGCTGGTGGCCGAGGCGCGGCGGCAGGCCGACGTGGTCATCGCCTCGATCTTCGTCAATCCTCTGCAATTCGCCCCCTCCGAGGATCTGGCCCGCTATCCGCGCGACGAGGCCGGCGACCTGGCCAAGCTGGCGGCCGCCGGCTGCGACCTGGCCTTCCTGCCGACGCCCGCGGTGATCTATCCGCCCGGCGACAGCACGGTGATCGACCCGGGCGCCGCCCCCGGCAGCCCGGCCGAGTTCTGGGAGGGCGCCGCCCGCCCCGGCCATTTCCGCGGTGTCGCGACCGTCTGCTGCAAGCTGTTCATGATGACCCAGGCCGATGTGGCGGTCTTCGGCGAGAAGGACTGGCAGCAGCTGCAGGTGGTCCGCCGCATGGTGGCCGACCTGCTGCTGCCGGTCTCGATCCAGGGCCTGGCCACGGTGCGGGAGGCTGACGGGCTGGCCATGTCGTCGCGCAACCGGCGGCTGTCGGCGGCCGAGCGGGCCCAGGCGGCGCTGCTGCCGGCCCTGCTGGACCGCTGCGGCGCGGGCCTGGCCGAGGGGGGCGCCGTCGAGGCCACCCTGGCCGAGGGCCGCGCCGGGATGACGGCCGCCGGCTTCGCCCCCGACTACCTGGCCCTGGTCGAGCCGGCCTCGCTGCGGCCCTGGCCAGAGGGCGCCATCGGCGCCGCGCGGCTGCTGGTGGCGGCGCGGCTGGGCGAGATCCGCCTGCTGGACAATATTCCTGTCCTGGTGCCGCCCCGCCGCGGATAGGAATTTGCCGAGGTTGTGATCGAAGACCTTTCGCCCTCTGCTGCGTTGCAGCGGGTGATGGCCCCCTCGACCGAAACCGCCCCCGGCCCAACGGCCGAGGCCCCCGCACCGTTGCCCGAGGCGCTGCTGCGCCCGGGCGACACCGTCTGGCGCCTGGCCGAGGCCGGCCGCGCCGCCGTGCTGGTCGACGCCGCCAATTACTACGGCGCGCTGCGCGAGGCGATGAAGGCCGCCAGGAGCTCGATCCTGATCGCCGGCTGGGACATCGACAGCCGCACCCCGCTGGTCGGCCCCTCGGGCGAGGCGCGGGACGGGCTGCCGGCGCTGCTCGGCCCCTTCCTGGCGGCGCTGGTCGAGCGGCGGCCGCAGCTGCGGATCAAGCTGCTGCTCTGGGATTATTCGGTGCTCTATGCGCTGGAGCGGGAGCTGCTGCCGGCGCTGTCGCTGCATTGGGGCACGCCGCGGCAGATCGAGCTGTGCCTCGACGACCAGGTGGCCTTCGGCGCCTCGCACCACCAGAAGGTGGTGGTGATCGACGACGCCCTGGCCACCGCCGGCGGGCTGGACCTGACCATCCGCCGCTGGGACAGCTCTCCGCACAAGGCGGTCAATCCGCACCGCACCGATCCGCGCGACGAGACCTACCCGCCCTTCCACGACGTGCAGATGATGGTCGATGGTCCCGCCGCGGCGGCCCTGGCCGACCTGTTCCGCGAGCGCTGGGCCGAGGCCGCCTGCGAGGACCTGCCGCCGCGCGGCGACCCGCCGGCGCATGCGGCCTCGCTCTGGCCCCGGTCGCTGGCCGCCGATTTCACCGACACCCCGGTCGGCATCGCCCGCACCCGCGGCAGCTTCGAGGGCCTGCCCGAGCTGCGCGAGGTCGAGCGGCTCTACGAGGCGATGATCGGCGCCGCCGAATCGTCGCTCTATGTGGAGAACCAGTTCCTCACCCATCTGGGCCTGGCCCAGAAGCTGGCCGAGCGGCTGGCGGAGAATCCGAAGCTCGAGGTGGTGGTGCTGGGCCCCCGCACCCACCACACCTGGCTCGAGCACCGCACCATGCTGGCCGGGCGCATCCGCTTCATGGCGGTGCTGCGGGCGGCGGGCGTCGCCGACCGGGTCCGCCTGCTCTACCCCGAGGTGGGCGCGAAGCGCGGGCCGCAGAAGGGCCCGCTGGCCGATGTCATGGTGCATGCCAAGGTGATGATCGTCGACGACCGGTGCCTCCGCATCGGCTCGGCCAATCTCTGCAACCGCTCGATGGGCACCGACAGCGAATGCGACCTGGCCATCGAGGCGCAGGACGACCGCACTCGCGCCGGCATCGCCCGCATCCGCGACCGCTTCCTGGCCGAGCACCTGGACGCGACGCCGGAAGAAGTGGCGCAGGCGATGCGCGGCGGCTCGATCTTCGCCGCCATCGACAAGCTGTCCGGCCGCGCCCGCCGGCTGATGCCGATCCAGGATGGCGAGCTCGCCGAGGGCGAGGGCCTGCCGCAGATCGAGGCGGTGGCCGACCCGGCGCGCGCCATCGGCACCACCATGCTGCTGGCCGATTTCACCGCCGAGGACGGCACCGCGCATGGCATGCCGCTGTGGCTGCGCGTCACCCTGGTGGCGGCGCCGCTGCTGCTGATCCTGGCGATGTGGCGCTACACCCCGCTCTCGGCCTTCCTGAACCCGGAGACCTTCAGCGCCTCGATGCAGAACGCCAATGGCGCCTGGGGGCCGCTGCTGGCGCTGGGGCTGTTCATGGTGCTCGGGCTGATCGCCTTCCCGGTCAACGTCCTGATCGTGGCGACGGCGGCGGCCTTCGGCATCTGGCCGGGCCTGGCCTATGCCGCGGTCGGCGCCCTGGTCAGCGCGCTGCTGACCTGGATGGTCGGGCGGCGCCTGGGGCCGAAGCTGCTGCGCAAGCTGCTGGGTCCGCGCATCAACCGGATCAGCCGCAGCATCGCCCGCAACGGCATCCTGGCGGTGACCATGGTGCGGCTGATGCCGATCGCGCCTTTCACCCTGGTCAACCTGGTGGCCGGCGCCATCCGCATCCCTCTGCTGGACTATATGGTCGGCACCGCGCTGGGCCTGGCGCCGGGGCTGGTGCTGATGACGGCGCTGGGCGACCGGCTGCTGCGCATCATGACCGACCCCTCGCTGCGCGACATCCTGGGCTTCGCCGCCGTGCTGCTGGCCTGGGGCGCCGTCTCGTGGGGGCTGCAGAGCCTGGTCTCCTGGTTCCGCCGCCGCAATGCCCAGGCGGAGGCCCAAGCGGACGCCCAGGCGGAGGCCCGCGCCGAGGGCCGCGACCCCGGGCAGGCGGAGGAGCGGCTGCCAGCCGGGGCGGGCGCCGCATGATCCTGCGCGCCATGACCTGGAACATCCATGCAGGCGTCGGCCGCGACGGCCGCTACGACCTGGACCGCGTGCTCGGCCTGATCCGCCGGCATCGCCCGGACATCCTGGCGGTGCAGGAGATCGACAGCCGCCCGAAGCACCGCCCCACCCCTTTCGAGGCGTTGAAAGAGGCCTTCGCCGGGCACGACATGGTGGCCGAGACCATGCAGGGCGCCGAGGAAGGCGCCTATGGCCATATGCTGCTCAGCCGCTGGCCAATGCAGGATGCCGCCATCCACGACCTGTCGGTCGATCGCTGCGAGCCGCGCAGCGCCATCACCGCCCGCATCGAGACGCCCTCGGGCGCGCTCGGCGTGATGGCGACGCATCTGGGCCTGCGCTGGCAGGAGCGGCGGCGCCAGGCGCGGCAGCTGGCCGCCCTGGTGCGCGCCCAGCCCGGCCCGCTGGTGGTGATGGGCGACTTCAACGACTGGTCCTGGCGCGGCCCGGTCTGGCGCGCGCTGTCGCCGCTGTTGCCGGCGCGCACGGCGCACCGCACCTTCCCGGCGCATTTCCCCCTGCTGCGGCTGGACGAGATCTTCTGCCGGCCGGCCGGGCTGCTCGGGCGCAGCTGGCGCGACAAGGCGGGCGCGCAGGCCTCCGACCACCTGCCGGTCCTGGCCGAGCTGCAGCTGGCCCCCGTGGTCGCGCCGGCGGCGGGGATCCTGGCGGCGGCGTGACTTGCGGCGGCGGCGAGGAAAGCGGCAGGATCATTGCGATTCCGGCCGACCAGCCGACACGCCATGTCGCAAAAATCACGCGGGACTCCGTTTTTGACGGCAGGAAAATTGATTTGCGCACAGCAGAGGTTGTGCCAGAATTTTACGGCCTCCCTTCCCGCTGGAGAGGCCTGCGCTGGAGGCTGGCATGCCGGTTGAGTCACTCGTGAAGGCATGGTCGCGTCCGGAAGCGCGGGGCGGCTCAAGGTGGCGTGCGCTCGGCCTGACGGCGCTGCTGCTCGGCCAGACCGCGCTGGTGTCCCCGGCTTTCGCGCAAGGCTCGCCGCCGACCAATTCCCCGCCCGCCTCGCCGCGCGGCGACACGCTGGTGCCCGGCCAGGCGATGCCGGCCACGCCGCTCTATGGCCAGAATGGCGGCCCGGCGCCGCCGGTGATCGGCGCCCCCGGGGCGCCGGCCGGCAGCCGGGACAACGCGACCTCCCTGCTGCTCGACCAGGCCAGCTACTGGCAGGCGCAGAACCGCCCGGAGGCGGCGCTGCAGTCGCTGGAACGGCTGCTGCGCATCCAGCCCAACGACACCCGGGCGCTGGCCATGGCGGTGCAGGTCGCCGCCTCGGCCGGCGAGACCGACCAGGCCGAGGCCTATCTGGCGCGGCTGAACGCGGTGGCCCCGAACAGCCCCGACGTCGCCCGCGCGCAGAGCGCCATGCGCGTCACCGGCGTCGACCAGTCCGGCATCGTCGAGGCACGGCGGCTGGTGCAGGCCGGCCGCGGCGCCGAGGCGCTGCAGGCCTATCGCACCGCCTTCGGCAGCAACGAGGTGCCCGACACCTTCGCCGTCGAATACTACCAGACCCAGGCCGGCCTCTCGGCCGACGACTTCCGCGAGGCGCGGCGCGGGCTGGCGGCGGCGCTGGCCCGGCAGCCCGACAACACCAGGATGAAGCTGGCCCTGGCCCAGGTGCTGACCTTCCGCGAGACCACCCGCGCCCAGGGCATCGAGGAGCTGCAGGCGCTGTCGCGCCAGCCGCAGACCGCGACCGCGGCGCGCGCCGCCTGGCGGCAGGCGCTGCTGTGGCTTGGCCCGGGCGGCGAGGCGACGGCGGCGATCGAGGTCTATCGCGCCGCCTATCCGGGCGATGCCGAGATCGAGGCGCGCTACAACGAGGTGCGCACCTTCGGCCAGGACCCGACCTACGAGTTCCGCCAGGGCGCCTTCGAGGCGCTGAACGCCAAGCGCTTCGCCGAGGCCGAGGCCGGCTTCACCGCGGCGCTGGAGAAGAACCCCGAGGATGTCGATTCGATCCTCGGCATGTCGATCCTGCGCCGGCTGCAGAAGCGCGACGCCGACTGGCGCGCGCTGATGGCGCGCGGCGTGGCCCTCGCCCCGGACCGCGAGTCGGAATTCCGCCGGGCGCTGGGCCTCGACACCGTGGCCGGCGGGCCGCGCGGCGGCGGCGGCGGCACCGGCCGCATCGTCATGACGCCGAACATGCTGGCGCGGCAGGCGATCCAGCGCGGCCGCTACGACGAGGCGGAGCAGCAGGCGCAGCGCTCGCTGCAGCGCGGCTCGGAAGCCGAGCGCGCCGAGGCCACCATCATCCTGGCGCAGGTCGCCCTGCAGCGCGGCGAATGGCCGGCCGCCGAGGAAGGTTTCCGCGAGGCGCTGCGCCGCCGCCCGACCTCGCGCGAGGCGCAGGGCGGGCTCTACACGACGCTGGAGCGCCAGGGCCGCTCGGCCGAGGCCGATGCCATGGCCCAGGCCACCGGCTTCGTCCCCCCGCGCGGCTTCGCCCAGGCGCGCTCCGCCGGCTTCCGCCAGGCCGCCGAGCGCGAGGGCAACCCGGTCCGCGCCATCGCCTTGCTGCGCCAGGCGGTGCAGGTGGCGCCCGAGGATGCCTGGGCGACGCATGACCTGATCCGGCTGCTGCGGCTGCAGGGCGAGACCGCCGAGGCCGACAGCCTGGAGCGCGACCTCGCCGCCCGCAGCGACCGCGAATCGCTCTTCGCCGCGGCGCTGCTGGCGCAGTCGGAGGAGCGCGACCGCGACGTGGTCGACCGCGTCGGCCGCATCCCCGCCAGCCAGCGCAATGCCGATCTGCGCAAGATGCTGGAGGGTGCGACCATCCGCGTCGAGGTGGTGCAGTGGGAGGCGCAGCTGCCGTCGCCCGCGGCGACGCGCTCGCTGCTGGCCATCGCCGCGCGGCCGGATGCCAGCGGCCAGACCGGCGCCGCCGTGGTGCGCGCCTTCGGCCGGCAGAAGATGGGGCGCGAGGCGATCGCCGCCGCCCGCACCGCGGCCAATAGCGGCCGCACGCTGAGCCTGGAGGCGCGGCTGGCGCTGGCCGGGGCGCTGCTGGAGGCGAAGCAGCGCGAGGATGCGGCGACGCTGATGGCGGGCCTCGAGAACGCCCAGATGACCGCCGAGGAGCGCGAGCAGTATATGGGCATGCGCGCCGCCCTGATCGCCGCCACGGCCGACGAGTACAGCGAGGCCGGGCAATACGCCCAGGCCAACACCATGCTGCTGCAGGCGCTGCAGACCGACCAGGACCGCCCTGCCCTGCTGCTGGCGCTGGCCCGGCTGCGGCTGCAATCCGGCTATCGGCAGGAGGGCCAGCAGATCGCCGAGGGCGTGCTGGCGCGCGAGCCGAACCGGCTGGAGGCGATCATGACCGCCGGCGAGGCGGCGCTGTCGCTGCGGCAATGGCAGCGCGCCGACGAGCTGATCAGCTTCGGCCAGCGCCAGGCGCCGAGCAATGTGCAGCTCTACATGATGGAGGCGCGCTCGGCCCGGGCGCAGAGCGACACGCGCCGCGCCCAGCGGGCGCTGACCGTGGCGCAGCGGCTGCGCATCGGCCAGCTGCAGCAGCAGTCGAGCATCGCGCGCTGAGCGCGCGTGTGATCAGCATGGCGCTGAGCGCGCGGTGCCCTTTATCGCTCTCTCTTCCTCAGGACAGGCTGGTCTGATGCGTATCTCTTCTGCCTGGCGGGGCCTCTGCATGGCCGCGGTTCTGAGCTCGGCTGCGGGGGTGGCGGCGCCTGCCGCGGCCCAGCCGATGCTGTATGAGCAGCGGCTGCCGGAGGGCTTCGCCTTCGTCCGCTTCGCCAATTCCCTGCCCGGCAAGGTGACGGTGAAGCCCGACTATGACAGCCAGGTCGCCGTGCCCGACGGCGCCGCCGAGCGGGTCACCGCCTATATGGTGGCCGAGGACGTGGCCAAGCGCCCGGTGAAGCTGCTGATCAGCGACGGCACGCTGACCACCGAGGTGACGGTGCAGATCCCCGGCGGCGGCTACAACACCGTGCTGCTGCGGCGCGATGGCGACAGGCTGGGGGCCGTGGTGATCAACGACAAGGTGGAATTCAACCAGACGCGGGCGCGGCTGGGCTTCTATTCGGCCATTGCCGGCTGCGCCGATGGCGGGCTGGCGATCGACCCGGGCAACCAGGCGATCTTCTCCAAGGTGGCGGCCGAGAGCGGCGCCGCGCGCAACCTGAACCCGGCGGCGGCGAAGGTCATCGCCTCCTGCGGCGGGCAGCGGGCGCCGCTGCTGGATCTGGGCCGGCTGGAGGCCGGGCAGCAATACAGCGTCTGGCTGATGGCGCCGCAGGGCACGCCGGTCAGCTTCCTGGTGCGCGACCGGATCGCCGCCCGATGAGCCGCCCGATGAGCCGCATGGTGAGGCGCCTGACGCTGGCCGGGTTGGCCCTGGCCGCGACGCTGTCCCCGGCCCTGGCCTTCGCCCAGGCGATCTGCCCCAGCCTGCCGAGCCGCACCCCGCCGCCGCGCGAGGCGGGCCAGGAATACCTCGCCGAGCCGCATTGGCGCGCCCGCGTGCAGGAGCTGGACCGGCAGATCGCCGGCGCCGACCTGTCGCGGGTCGAGATGGTTTTCATCGGCGATTCCCTGGTGCAGGGCTGGTTCCCCTCCATCTTCCAGCAATTCTATGGCCACCGCGCCCCGGCCAATCTGGGCGTCATGGGCGACTTCACCCAGGGCGCGCTGTACCGGATGGCGAACGGCCATTGGCCGGCCTCGCTGCGGCCGAAGGTGGCGGTGGTGCTGCTGGGCACCAACAACGTCTCGGCGCAGAGCCGCCCGGAAGATATCGCGCTCGGCATTGCCGAAGTCCTAAGGACGATCCGTGGCAAGTCGCCGCGCACCAAGTTCCTGGTGATCGGCCTGCTGCCGCGCGGCGACACCGCGGCCGAGCCGATGCGGCGGACCATCGAGCAGGTGAACGCGCTGATCAGCCGCTGCGCCGATGGCAGCACGGTGCTGTACAGCGATGCCGGCAGCGCGCTGGTCGATGGCTATGGCCGGCTGACCAAGGACATCGCCTTCGACAGCCTGCACCTGACCATGGTGGGCTATGCGATGCTCTCCGCCGGCATCGAGCCGCAGATCCGGCAGCTTCTGGCGCCATAAGCGCGCCGCGCTGCAGAAACGACAACGGCCCCGCAAGACGGGGCCGTTTTCATATCAGCGACCCCGTCGAAGGTCGCGCTGGCTCGGGCCGTTTCGCCCGTCATCTCCACGTGGAGGCGGCAGCCCGACAGAAAAACGCACCCTGAGGGACTTGAACCCCCAACCAACCGGGTAGAAGCCGGTTGCTCTATCCAGTTGAGCTAAGGGTGCCCCTGGCGCCGAAGACTGTGCTCAGTGAGTCCAGTTCTCGGCGCGGCCGTAGCGGAAATTCTCCGCATAGGATTTCGGCTTGATGGCGGGGCCCGGCGCCTCGGCCTCGACCTCGAAGGCCAGGCCATTGGCGCGGGCATAGGCCTCGGCCGCCTCGCGCGAGGCGAAGCTGAGGCGCAGCTGGCCGCGCATGTCGCCCGAGCCATACCAGCCGGTCAGCGGGTCCTGGCGGCGCGCCTCGGACGGCGCATAGGTCAGCAGCCAGCCGCCGGACTTGGCGCGGCCGGACTGCATGGCCGAGCGTGGCGGGCTGTAGATGCGGGCGATGGCGACGTCGCGGCTCATGCTTCTCGCTGCCTGGTTTGCTCTGGCGGGTGGGGCCGCCAAGGGGATCCCGGTATCGGGGCGAGAGGATTCGAACCTCCGGCCCTCTGCTCCCAAAGCAGATGCGCTACCAGGCTGCGCCACGCCCCGATGCCCGGCAAACTATGGGCAGCGCGGCGCTTCGGCAAGCGCCTTCGGCCAATTAGCCGATCCGCGTCAGGCCGCCCATCCAGGGCGCCAGCACGGGGGGGACGGCAATGCTGCCGTCTTCCTGCTGGTGGGTTTCCAGCACCGCGATCAGCGCGCGGCCGACGGCGACGCCGGAGCCGTTCAGCGTGTGCAGGAAGGCGGTGCCCTTCGCTTCCGCCGGGCGATAGCGGGCGGCCATGCGGCGCGCCTGGAAGTCGCGGCAGTTGGAGCAGGAGGAGATCTCGCGCCAGGCCGCCTGGCCGGGCAGCCAGACCTCCAGGTCATAGGTGCGGGTCGCCGAGAAGCCGGTGTCGCCGGCACACAGCAGCACCCGGCGCCAGGTCAGGCCGAGCTCGGTCAGCACCCGCTCGGCGCATTTCGTCATGCGCTCGTGCTCGGCCTCCGAATCCTCGGGGCGGGTGATGGCGACCATCTCCACCTTGGCGAACTGGTGCTGGCGCAGCATGCCGCGGGTGTCGCGCCCGGCGCTGCCGGCTTCCGAGCGGAAGCAATGCGACAGCGCGGTGAAGCGCAGCGGCAGGGCCGCCTCCGCCAGGATCTCGCCGGCGACCAGGTTGGTCAGCGGCACTTCCGCGGTCGGGATCAGCCAGCGGCCATCCGTGGTGCGGAACAGGTCTTCCTCGAATTTCGGCAGCTGGCCGGTGCCGTACATGGTGGCGTCGTTGACCAGCAGCGGGACCGAGGTCTCGCTGTAGCCGTGCTCGTCGGCGTGGAGAGAAATCATCCACTGGCCGAGGGCGCGCTCCAGCCGCGACAGCGCGCCGCGGAGGACGGTGAAGCGGGCACCGGCCAGCTTGGCGGCGGCGCCGAAATCCATCAGCCCCAGCGCCTCGCCCAGCTCGAAATGCTGCTTCGGCGTGAAGGCGAAATTGGCCGGGGCGCCGTGCTGGTGCAGGACGACGTTGTCGCTCTCGTCGCGGCCATCGGGGACGCCGGCGTCCAGCAGGTTGGGCAGCGCCTCGAGGACCTTGTTCTGGGCCTCCTCGGTCGATTTCGCCTCGGCCTCCAGCGCCTCCATGCGGCCGCGGGCGGCGACCGCCTCGGCCTCGAGGGCCGCGCTGTCGGCCCCCGTCCGCTTGGCCTGGCCGATCTCCTTCGACAGCTGGTTGCGCCGCGCCTGCAGCTCCTGCGCCGCGGTCTGGGCGGCGCGGCGGGCGGTGTCCTGGGCCAGCAGGGCGTCGGCCACCGGCGCCAGGCCGCGGCGGGCGAGCGCCGCGTCGAAGGCCGCCGGGTCGGCGCGGACGATGCGGATGTCATGCATGGCGGGAACTCAGCTCTTGTCTTCGTCGTCGCGTTTCGGCGCCACCCAGCCGGCGGCCAGGATGGAGAGCTCGTAGAGAAGGATCAGCGGCACGGCGAGGCCGATCTGGCTGATGATGTCGGGCGGCGTGATGACGGCGGCGACGACGAACATGCCGACGACGGCATAGCGGCGCCCCTTCTTCAGCCCGGCCTGGGTGACGATGCCGACCTTGGCCATCAGGGTCAGCGCGACCGGCAGCTGGAAGGCGATGCCGAAGGCCAGGATCATGTGCATGACCAGCGACAGGTATTCGCTGACCTTGGCCTCCAGCTGCACCGGCAGGCTGCTGCCGCCGGGCGGCGTCTCGAAGGAGATGAAGAACTTCCAGGCCAGCGGGAAGATGAAATAATAGGCCAGCGCCGCGCCGAGCACGAAGAGCACCGGCGAGGCCACCAGGAAGGGGGTGATCGCCTTCTTCTCGGAGCGGTACAGGCCTGGCGCGATGAACAGCCAGAGCTGCGTCGCCCAGATCGGGAAGCTGAGGAAGACCGCGCCGAACAGCGCCACCTTCAGGTAGGTGAAGAAGGCTTCATACAGCGCGGTGAAGATCATCCGGCGCTCGCCGCCGCCCTGCTGGTGCAGGATGTCGGCCAGCGGCTGGGCGAGGAAGCCGTAGATCTGCCCCGAGAAATAATAGCAAAGGGCGAAGGCGATGAGAAAGGCGCCGAGCGACCACAGCAATCGGGTGCGCAGCTCCAGCAGATGCTCGATCAGCGGCATCGGCTTGTCGTCGATGGTGTCGTCCTGGTCGGCCACGGGCGCTGCTCAGATGATCGGGGTTGCGGGCGGGGTGGCCGGCTTGTCGGCGGCGGCAAGGGCCGGCGCGGCAGGGCCAGCCTTCGGGTCTTCGGTCGTCGGCGGGCTGGCCTCGGCGGTGGCCAGCTCGGCAGGCTTGGTCTCGGGCACGGGCACGGGCGCGGCAGGCGCAGCGTCGAGGGGCGCGGGCACGGGCTCGGCGGGCGCCGCGGCCAGGGCGGCGGGCGCCGGCCCGGCCAGGTCGGGCGGGATCATCGCCGGCGGCGCCGCGGGCTCGGGCTCAGGCGCGGGCGGCGGCGCGGCGGGCAGCGGCGGGCGGATCTCGGCGGCGACCGCGGGCGGCACCCAGGCGGGCGCCTCGACCGGGGGAGGCGCGACCGCGGGGGCCGCCGGCAGCGGCTCGGCGGCATAGGAGGAACCCGCCGGCGGCTCGGCGATGCCGCCCGGGCCGGGCTTCCAGGCGTCCTTCAGCGGGTCCTCGCTGAAGGTCTTGCGGATGCCGCCATCATCGTCGAGATGGCGCTCGATGGTGCCCTTGACGTCGAAGTTGCGGATGTCGCGGATCTGGTCGCGGACATCTTCCAGCTTGGCCTCGCGCACCAGCTCGTCGGCCTGGCTCTGGAAGTCGGAGGCCATGCGCCGCAGCTTCTGCACGCCCTTGGCCACCTGGCGGACCGCGTCCGGCAGATCCTTGGGCCCGATCACGACGACGGCGACCACGGCGATCAGGGCAATTTCGGACCAGGCCAAATCGAACATGTGCTTCCCATCTCCCCCGTATGGGGGCGGCTTCCGTTAGCAGGAACCGGCGGCAGCGCCAACGTGGCCCCCCGCCGAAACCGGCCCTGGCCGTCCCCGGCCGGGCCGCGCCCCCTCTCCTGCCTCCTTATCTAGGCACTTCGGCGGAAAACACGAAGGCACGTTCCGGATCCAGCGCGAGGCCCACCCGCGCCCCGGCATCCAGCTTCTGGCCGGGCGGCAATCTGGCCTGCAGGGGCGCCTGCCCGCCGTCGAGGCGCAGCGCCGCCAGACGGTGCGCGCCCAGCATGCGGCAGGCCTCGACGGTGGCCGGGATCCCCTCGCCCTCGGGCCGGACGAACAGCCCCTCGGGGCGCAGCAGCAGCTCGGCCGCGCCATCGGGCAGGCCGGCCGGCAGGCTGCCCAGCGCGCCATGCGCCACGCCGTCGCGCACGGTCACCGCCAGGCTGTTCACCGGGCCGAGGAAGCGGGCGGCGAAGCGCGAGCGGGGCCGCAGGTAGAGGTCCTCCGGCCGGTCCAGCTGCTCGACCCGGCCGCCGCGCATCAGCGCGATGCGGTCGGCCATCAGCATGGCCTCTTCCGCGTCATGGGTGACGATCAGGGTGGCGATGCCGGCTTCCTGCAGCAGGCGCAGCGTGTCGTCGCGCACCTGCTCGCGCAGCCGGGCGTCGAGGCTGGCGAAGGCCTCGTCCAGCAGCAGCACGGCGGGGCGCGGGGCCAGCGCGCGGGCCAGCGCCACGCGCTGCTGCTGCCCGCCCGACAGCATATGCGGATAGCTGCCGGCGAAGCCGGCCATGCCGAGCCGGGCCAGCGCGGCCTCGACCGCCGCGGCGCGCTCGCCGCGCGGCATCCGGCCCAGGCCGAAGCCGACATTCTGCGCGACGGTCAGATGCGGGAACAGCGCATAGTCCTGGAAGACGAAGCCGACGCGGCGGTCCTCGGGGGGCAGCTCACGCCCGGCTTCGGCCACGATGCGGTCGCCGATGGCGATGCGCCCGGCCTGCACCGCCTCGAGCCCGGCCACCAGCCGAAGCAGCGTGGTCTTGCCGTCGCCGGAAGGCCCCAGCAGGCAGAGAATCTCGCCGGCGGCGACGGAGAGGTCGACGCCCTGCAGCACGGCGCGCGCGCCATAGGCGTGGCGGATCCCCTCCAGCCGCAGGGTCATGCGCCCGGGCCCATACCAACGCCCATGTTCGGCAGGCTGGGCCCGGCCTCGCCGGCCAGCAGCTCCTCCCTTCGCGGCAGGTCGGTCAGCGCGCGCAGGCCGAACTGCTCCAGGAAGCGCGGCGTGGTGCCCCACAGCGTCGGCCGGCCCGGCACCTCCTTGCGGCCGCGCGGGGCGATCAGCGCCTGCTCCAGCAGCAGCTCCAGCGTCGCCTGGGACAGGCTGGTGCCGCGGATCTCCTCGATCTCCGGCCGGGTGACCGGCTGGTGGTAGGCGACGATGGCCAGCGCCTCCATCGCCACCCGCGGCAGCCGGCGCGGGGTCTCGACCACCTTGGTCAGGATCGGCGCCAGGTCGGCGGCGGTGCGGAAGGCATAGCCGCCGGCGACCTCGGTCAGCTCGACGCCGCGGCCGGCATAGCGGGCGGCCAGCAGGGTCAGCACCGCCTCGGCGCGCAGCCCCTCGGGCAGCACGGCCTGCAGGCGCTCAGGTGCCACGGGGCGGTCGGCGGCGAAGACCAGGGCCTCGGCCAGGCGCAGCGCATGCTCCAGCGGCGCGATGCCGGCGGGGTCGCGCGGCGCGGCGTCGGGCGGGGCGGGCTGCGGGTCAGGCGGCAGCGTCATGCGGCGTCTCGGTCTCCTCGGCCACCCGGTCGGGGCGGCGGCGCAGCAGGATGGGGCCGAAGGCGGCCTCCTGGCGCAATTCGATACCGCCGCCGCGCGCCATCTCCAAGCCGGCGATCAGCGTGGCGGCCAGCGCCGCGCGGCGCTCCACCGGGTCGAGCAGGGTCTCGGGCAGGAAACGCTGCAGCTCGCCCCATTCCGGCAGGCTGCCCACCAGCCGCGCCAGCCGCTCCAGCGCCTCCTGCACCGTCCACAGCTTCCTGGGCTTCGGGCGATACGGGCGGCGGGCGTTGGAGCGGCGCAGGGCGTCGACATAGGCGCGGAGAAGCGCCGGCAGGTCGGCGTTCAGCGCGCCCTGCTCCTGCCGCACCAGGCTTTCGGGGTCGCCGCGCTCCAGCACCTCCTGCCCCAGCTGCGGCCGGGTGCCGAGCCAGCGGGCGGCCTCGCGCATGCGCTCGAGCTCGGCCAGGCGCTCGGCCAGCTGGCCGGCCAGCGCCTCGGCATCCTCCTCCTCCTGCGGGTCCTCGGGCAGCAGCAGGCGGGATTTCAGCCAGGCCAGCCAGGCGGCCATCACCAGCCAGTCGGCGGCGAGCTCCAGGCGGACGCGCTGCACCCCCTCGATCACCGCCAGATACTGGTCGACGAGGGCCAGGATGGAGATGCGGGCGATATCGACCTTCTGCGCCCGGGCCAGCTCCAGCAGCAGGTCGAGCGGGCCTTCATAGACCTCCAGCCGGACATGCAGCCGGTCCGGGGCCGCGTCGGTGGTCATGGCCCGTGCCCGGCCAGCCACAGGATCAGGCGGAAGCCGGGGCCGGTGACCAGCCCGACCAGCCAGCCCATGACGTCGAGGCTGTCCGACACCCGCGGCAGCACGAAGATCAGCAGCATGACGATCATCAGCCCGGCCGGCTCCAGCCGGGCCAGCGGCAGCGCCAGCCGGGCGGGCAGCAGCCCGACCATGATGCGGCCGCCATCCAGCGGCGGGATCGGCAGCAGGTTGAACAGGCCGAGCAGCAGATTGGCCATGATCGACAGCAGGATGAAGCGGACGCCCAGATCCATGGCCCCGGGCGGCAGCACGCCCGACATCTCCTGCAGCGGATGCGCCAGCATGGCGGCGCACCAGGCCAGGAAGACATTCATCGCCGGGCCTGCTGCGGCCACCAGCACCATGCCGTAGCGCGGGTTGCGCAGCCGGCGCAGATCCACCGGCACCGGCTTGGCCCAGCCGAACATCACCTCGACCCGGCCGATGGTCAGCAGCTGCCCGGCCAGCAGGATGCCGGGCAGGATCAGCGTGCCGATCTTGTCGACATGGCGCAGCGGGTTGAGGCTGAGCCGCCCCATGCGCTGCGCCGTGTCGTCGCCGAGGGCCAGCGCGGCATAGCCATGCGCCGCCTCGTGCAGGGTGATGGCCAGCACCGTCGCCAGGATGGCGACGAGCAGCTCCGGCAGCCAGTCGATCACGCGACGTCCTTCAGCAGCGCATCACGGGTGGCCGCCAGCATGGCACGATCGGGGCGGGGAAGCTTGCGCGCCGCCGTCGCCGCGCGCGATTCCGCCAGGCGCCGCTGGGCGGCTTCGGTCAGGGCTGGGCACTCGGCCAGCGCCGCCTGGCTGTCGGCCAGCACCCCGGTGCAGTTCAACGCCACGTCGCAGCCGGCCGCCAGCACCGCGGCGGTCAGCGCGGCCGGGGTGCCGGACAGCGCCTTCATCGCCAGGTCGTCGGAGAGCAGCAGGCCGTCGAAGCCGATCTCGCCGCGAATGACCGTCTCGATGATCTTTTTCGACAGGGTCGCCGGGCGGTCGTCCAGGGCGTCGAACAGGATATGCGCGGTCATGCCCCAGGCGCCGCTGCCGGCCAGGGCCTTGAACGGCGCGAAGTCCGCCTGGAGCTCTCTCAGCGAGACATCGACCCGCGGCAGCTCCAGATGGCTGTCCGCCATGGCGCGGCCATGGCCGGGGATGTGCTTGATCACCGGGATGGTGCCGGCCGCCTGCAGCCCCGCCACCCAGGCGGCGCCGAGCCGGGCGACCTCGGCCGGGTCGGCGCCGAAGCCGCGGTCGCCGACGACGCTGTGCCGCCCGGGCAGCCGCAGGTCGAGCACCGGCGCGCAGACCACGTCCAGCCCGACATCGGCGCAGGCCAGCCCGAGCAGGGTGGCATTGGCCTGCGCCGCCTCGGCGGGCAGGGATTCGAAGCGGCCGGCGGCGGGAAAGGGCGGAAAATGCGGCGGGCGCAGCCGGGCGACGCGGCCGCCTTCCTGGTCGACCAGAATCGGCGCGTCCTCGCCCAGCTCGTCCCGGATCGCGGCGGTGAGCGCTGCCAGCTGCGCCGGATCCTGCACGTTGCGCGCGAAGAGGATGACGCCGAGCGGGCGCCTCTCGCGCAGCAGCGCCGCCTCATCGGCCAGCAGCACGGGACCGGACAGGCCGATGATGGCGGCGCGCGGCGGGGCCATGGTCCGGGCCGGCAGCCTCAGCCGCCGAGCACGGCGCAGGCGCCGCCGCGGCTCTTCACCGTCTCGCAGAAGGAGCCGGCGGCGTCATGCTCGAAGCCGCCCAGGCGCAGGCGCCACATGGTCGGCTTCCCCTCGCGCTCGAAGCGGGTGATCTGCGGGCTGCGGCCGCCGATCAGCTCCGGCACGCGCTTCGACAGGCGGTCCCATTCGGCCCGGGCGCCGGCTTCCGAATCCAGCGCGCCGAGCTGCACGGTGACCGTGCCGGCGCGGCTCGGCACCGGCGCCGGGGTGGCGGGGGCTGCCGGCGGCGCGATGCGGCCGACCGGGGCCGGCGGCGCGGCGGGGGCGGCCGGTGCCTGGGGCGCGGCAAGTTGTGCTGCCGGCGGCGGCGGTGCCTGCGGGCGCGCGTTGTTCTGGGTGGCGAGCGCCGCGGCGTGCGGCGTCGCCGCATGCGGCGCGGCGGCCTGGGGCGCCGGTGTCGCGGCCGGCGCAGGCGTCGGTACCGGCGTCGCGGGGGCCGGCGGCGGCGCGGTGGCCGCCCGCAGCGCGTCGAGATTGGGCGTCTCGGCCGCCGGCGCCAGGCGGCCGGTCGGCTCGAAGCCGCTGCCGGCGACGCGGCGCTCGAAGATGATCTCGTCCTGGTTGGCGACGCGCAGCCCGCCGCGATCCTCGGGGCGGATCTTCATCGGCCGCGCGTCGGCCTCGATCACCGGGATGGTGGTGTTGCCCAGCTTGCTGACCGCCCAGCCGACAATGCCGCCCACGGCCAGCACGCCCGCCAGGCCGCCGGCGATGATCGCCATGCGGCGTCCCGTGCCGGTGTCCTCGGCAGCGGGTTCCCGGATACGATAGGACGGGACCTGAACTTCCCTCACCGCATCTCCTCAACCGGTGCGACGCCCATGACCGCGAGGCCGGAGCGGATGACGATGGCCGTGGCGGCCACCAGCGCCAGTCGCGCCCGGGTGGCCTCCGGCGCCTCCGCCTGGATGAAGCGCAATGTCGCATCTTCCCGGCCGCGGTTCCACAAAATATGAAAGTCGCTGGCCAAGTCACCGAGATAAAACGCAATTCGATGCGGCTCCCGCGCCGCAGCAGCGGCCTCGACCGTGCGCGGCCAGGCGATCAGCCGGCGCAGCAAGGCGAGCTCCGCCGCATCCTGCAGGCTGGCGAGGCCCGCCTCGGCCTCGGCCAGGGCGGCCGGCGTCGGCTCG
This sequence comes from Roseomonas sp. 18066, assembly GCF_902706185.1. Lineage (GTDB taxonomy): Bacteria > Pseudomonadota > Alphaproteobacteria > Acetobacterales > Acetobacteraceae > Pseudoroseomonas. Next base: position 11,393 of record NZ_CACSJM010000074.1, on the reverse strand, counting down.
CCCGCCTGGCGCAGCACGGAGCGGCAGCGGGCATGGGCGTATTGCACGTAGAAGACCGGATTCTCGCGCGACTGCTCGACCACGCGGTCGAGGTCGAAATCCATCTGCGCATCCGACTTGCGGGTCAGCATGGTGAAGCGGACCGCGTCGCGCCCGACCTCGTCGATCAGGTCGCGCAGGGTGATGTAGGTGCCGGCGCGCTTCGACATGCGCACGGGCTCGCCGCCCTTCATCACCTTGACGATCTGGCACAGCAGCACGTCGAGCGGCACGGCGCCGTCGGACAGCGCCTTGGTCGCCGCCTGCATGCGCTTGACATAGCCGCCATGGTCGGCGCCCCAGACCTGCACCAGCTGCTGCATGCCGCGGGCGATCTTGTCGGCATGGTTGCCGATGTCATTGGCGAAATAGGTGTTGCTGCCATCGGACTTGCGCAGCGGGCGGTCGACGTCGTCGCCGAACCGCGTCGAGGCGAAGAGCGTCTGCGGCCGCGCTTCCCAATCGTCCGGCAGCTTGCCCTTGGGCGGCTCCAGCACGCCCTCATAGACCAGGCCCTTGGCGTCCAGCACGGCGATGGCGCGGTCGGCGACGCCGTCGCGCACCAGCTGCGCCTCGCTGATGAAGACGTCGTGCTCGACGCCCAGCGCCGCCAGGTCGGTGCGGATCTCGGCCATCATGGCGGCGACGGTGAACTCCCGCACCACCGTCAGCCAGAGCGACGCCTCGGCCGGGACCGCGCCGGGCGCCAGGCTGTCGCCGTACTTCTCCTTCAGGGCGGCGCCGACGGGGACCAGGTAGTCGCCGCGATACTGCAGCCCGCCGGGGACGGCGGCGGCATAGTCTTCCTCGGTCAGCGTGGTGCCCAGCGCTTCGAGGTAGCGCCAATAGGCGGCATAGCCCAGCGCCTGCACCTGGGCGCCGGCATCGTTGATATAGTATTCCTTGGTGACGGCATGGCCGGCCTTGGCCAGCAGATTGGCCAGGGCGTCGCCCACCACCGCGCCGCGGCAATGGCCGACATGCATCGGGCCCGTCGGATTGGCCGAGACATATTCGACATTGACCCGGGCATCGCGGCCGGCGCCGCCGTCGCCATAGGTCTCCCCGGCGCGCAGCACCACCGGCAGCTGGCCGAGCAGGAAGGCTTCGGCCAGGCGCAGGTTGACGAAGCCGGGGCCGGCCGGGGCGGCTTCCGCCACCATCGGCAGCGCCAGCAGCGCGGCGGAGAGCTCGGCGGCCAGCTTCGGCGGCGGCAGCCTGGCGATCTTGGCCACCACCATCGCGGCGTTCGTCGACATGTCGCCATGCGACGCGTCGCGCGGCGGCTCGACGGTGACGCGGGCCAGCGCTTCTTCCGGCAGTTCCGGCAGGAGGCGGCGCAGGCAGGTCAGGACCTCGGCGCGCAGTGCGGCAAAAATATCCTGCGGGGCGGCGTGGGTCTGTTGCATGGTGTCCGTTCAGCCGGGAATGTGAGGGTCGGTCAGGCGGCGGTGCTCGTCCAGCGCGAAGCGGTCGGTCATGCCGGCGATATAGTCGCAGACGACGCCGGCGCATTGCGCGCTGCCGGCCTCGCCGGCGCGGTCGCGCCATTCGGGGGGCAGCATGTCGGGCCCGCCATGCAGCAGGCTGAACAGCACCTGCACCACCCGCTTCGACTTCTGGGTGGTGCGGTTGACCCGCCAGTGGCGGTACATGCGCCCGAACAGGAAGTCGCGCACCTGCTGGTTGGCGTCCTGCATCGGCGCCGAGAAGCCGATCACCGGGCGGCCGGCGGCGCGCACCGCGTCGCAATCGGCCGGCGCCAGCGCGGCGAGGCGCCGCTCGGCCTCGGCCACCACGTCCTGGATCATGACGTTGATGACGCGGCGGATCGCCTCGCCGGCCAGGCGGGTCGCCGGCGCCTGCGGATAGGCGGCGCGCACTTCCTGGACGGCCCCGCCGATCAGGGGCAGCGCCGCCGCCTCGTCCAGGGAGAAAAGCCCCGCCCGCAGGCCGTCGTCCAGGTCGTGGTTATTATAAGCAATATCGTCGGCCAGGGCCGCGACCTGGGCCTCCAGCGAGGCGTGGCTGGAGAGGTCCAGGCTATGACGAGAGTCGTATTCGGCCATGAAATGGCTGGGGCGGCGGATCGGGCCATTGTGCTTGGCCAGGCCCTCCAGCGTCTCCCAGGTCAGGTTCAGCCCGTCGAACTCGGCATAGCGCTTCTCCAGCACCGTGACCGCCTTCAGGCTCTGCGCATTGTGGTCGAAGCCGCCATAGGGGCGCATGACGCCGTTCAGCGCCTCCTCCCCGGCATGGCCGAAGGGCGGGTGGCCCAGGTCATGGGCCAGCGCCAGGGCCTCGGCCAGGTCCTCGTCGAGGCGCAGCCGGCGGGCGATGGAGCGGGCGATCTGCGCCACCTCGATGCTGTGGGTCAGCCGGGTGCGGAAGGCGTCGCCCTCGTGGAAGATGAAGACCTGGGTCTTGTATTGCAGCCGGCGGAAGGCCGCGCTGTGGATGATGCGGTCCCGGTCGCGCTGAAACGGCGAGCGCACCCCGCTCGCCGGCTCCGGGTGGAGACGGCCGCGCGAGGTCTCGGCGCGGGCGGCATAGGGGGCGAGGTCGGGCATGACCGCCGCGCTCTACCAGCGGGACGGCGCCGTCGCAACGCCACAGGGACCCTGCCCTGCCCTGCGCAGGCCCCGCGCATGATTGGAAAACCGCGCCGCCCCGCCTATGTTGGGGCCCGAGGAGTCCCAGACCCATGCCCGACGGCGCTGCCCTGTCCCCCGCCTTCCGCGTCACCCCGCGGGCCTTCGCCCAGGTGGCGGAGATCGCCGCGCGCGACGGCCGGCCCCAGGCCGGGCTGCGCGTCGCGGTCAATGCCGGCGGCTGCTCCGGCTTCCAGTATTCCTTCGCGCTGGAGGACAGCGTGGCCGAGGAAGACCTGGTGCTCGAGCAGGGCGCCACCCGGGTGATGATCGACCCGGTCAGCCTGGACCTGCTGGCGGGCTCGGAGCTCGACTGGGCGGATGAGCTGATCGGCGCGCATTTCACGGTGAAGAACCCGCAGGCCGCCTCCGGCTGCGGCTGCGGCGCCTCTTTCTCGATCGGCTGACCAGACCCCGTGCGCCTCGCCACCTTCAACGTCAATTCGGTGCGCAAGCGCGCGCCGAACCTCCGCCGCTTCCTCGAGTCTGCCCAGCCCGACCTGGTCTTCCTGCAGGAGCTGAAGTGCAAGACCGAGGAATTCCCGGCCGCCGAATTCGCGGATAGCGGCTACCGCTTCCACGCCGTCGGCCAGCATGGCGGGCGCAATGGGGTCGCCGTGCTCGGCCGCATCCCCTTCGAGGTCACCGCCGAGGCGCTGCCCGGCGAGGACGAAGACAGCCACGCCCGCTATGTCGAGGTGACGGCCGAGGGCATCGACATCGCCGGCATCTACCTGCCCAACGGCAATTCCGGCGGCGACGAGGGCTATGCCTACAAGCTGCGCTGGATGGAGCGGCTGCGCGCCCGCGCCGCCGAGAAGCTGGACGGCTTCCGCCCCTTCGCCATCCTCGGCGACTTCAATGTCTGCCCGACCGAGCTCGACCTGGCGCCGCGCGCCCTGCCGCCGACCGACGCGCTGGTGCGGCCGGAGACCCGGGCGGCCTGGCGGGCGCTGGAGAACCTCGGCCTGACCGATGCGCTGCGGGCGCTGCATCCGGGCGAGCGGCTCTACACCTATTGGGATTACGGCCCGGCCTTCGAGGCCAATCGGGGCCTGCGCATCGACCATGCGCTGCTCTCGGCCGAGCTGGCGGAGCGCCTGAGCCGCGGCTGGGTCGATGCCGGCCCGCGCAGCGAGGACAGCCCCTCGGACCACACGCCGGTCCTGTTCGAGCTTCTCTAGCAGTTGTCGCCGCCCCGATGGGGCGGCGACGGGTCCGCTTTACCAGCGGTGCCAGTAGGGCGGCGGCGGTGGCGGCGGGCGGTAATAGCCGCCCGGCGGCCCATAGCCCGGCGGCGGGCCGTAATAGCCGGGCGCCGGGGCGACGACGCAGCCGCCCAGCGAGATCACAGCGCCCGCCAGGATCAGCAGGATCGGGAAACGGCGCATGGCATCACCTCCAGCCCGGCTCGACCCAGACCCAGCGGCCGCGCCGCTCGACCCATTCGCCCGGGGCCCAGCGGCCACGCCGGCTGACCCAGCGGCCGCCCACCCAGACATAGTCACCGCGGCGCCGGCTCCAATGGCCGGGCTGCCAGACCAGCTCGGGGCGCGGCGGGCGGCCGGGGCGGCGCTCCTCGCGCAGCGGCGGCGGCGGCGGCGGACGGCCCGGGGGACCACCATAGCCGGGACCGCCCGGGGGGCCGCCCGGAGGACCACCAGGGGGGCCGCCGTAGCCGGGGCCACCCGGAGGACCACCAGGGGGCCCGCCCGGCCCGCCCGGCGGCGGGCCATAGGGCTGGGCCAGGGCGACACCCGCGCCCACCGGCAGGGCCGCCAGGGTGACACCGGCCAATATCTGACGGAGCAGCTTACGGCGCTCGACCATCGCAATCTCCTTCTGTTCACCGCCGCCGCCGGCCGCCTGGGGCGGAAAGGGTCTGGGGGGACCCGCGCCCTGCGGCCGGCAACGACGGCAACCGCAATGGTGCGAGACTGCCCCCCAAGCATGGCGGCACAAGGACAGAAAAAGGGCAAAGCGAGGCAAGTTGTGACGGCGCGTGACTTTCGGGATTAAAACAGCGCCATGAAAAAAGGCGGGGCCCCGAAGTGCCCCGCCCGCTCGCGAACCCGCGATTTCAGTCGCGCATCAAATGTCGGCGTAGCAATGCGTCTCCGCCTCGCCACCCGGATGGGTGACGGCGCCCAGATGCGCCGGGCCCACCAGCTGGGCGTATTTCCACAGCGCCCCGGCATTGTAGTCGGTGCCGCGCGGCTTCCATTCGGCGCGGCGGCGGGCCCATTCCTCGTCGGTCAGCGCGACGTCGATGGTGCCCTTCTCGGCATCGATGACGATGCGGTCGCCATTCTTCAGCAGGCCGATCGGGCCGCCGACCGCGGCCTCGGGCCCGACATGGCCGACGCAGAAGCCGCGCGTGGCGCCGGAGAAGCGGCCATCGGTGATCAGCGCCACATCCTCGCCCATGCCCTGGCCATAGATGGCGGCGGTGGTGGACAGCATCTCCCGCATGCCGGGGCCGCCCTTCGGCCCCTCGTAGCGGATCACCAGGATGTCGCCCTTCTTGTAGGCGCGCTGGTCGACGGCGGCGAAGGCGTCCTCCTCGCAGTCGAAGCACAGCGCGGTGCCCTCGAAGCGCAGCGTCTTCATGCCGGCCACCTTCACGATGGCGCCGTCGGGGGCGAGGTTGCCCTTCAGGCCCACCACGCCGCCGGTGGGGGTGATGGCGCGCGACACCGGGTAGATGACGTCCTGGTCGGTCGGGAAGACGATATCGGCATGGTTCTCGGCCAGGGTCTTGCCGGTGACCGTCAGGCAGTCGCCATGCAGCAGCCCGGCATCGAGCAGCGCCTTGATGATGATCGGAATGCCGCCGACATTGTGCACGTCGAGCGCGACATACTTCCCGCCCGGCTTCAGGTCGGCGATGTAGGGGGTGCGGCGCATGATGGCGGCGACGTCGTCGAGGGTGAAGCGGATCCCCGCCTCATGCGCCATGGCTGGCAGATGCAGCCCGGCATTGGTCGAGCCGCCGGTGGCGCCGACCACGATGGCCGCATTCTCCAGCGACTTCAGCGTGACGATATCCCGCGGCCGGATATTCTTCCGCAGCAGGTTCATCACGGCCTTGCCGGATTCCACCGCCCAGCGGTCGCGATCCTCGTAGGGCGCGGGCGCGCCGGCGGAACCCGGCAGCGCCAGGCCGATCGCCTCGGAGACGGTGGCCATGGTGTTGGCGGTGAACTGGCCGCCGCAGGCGCCGGCGCTGGGGCAGGCGACGCATTCGAGGGCGTGCAGGTCCTCGTCCGACATGTTGCCGGCGGCGTGCTGGCCGACCGCCTCGAAGACATCGACCACGGTGACGTCGCGGCCTTTGAACTTCCCGGGCAGGATCGAGCCGCCATACATGAAGACGCTGGGCACGTTCAGCCGCAGCATGGCCATCATCATGCCCGGCAGCGACTTGTCGCAGCCCGCCAGCGTGACCATGGCGTCATAGGAGTGGCCGCGCATGGTCAGCTCGACCGTGTCGGCGATGGCGTCGCGCGAGGCCAGCGACGACTTCATCCCCTGGTGGCCCATGGCCAGGCCGTCGGTCACCGTGATGGTGGTGAACTCGCGCGGCGTGCCGAAGGCCGCCTTGACGCCCTGCTTGACGCTCTGCGCCTGGCGGTTCAGCGCGATGTTGCAGGGGGCGGCCTCGTTCCAGCAGGTGGCGACGCCGACCAGGGGCTGGGCGATCTCCTCCTCGGTCATCCCCATGGCATAGTAGTAGGAGCGGTGCGGGGCGCGCTCCGGGCCGACGCTGACATGCCGGCTCGGCAGGCGCGACTTATCCCATTTGTGCTCAGCCATGTGGGTGAACCTTCCTTCATTGCGTCCCGACCCCGGTATCGCGCAACAAAGCTTTGTCCGCAACCCTGCAGGCCAGCAGGGCAGCCCATCGAAAAGGGCCGGCAGGCTTGCGCCCCCGGCCCCTTCCCTTCCCGCCTTGCGACCGGGCTTAGTTCTTCTCGCGCCCCGGCACCGGCATGTAGCCGTGGCTGCGCGGGTCCTTCATCGACAGGGTCGCGACCAGCGAGACCACCGCGAAGACCGCGACGTACCAGAAGAAGGCGCTCTCCAGGCCGATGCTCTTCAGGTAGAGCGCGACATATTCCGCCGTGCCGCCGAACAGCGAATTGGCGATGGCGTAGCCGAGGCCGACACCCAGCGCCCGGATCTCGGCCGGGAACATTTCTGCCTTCACCACGCCGCTGATCGACGTATAAAAACTGACGATGAACAGCGCGCCGAGGATGCCGACAAAGGCGCCCATCGGCGAGGTGACGCCGGACAGATAGGTCATGATCGGCACCGTCGCGATCGCCATGCCCGCGCTGAAAATGAGCAGGCAGTTGCGGCGGCCGATGCGGTCGGACAGCGCGCCCAGCGGCGGCTGCAGCAGCATGTAGCAGAACAGCACCGCCGCCATGGTCTCGCTGGACTTGGCGGCCGAGAAGCCGGCGCTGTTGACCAGGAATTTCTGCATGTAGGTGGTGAAGGCATAGAAGGCCAGGCTGCCGCCGGCGGTCAGGCCGATCACCTGCAGCAGCGGCTTGGGATGCGCCAACAGAAGAGAAATCGTGCCGGCGCCCTTGCGCTTGCGGTCTTCCTCGGTCGTCGTCTCGTGCAGCGCGCGGCGCAGGAACAGCGCGATCACCGCGGTCGCGGCGCCGATGAAGAAGGGGATGCGCCAGGCCCAGGCGCGGATCTCGTCGCCGGTATAGACATTCTGCAGCACCACCACGACCAGCAGCGCCAGCAGCTGCCCGCCGATCAGCGTCACATACTGGAAGGAGGCGAAGAAGCCGCGATGCCCGGCCACCGCCACCTCGGACATATAGGTGGCCGAGGTCCCGTACTCGCCGCCGACCGACAGGCCCTGCAGCAGGCGGGCCAGCAGCAGCAGCGCGGGGGCGGCGATGCCGATGCTGTCATAGCCCGGCAGCACCGCGATCATCAGCGAGCCGAAGCACATCAGCAGCACCGAGATCAGCATCGAGGCGCGGCGGCCCTGCTTGTCGGCGATGCGGCCGAACAGCCAGCCGCCGATCGGCCGCATCAGGAAGCCGACCGCGAAGATCGCCGCCGTGTTCAGCAGCTGCACCGTCGGATTGCCGCCGGGGAAGAAGGTCGGCGCGAAATACAGCGCCGTCGCGGCATAGACGTAGAAGTCATACCACTCGACCAGATTGCCGGAGGAGCCGCCGATGATGGCGAAAACGCGCTTGCGGGTATCGTGAGGGTCTTTCACCTCGGCGACCGGGTCGGCTGTCATGGAATCTCCTGTCCCCGTCCCGGGCGCAGGGGGGCGCGCCAGGTCTGGTATAAGAGACGATAACCCAGCCGAAAGCGGCGCGGTATTCGCCCGGCCCTGCTGGAGCCGCGTTGGTTCGGCACGGCAGCCATCGCATTTTCTGATGGGTCGGAGCGGAATAAGGCCGGGGCCGGGCAAAAGCCCCGCCGCCTGCACGGGGTTACGCGACCCCGCGCAGGCTTTCAGTCGGGCCGCGGATTATTCCGCGATGCGCGCCATGGCGGCGTCGAGCCGCGCCACCTCGGCCTCGGCGGCGGCGAGGCGCTCGCGGTTCTCCTCCACCACTTCCGGCTTGGCCCGCGCCACGAAGTCGGCATTGCCCAGCTTCTGCGCCACCTTGGCCCCCTCGGCCTGGGCCTTGTCGCGCTCCTTCATCAGCCGCGCGCGCTCGGCGGCCAGATCGATGACGCCGGCCAGCGGCAGCAGGATGGTCGCCTCTCCCACCGTCACCTGGGCACCCTTGACCGCCTCGCCCTCGGCCGGGGCGCGGAACTCGGTGGCGCGACCCAGCCGGCGGATGGCATCGGCCCAGCGGGCGCCGCGCGCCAGCGTCTCCGGCGTCGCCCCCTGCGCCAGCAACGGCACGGTGACCGACGGCGGCACATTCATCTCGGAGCGCACGCCGCGCACCGCCGAGATCAGCGACACCAGCCAGTCGAGCTCGGCCCGCGCCGCCTCGGCGCCGGGGACGGCCACCGGCTGCGGCCAGCTCTCGCCGATCAGGCTGCATTCCGGGCCGTAGCCGAAGTGGTCCCAGAGCTCTTCCGTCAGATACGGCATCACCGGATGCAGCAGCTTCAGGATGGTGCCCAGCACATGCTGCGCGGCGCCCTTCACCTCGGCCTTCTCGGCCGTGCCGGGGCCGTTCAGGGCGGGCTTGGCGAATTCCAGGAACCAGTCGCAGAAGCTGTTCCAGACGAAGCGGTAGCAGGCGCTGGCATAGTCATCCATGCGATAGGCTTCGAGCGCCGCCGTCGCCTCCAGGATGGCGGCGTTCGAGGCGTCGAGGATCCAGCGCGCCAGCGGCGTCTCGACCTTGGAGGGGTCGAAGGCGGCGTCGGGCGCGATGCCGTTCATCTCGCAGAAGCGCGCGGCGTTCCAGATCTTGGTGCCGAACGAACGGAAATCTTCCACCCGCTTCCGGCCGAGCTTCACGTCGCGGCCCGGCGTCGCCATCGAGGCGATGGCGAAGCGCAGCGCATCGGCGCCGAAGCTTTCCACCAGCTCCAGCGGGTCGATGACATTGCCCTTCGACTTGGACATCTTCTGGCCCTTCTCGTCGCGGACGAGGCCATGGATGTAGACGGTCTTGAACGGGGCGGCGCCCATGAAGTGGTGGCCCATCATCATCATCCGGGCGACCCAGAAGAAGATGATGTCCCAGCCGGTGACCAGCACGTCGCCCGGATAGTATTTTTCCAGCTCGGCCGTCTTGTTCGGCCAGCCCAGCGTGCTGAACGGCCACAGGGCGGAGCTGAACCAGGTGTCGAGCACATCCTCGTCGCGGGTCAGCGTGACATCGGGCCCAAGCTTCTGGCGCGCCTGGGCCAGCGCCTCCTCCTCGCTGCGGGCGACGTAGAAGCTGCCATCCGGCGCGTACCAGGCCGGGATCTGGTGGCCCCACCACAGCTGGCGGCTGATGCACCAAGGCTGGATGTCACGCATCCAGCTGAAGAAAATGTTCTCGAAGTGCTTCGGCACGAACTCGGTCTTGCCGGTCTCCACCGCCTCGATGGCGGGCTTGGCCAGGGTCGCCGCGTCGCAATACCATTGCAGCGTCAGCCGCGGCTCGATCGGCACGCCCGAGCGGTCGCCATGCGGCACCGCGTGGTTGTGCACCTCGATCTGCTCGACCAGCTCCAGCCGCTCCAGCTCGGCGACGATCGCCTTGCGCGCGTCGAAGCGGTCCTGGCCGGCCAGGCCCTGCACGAAGGCCGGGTCGGCGATGTTGTCGATGGCGACCAGGTCGGCCTCGATCTCGGCCAGGAAGACGGCGCCATCGGCGTCCAGCACCGACGGCATGGCGAGGCCGTGCCGCTTGCCGACGGCGAAATCGTTGAAGTCATGCGCCGGCGTGATCTTCACCGCGCCCGAGCCCTTCTCCGGGTCGGAATACTCGTCGGCCACGATCGGGATGCGGCGGCCCACCAGCGGCAGGATCGCGAATTTTCCAATGAGGTCGCGGAAGCGGTCATCCTCGGGGTGAACCGCGATGGCGGTGTCGCCCAGCATGGTCTCGGGGCGGGTCGTCGCCACCACGATGAAGCGGCCGGCCTCGCCCTCCACCGGATAGCGCAGGTGCCACAGGCTGCCCTTGACGTCGCGGCTCTCCACCTCGAGGTCGGAGATCGCCGTCTGGAACTTCGGGTCCCAGTTCACCAGCCGGCGGTCGCGATAGATCAGCCCCTGCTCGTGCAGCGTGACGAAGACCTCGCGCACCGCATCCGACAGGCCGGGATCCATGGTGAAGCGCTCGCGCGGCCAGTCCAGGCTGGCGCCCAGCCGGCGCAGCTGCCGGGTGATATTGCCGCCCGACTGCGCCTTCCACTCCCAGACATGCTCCAGGAACTTCTCGCGGCCGATCTCGCGGCGCTGCACGCCCTGCGTCGCCAGCAGCCGCTCCACCACCATCTGCGTGGCGATCCCGGCATGGTCGGTGCCCGGCTGCCACAGCGCGTCCCGCCCCTGCATCCGGCGCCAGCGGATCAGCGTGTCCTGGATGGTGAAGGTCAGGGCATGGCCGATATGCAGGCTGCCGGTGACGTTCGGCGGCGGGATCATGATGGTGAAGGGGTCGGCCGCGCTCTCGGGATGCGCGCCGAAGCTGCCGGCAGCCTCCCAGCCCTCATACAGGCGCTGTTCGAAGCTGGCGGGGAGAAGGTTCTTTTCGAGCATGGGCGCTGCCTTGGGCGCCATCAGCGCCGGTCGTCAAGAGGAAGGGGTCGAAAGCAAGAAAGGGCTGGGGGAAGGAATTCCCCCAGGCCCCCTTCTCTTTCTGCCTGGGCCGCCCCCCGCTGGGGGGCGGTGGTGCTTACTGCGGGGGGCGGGCCAGGACGCGTTCGATCTCGGCCTTGACCAGGCGCTCGACCATCGCCGGCAAATGCTGGTCCAGCCAGCCCTTCAGCAGCGGGCGCAGCTCCTCGCGCACCACATCCTCGATGCTGGCACCGCCCGACCGCAGCACCGGCGCCTTGCGGTCGTCGGCCACGGCGCGGGCCAGCTGGCCCAGCGCGGCGGCGGCGGCCGCGGCGGCGATCGGGCCCAGCAGGCTGCCCTGCTCGGCCTCGGCAGCGGCCAGGGGGGCGGCGACGGGCGCCGGAACCGGGGCAGGCACCGGGGTAGGCACCGGCGCGGGCGCGACATAGGCGGGCGGCATATAGGCT
>NZ_CACSJM010000073.1 GCF_902706185.1 Roseomonas sp. 18066 | reverse complement strand
GAGCAGACCATCCCCCCGCCCACCCATCGCCGCGAGGATTACCGGCCGCCTGCCTTCCTGATCGACCAGGTGGCGCTGGAGCTGGACCTGCATCCGACGGCGACGCGGGTGGCAGCCCGGCTGGAGATCCGCCGCAACCCGGCGGCCGCGCCGGGGGCGCCGCTGGCGCTGGATGGCGAGGCGCTGACCCTGGTCTCCGCCGCGATCGACGGCGTGGCGCTGCCGGAGGCGCGGCTGCAGCGGACGCCGGCCGGCGGGCTGACGATCGCCGATCTGCCCGACGCCTTCGTGCTGGAGACGGTGGTGCAGATCGACCCGGAAGCGAATTCCGAGCTGTCGGGGCTGTACCGCTCGGGCGGCAACTTCTTCACCCAGTGCGAGGCGGAGGGGTTCCGCCGCATCACCTTCTTCCCCGACCGCCCGGACGTGATGGCGCGCTTCACCACCACGCTGCGGGCCGATCGCGCCAGCTGCCCGGTGCTGCTGTCCAACGGCAATCCGGCCGGCAGCGGCGAGCTGCCCGACGGCCGCCACTGGGCCCGCTGGGACGACCCGCATCCGAAGCCTTCCTACCTGTTCGCCGTGGTGGCGGGTGACCTGGTGGCGCTGAAGGACAGCTTCACCACCCGGTCAGGCCGTGACGTCGAGCTCGCCATCTATGTGCGCGAAGGCGACGAGACCGCCTGCGGCCATGCGATGGACAGCCTGAAGGCCTCGATGCGCTGGGACGAGGAGGCCTATGGCCTGGAATACGACCTGGACGTCTTCAACATCGCCGCCGTCTCCGACTTCAACATGGGGGCGATGGAGAACAAGGGCCTCAACGTCTTCAACACCAAGTACATCCTGGCGCGGCCGGAAACGGCCACCGACGTCGACTACGAAGGCATCGAGACCGTCGTCGCCCATGAGTACTTTCATAATTGGACCGGCAACCGGGTCACCTGCCGCGACTGGTTTCAGCTGTCGCTGAAGGAAGGCCTGACCGTCTTCCGCGACCAGCATTTCTCCGAGGACATGGGCAGCGCCGCGGTCAAGCGCCTGGCCAATGTCCGCCGCCTGCGCGCCGCCCAGTTCCCCGAGGATGCCGGGCCGATGGCGCATCCGGTGCGCCCGGATTCCTATGTCGAGATCAACAACTTCTACACCGCGACCGTCTACCAGAAGGGCGCCGAGGTGGTGCGGATGATGCGCCGCCTGATCGGGGTGGAGAATTTCCGCCGCGGCATGGACCTCTACATCGCCCGCCACGACAACCAGGCGGTGACGATCGAGGATTTCGTCTCGGCGATGCAGGATGCCTCGGGCGTCGACCTGTCCCGCTTCTCCCGCTGGTACGCCCAGGCCGGCACGCCGGAGCTGACCGTGTCGGAAGAGTTCGACCCGGCCACCCGCCGCTACAGCCTGACCCTGTCGCAATCGACCCAGCCCACCCCCGGCCAGCCCGGGAAGCTGCCCGTGCCGATCCCCGTCGCCTTCGGCCTGATCGCGCCGGACGGCACGGAGATCCCCGGCGCCGGCATGATGCTGCTGGAGGAGACGGAGCAGAAATTCACCTTCGACGGGCTGGACGAAAAGCCGGTGCCCTCGCTGCTGCGCGGCTATTCGGCGCCGGTGCGGCTGAAGGGGCTGTCGCTCGACCAGCTCGGCTTCCTCGCCGCGCATGACAGCGATCCCTTCGTCCGCTGGGATTCCGGCCAGCAGTATCTGACCGCCGAAATGCTGCGCCTGGTCGACGACCTGCGCAGCCAGCGCCCGCTAGAGCTGCCCGAGGGTGTGGCCGCCATCATCGGCAGCCTGCTCGACCACGCCGAGGAAGACCCGGCCTTCGCCGCCGAGGCCCTGCCGCTGCCCTCGGAAGACTTCGTCGCCGACCAGATGCCGGTCGCCGACCCCGAGGCCATCCACGCCGTCCGCCGCTTCCTGCGCCAGTCGCTCGGCCAGCGTTTCGCCGGGCAGTTTGCGGCGCTGCATGACCGCCTGGCCGATCCCGGCCCCTACCGCATCGATGGCGCTGGCATCGGCCGCCGCGCGCTGCGCAACGCGGCGCTGGCCTATCTGGGCGCCGCCGGCGGCCATCAGGACCGCGCCGAGGCGCAGTTCAACGCGGCCACCAACATGACCGACCAGCTCGCCGCCCTGCGCGCGCTGGCCGATGCCGACGGCCCGGCCCGCGACGCGGCGCTGGCGGCCTTCCACGCCCGCTGGAAGGCCGAGCCCCTGGTGCTGGACAAGTGGTTCACCATCCAGGCCATGGCCGACCGGCCGCAGGCGCTGGCCGAGATCCGGGCCCTGGCCGGCCATGCCGATTTCGACCTGCGCAACCCGAACCGGGTGCGCTCGCTGGTGGGGGCCTTCGCGGCGGGCAATCCGGCGGCCTTCCACGACGCCTCCGGCGAAGGCTACCGCTTCCTCGCCGACATGGTCATCGCGCTGGACGCGGTGAACACCCAGGTGGCAGCGCGCATGGTCTCGCCGCTGGGGGCCTGGAAACGGCAGGACGCCCATCGCGGGGCCAGGATGAAGGAAGAGCTGCAGCGCATCGCCGCCAGGCCGGGGCTGAGCAAGGGGACCTATGAGAAGGTCTCGAAAGCCCTCGCCTAGCACAGCAAGAAAGCGAAGGCCGGGGGGATAGTATCCCCCCGGACCCCGCCTTCAGGTTAGTCCCACGGGCGCGGCGCGGCGGTCGCCGGCATGTCGGGGTCGGAGGGGAACATCAGGCCCTCGGCCGGCATGTTCAGCACGCCATGGTGCAGGCGGTGCACGGCACCCTTCACGGCGACATCCAGGCCCGGGCGGTTGTAGTAGACGCCGCGGATATGCAGGCTATGCGCGATGCAGCGCAGGAAGCCCTCGCGCAGGGCGATGTCGGGCGGCGTCGCCTCGGTCCAGAAACGGTCCAGCGTGCCCGGGAAGACCAGGCCGGGAATGCGATAGATCGCCTCGCCCAGCGCGAAGGTCGGCGTGTGGTCGATGATCGAGCGCAGCCCCACGGTGCTGTTCACCGTCACCACGCCCTGCACCTGCTCGACGATGGCGCCCAGATTGCCGCCACCCAGGTAATGCATCCGGTCGGGAATGCCGGCCGCGGCGGCGATGCCCCGCGTCCGCCGCTTCCAGTTCTTCAGCCCCGGATCCAGCGGATGCACCTTCACCAGCAGATGCGCGTTCTTCGGCGCATGCGCGGCGAAGCTCTCGGCGATCTCGCGCAGCGCGGTGTCCAGGTCGGGATACTTGGAATAGGCGCGGATGGAGAAATCGGATTCCATCTGCATCGCCATCAGGAACAGCGGCCCGGTGCCCGACAGCTTCTGCAGGATGCGGTCGGCGCGGCGGTTGTCCGCGGAACGGTGCAGCAGCCGCCAGCCGACGCCGAGGTAGTAGGTCAGCGGATGCTGCAGCAGATGCGTCTCGTAATGGGGAAACGGCCAGGGCATCCGGCTGCTGAGGTGGTACAGCATGTCCCACATCGCCTGCCGCTTGAAATTGTCGCGGTGGCGGATGGTCAGGTCCGGCGGCGGCAGCGCGGCCCCGGTGCGCACGATGGTCTCCGGGTCGCGGGTGAAGCGGCTGGCGGCGTTCATGCCGTCCTGCTCCAGCACGATCCAGTCGGGGCGGATATAGCCGAAGTCGGTGGCGGCCACCCGCACGCCGCGCGCATGGGCGGCGGCGATGGCGATCTTGTTGTAGCTGCGCTGCTCGCCCAGCAGCACCATGTCGGTGATGCGGTGCCGGTCGAGAAAGCCCTCGATGAAACCCGGCCAGTCGGCCAGGCGGCCGCGGAAATCGACCGCCCCCGGCCCGCGCCAGAACAGCCGGTCGCCGAGATTCAGGTTGATCCGGTGCACCACATGGCCCAGCGCCCGCAGCCCGGCACCTACCTCGTCGAAGAAGGGGGTGATGGGGCCTTGCAGGAACAGGAAACGCTTCGGGGCCGGGGCATCGGAGCTCTGCATCAGGTGGGCGTGTGTTCTCTGCACGGGTGGTGAAGCGGGCAGTCTGGAAGCCGGGCATGGCGGGAACAGGGCAGGACGCCCGTGCTCTCCGACCCGTGACCTGCCGCGTCAGCCAACCGGCGCGATCAGGGCCTGTCGCCAGTCATCCCATCCGACCAGCCGGTGCCCGCCCCGCGCCGCTTCCCGCAATGCCCCGGCCGAGGGAAACGGGCAATAGGGCAGCAGCGGTGGAACCAGCTCGGAAAAGCCTTTGCCCTGAGCCATTTCCGCGAGAATCCGCGTGGCCAGACGCCCCCCCAGATGGTGCAGCAGCCGCGCCGCCGCGACCGCGCTGGTGCCCGCTGGCAGCGCCAGCCCCTCCTGCGCCAGGATGCCGCCGGCATCGATCCGCGGCACCATCCGGTGCACGGTCACGCCAAAGCTGGCTTTTTCCTGCATCGCCCAGAAAGTCGGCACCGGCCCGCGATGCCGCGGCAGCAGCCCGGGATGGATGTTGATCCCGCCCCGCGGCACCTGGGCCAGGGTGGCGGCGGTCAGGATCTGGTCGAAGTGAAACGACACGATCACATCCGGGTGAGTCTTCTCCAGATGCGCCGCGAAGCCGGGTCCGTTGACGTCCTCGACCGCTTCCAGCGGGATTTTTTCCCGATGCGCGAAGCGGCTCAGCGCGCCGATGCCCAGCGCGCGGCGGATATCGCCGACCGTCTGCGGCACGCCATAGCCGGCCAGCAGGAACGGCAGGAAGCCCAGGCCGGAGCGGCGCCAATGGGCGCGCATCTGCCCCCACATCCCCCCCATCGCCGGGCGATAGGGGATGGAGCGTCCGATCAGCACGATCTGCCCGGCATGGGCGCGGGCGAAATCCAGCACCGGCCCGGCCGAGAGCGCGCTTTCCAGCGTCAGCAGCGCGATGCGCAGGGGGCGCATCAGCCGAGGCCGGGCAGCTTCTCCACCCGCCCGACGCTGGCCACCGCGGCGACCACGGCCTCGGCGGTGCGGTCCAGGTCTTCTTCCGTGTGGTCGGCCGACAGGAAGAAGCGCAGCCGCGCCGACTGCTCCGGCACGGCGGGGAAGATCACCGTCTGCACCGCGACGCCGCGCTCCAGCAGGGCGCCGGCCACCTTCGCCGTGCGCAGCGAGGAGCCGAGGATCACCGGCACGATGGCCGAGCCGATGCTGGCCCCGGTGTCGAAGCCGCGCGCGCGCAGGCGGTCGCGCAGCCCGGTGCCATTGGCCTGCAGCCGGGCGACGCGTTCCGGCTCGGCCTGCAGGATGCGCAGCGCGGCGAGCGCCGCGGCGGCCAGCGGTGGCGCCAGCCCGACGGAATAGACCGAGCCCGGCACGGTGTGGCGCAGCCAGTCGATGACGTCGGCACGGGCCGCGATATAGCCGCCGCAGGAAGACAGCGTCTTCGACAGGGTGCCCATCCACAGGTCGACGCCGGCCGGGTCGACGCCTTGCGCCTCGGCGACGCCGCGGCCGGTCGGGCCGATGGCGCCCAGGCTATGGGCCTCGTCGACCATCAGCCAGGCGTCGTGGCGCTGGGCGATCTCGACGCAGCGGGCCAGGTCGGGGACGTCGCCATCCATGCTGTAATGGCCTTCGACCAGCAGCATGGCGCGCTGCGCGCCGCGGCGGGCCCCGGCCATCTCGCGCTCGGCCGAGGCCATGTCGTTATGGGCGAAGGGGATGCGGCGGGCGCCGGAGAGGCGGATGCCTTCGGTGCAGGAATTATGGATCGCCGCGTCATGCACGACGATGTCGCGCGGCCCCATCAGGTGGCCGATGGTGGTGACGTTGGTGGCGTGGCCGGAGACGAAGGTCAGCGCCGCCTCGGCGCCGTGCAGCGCCGCGAGCTCGCGTTCCAGCTCCAGGTGCAGGGCGCGCTCGCCGGAGGTGATGCGCGAGCCGGAGGGCGAGGTGCCGTAGCGGGAGACGGCGTCGCGGGCGGCTTCCTGGACCCGCGGGTCGCCGTTCAGCCCGAGGTAGTTGTAGCTGGCGTAGTTGATGACATCGCGCCCGTCGATCGCGCTATGCGCGCCCGCCAGCCCGTCATGAGCGACGAAGAGCGGGCTGCGCAGTTCCAGCGATTCGAGCGCGGCCTTCAGCAGGGCGAAGTCGCGCATGCCGGGCAGGGTGGTGAAGTCGCGGGCGCTGCCGGCGTCGGGGCGGGGGGCTTCGCTGCTGCGCCGCTTCGACAGCCGCGCCAGCAGGGCAAGACGCGCCGTCGTCGATAGTCCACCACTCATCCGGCGTTTCTTTCAGACAGAAAAAAGATGGGGGTCTGGGGGAATTCTTTCCCCCAGCCTTTCTTACTCCGCCGCCTGCGCCGGCTGCGGTGCCTCGCTCGGCTCATACTGCTCGACGAGGTGAGCGATGGCGTCTTCGGGCTTCTGCTGCCCGGCCAGCCCGTCGGAGAGCTTGCGGGCCAGCACGTCGATGGTGAGGTCCTCGGTGACGGAAGCCAGCGGCACCGGCATGGCCAGCCGCTGCTCCAAGGCACCGCGCAATTCGAGCCCGCCCAGGCTGTCGAGCCCGAGCCCCGCGACCGGCGCATCGGCCGGCACCGCCTCGGGCGGCAGGCGCAGGATGCGGGCGATCTCCTCCTGGACGACGGAGCGCAGCAGGCCGCGCTGCTCCTCCGGGGCCAGGGTCACCAGATGCGCCCGCAGGTCGCCGGCGTCGATGGCCTGCTCGCTGCGGCCGCGGACGGCGGCGAAGATGGGCTCTTCCAGGATCGGCAGGACCATCCGCGCCTCGCGCCAGCCGATGCGGGCGATGCCCAGCACCGGGGCGCCGCTGGCCAGCATGGCCGGCAGGGCGGAGAGGGCCTCGGCCGCGGCCATGGCCTCGACGCCCAGGCGCCGCGCCAGGGTTTCCGCCGTCGCGGTGTTGCCGGCCAGGAAGCCGGCATCCGCGATCGGGCCCCAGCCGACGGCCAGCGCTGCCTTGCCGGCCGCCTGGCGGCGCCGCGCCAGGGCCTCCAGGCCCATATTCGCGGCGACGTAGTTGGCCTGGCCCGGATTGCCCATGGCGGTGGTGGCCGAGGAGAACATCAGGAACAGCGTCACCGGATCGCGCCGGGTCAGCTTGTCCAGGTGGCGCGCCGCATTGAGCTTCGGCGCGATGACGCTGGCGAAGCGGCGCTCGTCGAGCGCGGTCGCGGCGGCATCGTCGAAGATGGCGGCGGCCTGGACGACGCCGACCAAGGCCGGGCCCTCGGCGCGGATGGCGGCCAGCGCTGCCGCCAGCTGCCCCTCGTCGGTGGCGTCGGCGGCGTGGAAGGTGGCGCGGGCGCCCAGCGCCGCCAGGGTCTTCAGCGCGGCCTCGGCCCCCGGCGTGGTGCCGCCGCGCCGCGACAGCAGCGCCAGGTGGGTGGCGCCGCGGGCGGCCAGCCACTTGGCGCATTCGAAGCCGAAGCCCTGGGTGCCGCCGACCACCAGGATGGTGCCTTCGGGCGGGGACCAGCCGGCTTCCTCGCCTTCCTGCGGCACCGGCGGCGGGGTCAGCACCAGCTTGCCGATATGGCCGCTGGCCTGGAGGGTGCGGAAGGCGGTCTCCACCTCGCCGGCGCCGCAGCGGGCGAAGGGCAGCGGGTGCAGCGCGCCGGAGGCCAGGCGCGCGCCGATCTCGGCCAGCAGCGACTGGGCGATCTCGGGGCGGGCTTTCGGCAGCTGGTCCACGTCCACGCCGAAATAGGTCAGGTTGTGCCGATAGGGGCGCAGGCCGACGCGACGGTTCTCGAAGAAGTCGCGCTTGCCCAGCTCCACGAAGCGGCCGAAGGGTTTTACCAGGCCGAGCGTGCGCTCCATGGCGTCGCCGGCGAGCGAGTTCAGCACGACATCGACGCCGTCGGGCCAGGCGGCGCGCAGCTGGTCGGCGAAGCCGGGGTCGCGGCTGTCCAGCACCAGCTCGGCGCCGGCGGCGCGCAGGAAGGCGCGCTTGGCCGGGCTGCCGGCGGTGGCGGCGACACGCGCCCCGGCGGCACGCGCCACCTGCAGCGCGGCCAGGCCCACGGCCCCGGCGCCGCCATGCACCAGCACGGTCTCGCCGGGGCGGAGATTGGCGCAGCGTTCCAGCGCATAGACCGCGGTCAGGAAGGCGACGGGCACGGTGGCGGCGGCGGCGAAGCCGAGGCCCCGCGGCAGCCGGGCGATGGCCGAGGCATGGGTGCGCACCCGGCTGGCCAGCGCCGCGGGGGCGAAGCCGAAGACCGCCTCGCCGGGGGCGTAGCCGCTGGCGGGACCGGCCTGCTCGACGACGCCGGCCATCTCCATGCCCAGCGTCGGGCCGGCGAAGCCCAGCAGCAGGGCTTCCTCCGGCAGCAGCCCCTGCGCCCACATCAGGTCGCGGAAGTTGAGGCCCGAGGCCTCGACGCGGACGATGACCTCCTGCGCGCCGGGGGCGGGCAGGGCGATCGCCTCCCAGCCCAGGCTGCCGAGCTGGCCCGGCTGGCGGATCACCAGCTTGGACGGGCCGCGCGGCGTGCCGGCCAGGCCCTGGGCGCGCAGGCGCGGGGCCAGGCGGGCGGCAGGGGCCAGGTTGAGCTCGGGCTCGCGGCCGGCCTCGGCGCCGATCAGCTCCGGCAGCAGCCGGGCGGCGGCGGCGTCGGGGTCGAGCGCCGCGGACAGGCCGATGCGGCGCGGCTTCAGCTCCGCCATCTCATTGGCCAGCACGCGCACCAGGCCATGCAGCGCGGCGGCTTCCGGCTCCAGCAGCGCGTCGTTGGAGATCAGGCAGAAGCCGCCGGCGCGGCCGCGGGCGGCCTCGGCCAGCGCGGTGACCTGGGCCAGCGTCGCCGGCAGAGCGTCGGCGCCGGGGGCGGCCAGGACCAGGACCAGGGCGCCGGCCAGGTTGCGCGGCGCCTGGCGCTGCGCCGCCGACAGCGGATGGCTGGTGACCCGGGCGCCGGCGGCGGCCAGGGCCTGGGTCAGCGCCTCGACCCGGCTGGCGCTGGCGAAGTCGGCATGGATCTGCACCGGCTGGGCCAGGGTGGGCGGCTCGGCGGGGGCGGTTGCCGTGGTGGCGACCGGCACGGTCGATGCGGCGGCGGTGGCGCGGGCGGCGAGCAGCAGCGCCGGCCAGGGCGCGGCGTTCAGCGGCTGGGCGGCCAGGCGCGACCAGCCCGGGGCATTGCCGGCGGCTTCCCAGTCCTTGGCCTCGGGCAGCGGCGAGGCGCCATCCTCCCACCAGCTGGGATCCTGGCCGCAGGCGAAGTCCCAGGCGCGGCCGGGCAGCGGCTCGGCCAGCAGCAGGGCGCCGCGGCCGGCCAGCAGCGTGGCGGCGGCGGCCAGCAGCCCGGCGCCGCGGCGGCTGCGGGCGCCGGCGGCCAGGCCGACGACCAGGTCGGCCTGCAGCGCCGGGGCGGGGCCGGCCATGTCCCAGGCCTCATGCGCGAAGTCGATATTCGCGGCATGCGGCGGGATGGCGGCGGCGCGGCTGTCGCCCGGGGCGGCGGTGGCGGTGTAGCGGACGCGGCGGCCGCTGGCGCCGAGCACGGCCATCAGCGCGCGGGTCAGCGGGCCGCCATGGGCGCCGAGCTCGACCACGCGCAGGGCGCGGTCCTCCGGCCAGGCGGCGGCGATGGCGGCGACGCCCTCGGCCAGCACGCCGGCCAGCCGCTCGAAGCCGGCGGATTCGACCGGCGGCGGCGGGCTGTCGGGGGCGGTGGCACCCAGCGTGGTCTCATTTGCCTGCAGGCCAGAGGGGCCCTGCAGGGCAGCGGGCAGGCGCTCGGCGGCCAGCGCCAGCCAGGCCAGCTCATGCGCCAGCGTCGGGCTTTCGGCGAGGACGGCGCGCCAGATGTCGCCGGCCTCCGGCAGCTCGGCCTCGGCATCCAGCTTCCAGCCGCCGCCCGAGGGCTCGGCCAGGCCGTCCTCGGCCAGCGCCCGCAGCATGGCCTGGGCATAGGGGGTCAGGCCCGCGGCGGGCAGCCGCCCGGTCTCGCCGGCCAGGGCGGCCAGCGCGGCATGCAGGCTGGAGACGACATGGCCTTCCAGCAGCAGTGCCGTCTCCGACAGGTCCTGGGCCAGGTCCTCGGCCAGGGCGGCGGTGGCGGCGGCGTCGATGTCGATGGTCGGCGCCCGGCCGGGCTGCGGGCCCACGGCCTGGTCGACCAGGCGGAACACCGCCTCCTCCGGCGTCAGGCGCGGCGCCAGGCGGATGCGCTGCATCCAGCCATCCTCCAGGCGGGCGACCACCTGGCCGCCGCCGTCGCGCAGCGCCAGGGTGTAGTGGCCGGAGCGCTCGCCGCGATGGAGGAGCTGCAGGTCGGCGGTGACCGGCACCGGGGCGCCGCGCTTCAGCACGACGCGGCCGAAGCGGACGGGGACGACCGCGCGGCCATCCTGGCTTTCGCCGGGCGAGAGCAGCTCGACCATGCCCTGCAGCGCGCCGTCGAAGCGGACCGGGTGCAGCAGCCAGCCGGCCTCGTCGCCGGGGGCGGCCTCGGGCAGGGTCAGCTTCACCTCGGCGCGGCGGCCGGACTGGCCGAGGCGGATGCTTTCCACCACCGCGAAGGCCGGGCCGTAATCGAGGTGGAAGCGCCGCGCCTGGGCGCGGGTCTGCTCGCCGGGGATCAGATGCGGGTTGACCGGCGGCTGCACCGCGTCATCCGGCAGGGCGGCCAGCGTCGAGGGCGCCACCTGGCCGCGGGCATGCAGCGTCCAGACCTCGCCCGACAGGCGCGGCCGGCTTTCCAGGCGGAACAGCCCGGTCTCGACATCGAGGTGGCTGCGGATCTCCCGCGTGCGGTCGGCGGCCAGCGGCAGGGCGCGCAGGATCTGCATGTCGCGCAGCTCGAGCGCCGGGGCCTCCGGGAACAGCAGCGCGCCGGCGGCGAAGGCCATCTCCAGCATGGCGGTGGCGGGCAGCACGGCCTCGCCGCCCAGCTTGTGGTCGGCCAGCCACGGCTCGAGCGTGGTGTCGAGCAGCCGGCCCCAGCGGCCCGGATCGGTGCCCTGGCGCTGGCCGAGCAGCGGGTGGTCGGTCAGGGCGTCGGTCAGGCGCGCGGATTCGGCGCTGGGGGTGAACCAGTGGCGCTGCCGCTCGAAGGGGGTGAAGGGCAGGCCGCGGCGCGCGGCGGGGCCCTGCCAGGCCGGACCCTGGCGCGGATCGGCGCCCTGCGCGAAGGCGCGGTCGGCCAGGCCCGCGAAGGGGTCGCCCAGGCCGTCGCGGCGCGACAGGCTGGGCAGCACCGGGGCTTCCGCCTCGGCCGCGCGCAGGCTTTCGCGGAGGTAGGACTGCAGCACCGGATGCGGGCCGATCTCGATGAACAGCCGGGCGCCGGAATCGACCGCCGCCTGCACCGCCGCCTGGAAGCGGACGGGGGCGCGCAGGTTCTGCCACCAGTATTCGGCATCCAGCGCGGCGCCGGGCAGCTTGCTGCCGGTCACCGAGGAGAGGAAGGCGCGCGCCTCGGCGCCGGGCGACAGGCCGGCGAGCTCGGCCGCCAGGGCGCCGCGCACCGGGTCCATCGCCGCCGAGTGGAAGGCATAGTCGAGGTCGAGGCGGACGGCGGCCAGGCGCTGCGCCTTGGCGGCCGCGACCAGCGCGTCGATGGCGGCCTCGGGGCCGGCCACCGTGATGGCGTCGGGGGCGTTGTAGGCGGCGATCTCGGGGCGCCAGCCGGCCTCGTCGGGCGCGCAGGCGGCCAGCAGCGGCGCGGCGGCCTCGGCGCCGCAGCCGATCGCGGCCATGCGGCCATGGCCCTGGCGGCTGTGCTGGGCGCGGGAGCGGGCGACCACCAGCGTCACCGCCTGCTGCAGCGTCAGGATGCCGGCGGCATGGGCGGCGGCGACCTCGCCGACCGAGTGGCCGAGGCAGAGGTCGGGGCGGATGCCCTCGGCGGCCAGCGCCGCCAGGATGCCGAGCTGCACCAGGAACAGCAGCGGCTGGGCGCGGTCGGTGCCGGCGAGCTCCCCGGCGGTGACGCCGCGCTTCAGCAGGGCATAGCCGGACCAGCCGGTCAGCGGGGTGAGCAGCGCATCGGCCTGGCGCACGGCGGCGCGGAAGGCAGGGTTATGCGCCATGGCCTCGGTCGCCATGCCGGCGAATTGCGCGCCATTGCCGGAGAAGACGAAGGCGACATGGCCGCCGGCGCCGCGCTTGGCCTGGCCCTGGACCAGGCCGTCCGGGCGCTCGCCGGCCAGCCAGCCGGCCAGGCGCCCGGCCAGCTCCTCGGTCGTGCCGCCGCGCAGGGCCAGGCGGTGGCCATGCAGGTCGCGATGCCGCGCGGCGCCGCGCAGCAGGGCCGGGACGGGATCGTTGGCCGGCGTCGCCAGCTTGTCCTGCCAGCTGCTGGCCAGCGCGCGCAGCGCGGCGGCGGAGCGGGCGGAGAGCAGCAGCGGCGGCGTCGCCTTGGCGGGCTTTTCCGTGGGCGCCCTGGCGGCCGGCGCGCGACCCAGCAGCAGCGAGGCGTTGGTGCCGCCGAAGCCGAAGCTGTTGACGCCGGCGAGCGACTTGTCGGTGAGCTCGAGGTCCTCGGTCGTGGTGGCGACGCGCAGGTTGAGCCCGGCGAAGTCGATATTCGGGTTCGGCGTGTTGAAATGCAGGTTGGCGGGCAGCTTGCCGCGCTCCAGCACCAGCATCGCCTTGAGCAGCCCGGCCATGCCGGAGGCGGGCTCGAGATGGCCGATATTGGTCTTCACCGAGCCGATCGGCAGCGGCGTGCTGCGGCCCTGGGCCAGGGCGGTGCCGATCGCCCAGGTCTCGGCCGGGTCGCCGGCCTGGGTGCCGGTGCCATGCGCCTCGAAATAGGCGAGGTCGCCGGCGCTGACGCCGGCTTCGGCGACGGTGCGGGCCAGCAGCGCGGCCTGGGCCTCGCGGTTGGGCAGCGACAGGCCGATGGTGCGGCCGGCGGCATTGGTGCCGCAGCCGAGGATGACGCCGCGGATGGCGTCGCCGGCAGCCAGCGCCGCGGAGAGCGGCTTCAGCACCACGAGGCCGGCGCCCTCGCCGCGGACATAGCCGTCGGCGCCGGCGTCGAAAGCCTGGCAGCGGCCGCGGGCGGAGAGCATGCCGGCGCGGGAGAAGCCGGCGAAGGCGAAGGGCGAGAGCAGCAGCTGCACGCCGCCGACGAGGGCCGCCTCGACCCGGCCGGCGCGCAGCGCCGCGACCGCGGCGTCGAGCGCCACCAGCGAGGAGGAGCAGGCGGTGTCCACCGTCTGCCCCGGACCGCGCAGGTCGAAGACATTGGTCAGGCGGTTGGACAGGATCGACAGGGTGTTGCCTGTCATGAAGTAGCGGTCGGTGCCGGCGGGGTCGGCCAGGCGCAGCTCGGCATGGTCGGTCGAGCTGCCGCCGATCCAGACGCCGACCTGGCGGCCGGCCAGCTGGGTGGCGGGCCAGCCGGCATCCTCCAGCGCCTCGGCCGCGACCTCGAGCAGCAGGCGCTGCTGCGGGTCCATCTCCGCCGCCTCGCGCGGCGACAGGCCGAAGGCGGGGGCGTCGAAGCCGGTGATGTCGCCCAGATGCGCGGCGGCGAAGCTATAGCTGCGCCCGGGCTCGCCCTTGCGCGGGTGGTGGAAGGAGGCCTGGGTGAAGCGCTCGGCCGGCAGGGTCGACACCGCGTCGCCGCCCCGGACCAGCAGGTCCCAGAAGGCGTCGATATCCGCGGCACCTGGCAGGCGGCAGGCGGCGCCGATGATGGCGATGGGTTCCAGGGCTTGGCCCCTGTTCTGCCGACGGGCGGAGAGCTTGCTAGCTTCGGTCATTCCACATGCTCAGTGCGCCGCCTGGTGGGCAGCCTGCGCGAAGGGTTCGAGAAGAACGGACGGATCGCGCAACGGGCCGGCAGGGCGGCCCATCCGCCATCGGTCATGGCACGGCTTCGGCGCCTGCGGCAACGACCCCGCCATGGACGCCGGGCGCCACGGCGCCGGGCTGGCCGGCCCAGCCGGCGGCCGGCACGGCGGCGCGGCTGCGGGCGCGGGCGGCATGGCCGGAGGGGAAGTGGCGCGGCGTCGGATCGGTGACATCGGCCAGCAGGCCGTCGACCAGGCGGAAATGCTCGGCCCAGTCGGGGGTCTTCCAGCCGGCCATGCGCGCCATCTGGGCGGCGCGGGCCGGGCTGTCGGGCGAGGCGTAGTCGAGCACGGCCTGGCGCCAGGCCGTGCCGTCCAGCGGGTCGAGATAGTCGGGCACGTCGCCGCCGACCTCGCGCAGCGCCGGCAGGTCGGAGCAGATGGTCGGCACGCCGATCGCGAGCGCTTCCGCCAGCGGCAGGCCGTAGCCCTCGGCGAAGGAGGGGAAGAGGAGGGCGGTCGCGCCCTGCATCACCTCGGCCACCATGCGGTCCGGCAGCTGGCCGACCTCCTGCACCAGGCCGCGCAGCGAGACGCAGCGCTCCAGGATGTCGACGATGTTCTCGTTCTCCCAGCCGCGCTTGCCGATGACGATCAGCCGCGGCGTCGCGGCGCCATGGGTGCGCGCCAGCTCCCGCCACATATGCAGCAGCAGCAGGTGGTTCTTGCGCGGCTCGATGGTGCCGAGGGTGACGAAATAGGGGTCGGAGGCGACCGTCGGCATGGCGCGCGGCATGGTGTCGATGCCGAGCGGGGCGACGAGGACCGGCGGCGGCGTGACGCGGCCGCCCATATGCGGGGCCAGCGCCTCGGCGGTCGCGGCCGAGTTGACGATGATGCCGTCGGCCAGCGCGGCCGTGGTGCCGATCCGGCGCAGATGCTTCTCGGCCTGGCCGGGGCGGGCATATTCCGGATGGGTGACCGGGATCAGGTCGTGGATCAGGGGGACGAAGGCGCAGCCGGCGCGGCGCATCGCCTCGATCGGGCCGGCGCGGTCCAGCGCCTGGTGCGAGACCAGCAGGAAGGCGATGCGGCGGCCCGACTGCAGCAGCCGCGCCAGGCCGCTGCGGCCGAGGCCGAGCAGCAGGCGGCCGCGGCCCAGCGAGCCGAGGCGCGCGGCACGGCGGAAGGCCGGGCCATTGGCCTGGCCGCTGCTCCAGGCTTCGGTCAGCGCCGCGACCAGCTCGGCCACCAGCTTGCGCGGCAGCTGGCCGAAGCCGCCCTGCAGCTCCTGGCCGACGAAGCTGACGGCTTCCTCGGGGGCGGCCATCCAGTGGCGGGCATAGGCGAGCTCGACGCGATCGATTCCGGAGGGGGTACGCTTGCGGCCGCAGCCCAGCAGACGCGACACGTCCAGGATCACATGCAGGCTGTCTGGGTGTGGTTCAGCGGGCATCATGGATCCTCGGGAACGGTGGCGGCACCCTGACGGGACGCCTCCGATGCAGTTCGGTAGCCGGCGAACGTTAGCAGGTCGTCACCAGACTATGCTGCAACTGCGAAGGGAGACTGTCACGATTTTGTGGCGGGATTAACCCTTGGTCAATCTCATTTATGAGAATGTGCTTGTTTCGTCGAGTAAAAACGATTTGAACTTTTCGTTATGCGCACAAAAATCAAGCACTTGTGGCGCTGGCTTTGGTGGAAGATTAAATTTCCCGTCATTCTCTTGCGCGCGGTATCCGGTTAGCGGAAGTGCCCGTCACGAGAATTTCCTGCATTGTTTCCGCGCTCTTCAAACGAATGTCCGCATAGGCCTGCGGCGTGTGGAAGGCGCTGTGCGGCGTCACGATCAGCCGCCCCCGCAGCCAGGACTCGCGCGCCCGATACGCCGCCAGCAGCGACGGGACAGGCCCCGTCGACGGCGGCTCCACCGGCAGCACGTCGAGTCCCGCCCCCGCCAGGTGGCCATCGCGCAGGCAGCGCTCCAGCCCGTCCAGGTCGAGAATCGGCCCGCGCGCCGTGTTCACCACCACCGCCCCGGGCCGCAGCCGGCGCAGCGCCGCCTCGTCCACCAGCCCGGTCGTCGCCCGCGTCAGCGGCGCATGCAGCGACAGCGTGTCGGTGCGCGCCATCAGCGCCTCCAGGCTGCGGACCCGGGTGATGCCCAGCGCCCGGTCCACCCCGTTCGGCAAGTAGGGGTCGTAGAAGGCGACGTCGAAGCCGAAGGCCTTCGCCCGCAGCGCCACCGCCGTGCCGATCCGCCCCAGGCCCAGGATGCCGAAATTCTGCTCGCCCAGCCGCTGCACCAGCGGCGTCTCCACCTGGGTCCAGGGCGCCGGGTCGTCGCCGCGCTGCAGGTCGTGATGCAGCGCGATGCCCCGCCGCAGGGCGAGGGCCAGCGCCACGGCATGGTCGGCGACCTCGGTGGTGCCGTAGTCGGGAATGTTGCAGACGGCGATGCCGCGATCGTCCAGCGCCTCACGGTCCAGCCGGTCGTAGCCCACGCCCATCCGCACCACCGCGCGCAGCTTCGGAAACCGCGGCAGGTCGGCGGCGCGCAGCCAGTTGCGGAAGATGAACAGCCCCTCGGCCTCGGCGCAGACCGCATCCGGCAAGGCCGCCAGACCCGATTCGCCGCCGCCGCGCAGCAGCCGGATCCGGCCGGCGAACAACCCATCCTCCAGGACAGTGTCGGGATAGAGGCCTTCCGGCTCGAGCACGGTCAGCATGCGAGGAGTCCCTCCGGATTATCGTTGCGATCAGGATGCGATCCTGGGGTTGGGCATGCAAGCCACCCCGCCTAAGCTTCGGCGAATCGCAGAGAATGAAGGCTGGCCCCATGGCGAACCGCAGCATCCTGATCACTGGCGCCTCCAGCGGCATCGGCGCCGCCACGGCGCGCGCCATGGCCGCCCCCGGCACGCGCCTGGCCCTGCATGCCCGCAACAACCGCGAGGGCGCCGAGCGCGCCGCCGCCGCCGCCCGTGAGCTCGGCGCCGAGGCGGTGGTGCTGCTGGCCGACCTGGTCGAGCCCGAGGCCGCCGCGCGCCTGGTGGCGGAGGCCGCCGACAAGCTGGGCGGGCTCGACGTGCTGGTGTCCAACGCCGGCTTCGCCGACCGCACGCCGGTGGCGCAGCTGACCGACGAAGCCTTCGCGAAAAGCCAGGACACCATCCTGTGGGCGCTCCTGCGGCTGGCGCGCGCGGCCGGGCCGATCCTGGCCCAGGGGCAGGACCCGCGGCTGGTCGCCGTCTCCTCCTTCGTCGCGCACAACTTCCGCACCGACAGCACGGTCTTCCCCGCCTCGGCCGCGGCGAAGGCGGGGCTGGAGGCGCTGGTGAAGGCCCTGGCCCTGGAATGGTCGCCGAAGGTGACGGTGAACGCCGTGGCCCCCGGCTACACCCAGAAGGACGCCGGCGCCCATGCCGCGCTGGACGCCAAGGGCTGGGAAGCGGTGCTGACCCGCATCCCGATGCGCCGCCTGGGCCTGCCCGCCGATGTCGCCGAGGCGATCGCCTTCCTGGGCTCGGCGAAGGCCGGGTACATCACCGGGCAGGTGCTGCATGTCGATGGGGGCGTCGTCATCTGAAGGACAGGGCAGGGACAGGCCAGGGGAATGAATTCCCCTGGACCCCTTCTTCTTTCTGTCAGTGCTGCCGCACAGCCTTGGCCACGCGGGACGCCGCGCCCCATCGACGCGCGACCCATCAAAGAGCCCTGATTTTATGAAAACGGCGCCCCGCCGTGATGCCCTGACGGGGGTTCCGGCAAAGCGCAGGTCGCCGAACAGCCGGTGATCAGAAAGAAGATGGGGGTTTGGGGGAATTCATTCCCCCAACCTTTACCTTGCCTGTTCCTGTCTTCTCTTCACCCCAACGCCACCAGATCCGCCCGCAGCCGCGCCGCGTTCCCCGGCGGCAGTTCGGCTTCGACCGCCGCGTGGGTCGCGGTCCAGATCGGCATCGCCGCGGCCAGCAGGGTCCGGCCGGCGGGGGTCAGGGCCAGGCGGCGGCTGCGCTTGTCCGCTTCCGACACCAGCACCTGCACCAGGCCGCGGCGTTCCAGCGGCTTCAGCATCGCCGTCAGCGTCGTGCGGTCCATCGCCAGCAGCTGGGCGACCGGGGCCATCGGCGGCGGCTCGGGGCGGTTCAGCGACATCAGCAGCGAGAACTGCCCGTTGGTCAGCCCCGCCGGGCGCAGCGCGGCATCGAAGCGCCGGGCGAGCGCGCGGGCGGCGCGCTGGGCATGCAGGCACAGGCAGTGGTCGCGCACCATGAGGGTGGTCGCGAAGGGCAGCTCGACCGGTTCTGACACGAAGTTTATAATGTTGATATCAACCTTCTCTGTCAAGATCGCCCCGCGGCCTCGTGCCCCTGGCCCCGGCCGCCAAGGGAGGAACGGCGATGCAGAACCAGATCGTCTCGCGCCAGGACTGGCTGGCGGCCCGCAAGGCGCTGCTGGCCGAGGAGAAGGCGATGACGCGGGCGCGCGACCGGCTGAACGAGCAGCGCCGCGCCCTGCCCTGGGTGGCGGTGGCCGAGGACTACCGCTTCGACACGCTGGCCGGGCCGAAGCGCCTGTCCGAGCTGTTCGAGGGCCGCGGCGAGCTCATCGTCTATCATTTCATGCTGGCCCCGGGCTGGGAGGCGGGCTGCACCGGCTGCTCCTTCCTGGCCGACCACCTGGATGGCACGCTGGCGCATCTGCAGCACCATGATGTCAGCCTGGTCGCCGTCTCCCGCGCGCCGCTGGCGGAGATCGAGGCCTATCGCCGCCGCATGGGCTGGCATTTCCCCTGGGTCTCGTCGCAGGGCAGCCGCTTCAACGAGGACTACCATGTCAGCCTGCCCGCGGCGGGCGGCGCCGACGGCCACGACGCGCCGCTGCCGGCCGGCCAGGCGGAGACCGAGTTGCCCGGCCTCAGCGTCTTCGCCCGCGACGATGCGGGGCGGGTCTTCCACACCTATTCCACCTATGCCCGCGGGCTGGAGGAGCTGCTCGGCACCTTCATGCTGATGGATCGCACGCCGCGCGGCCGCAACGAGCAGGGCACCATGGACTGGGTGCGCCGCCACGACGAATACGCGCCGGACAAGGCCGGGCCGGCCGGCGGCTGCTGCCATGACTGACCGGGAGGGAGGCGACCCCACGGTAGACCCCACGGTCGGCCCCACGGGCGACTGCATGGCGCCCAGCATCACCGACGAGCACCGCTGGCTGCTGCAGTTCCAGGGCGACTGGCGCTTCGCCACCGAATGCGCGGCACCCCCGGGCGGCGAGCCCGTCAGCTTCGAGGGGCGCGAGACGGTGCGCGCGCTCGGCGAGGCCTGGATCCTCTGCGAGGGCGTCGGCCCCGGCATGGCCCCGGACAGCGAGGCCCGCACCCTGATGACCCTGGGCTACGACCCGGCCCAGGGCTGCTTCCTCGGCACCTTCGCGGCGTCGATGATGACGCATCTCTGGGCCTATCGCGGCCAGCTCGATGCCGATCGCCGCGTGCTGACGCTGGACACCGAGGGGCCGAATTTCGGCCCTGGCGGCGGCACCGCGCGCTTCCAGGACATCATCGCGCTGGAACCGGACGGCACGCGGAGCCTGACCTCGCGCATGGAGATGCCCGATGGCCGCTGGCAGCAGGTGATGCGCGGCGTCTATCGGCGGGTCTGACGCAGCCGCGGCCCGGGCTGCGGCGTTGGTTGCGCAGGCCTATCGAAGGACGATCGCCATGCAGCAGCCCCGCATCGCCCGCATCTGGCGCGGCCGCGTCCTGCGCGCCCGCGCCGATGAATACGAGCTCTACAACTACGAGGCCGGCATCCTACCGCTGGTCGAGAAGGCGCTGGCGGTGCAGACCTTCCGCGAGGATCGCGGCACGGAGGTGGAGTTCACCACCATCTCCTACTGGCCGGACATCGAGTCGATGGCCCGCTTCACCGGCCGCGACCCCACCGCCATCCACCACCTGCGGCGCGACGCCGAATTCCTGGTGGCGCTGCCCGGCGCCGTGCAGATCCTCGAGCTGCGCAGCAGCCACGGCTTCGGCATGCCGCCGCTGGAGCCGGGCTAGACGTGATGGCTTGAGGTGGCGTCATCGAGAAGCCTGAATCACGCGATCAAACACGGTCCTGGAGAAATCTGTCTTCGCCTGTCCGAAGGCAGCATTTTCTAGGCGATGACTCGATAGCCGGCGAAGCGCAGCGCGGTGCGCAGCACCTCGTCCGGCCGCGCCTCCAGCTCCAGCAGCGCCTGGTGGGGGTCGCCGGCCAGGCCCAGCACCAGGGCGAAGGCCGGCTCGGTCTTGCGCCCGGCCTCCCGGTGGCGCTTCACGGCGGCACGGAACGGCGGGCCGCCCATCGCCAGCAGCCGGCTCTCCACCCGGAAATGCCGCCAGCCATGCTGCTCGGCCACCGGCCGGGCCTGGCCGAAAACCTCCACCGGCCAGCCCTCCAGCGTGAACTCCGCCACCACGGGCCGGTCGCCCCGGCGCCATTGCCGCATGCGGAAGCCAGGCGCCTCGGAGAAGGCGTCCCACACCGCGGCGGCGAAGGCGATGGCGTCGGGGGCGAAGCACAGCACGTCGATGTCGCTGCCCGGCAGGTCGAGGCCGAGCGGCGGCGTGCCGGCCACATGCGGGTCGAAAGCAGCCAGCCGCGACAGCAGGCTGCCGCGCCGCAAGGCCTCGCGATAATCGGGACGTAGCCGGGCGCCCGGCATCAATCGATCCGAGGGGGCATGCGGAGCTCCTCCATGTCTTACAGAGAAGCTTAAGCAGGAAGGCCAGGGGAATGAATTCCCCTGGACCCCATCTTTTTTCTGTCGGGGCTGCCGCGGGCTAAGCCACCAGCGTTGCGAGAATTTCGCCGGTGGCGCCGTCGGCCACGCCCAGGTCCGTCACATGCGGGCCGGCATTGCAGGCCAGGCTGGCGCCGACCACCGCCTTGAACACCCGGTACGGCGGCAGCCACTCGGCAATGCCGTCGGTCGCGGCGCGCAACGCGGAGAACCGCGCGGCAACCTCGGCCGCGGGCGCATCGGAGATCAGGCCGGCCACCGGCAAGGGCAGCAAGGCCCGGACCACCCCGCCCGAGGCCACGGCCATGCCGCCGCCCGCCTCGATCAGGGCATTGGCGGCCAGCGCCATGTCCTCCGCGCCGCGGCCGAAGACGCAGAGATTGTGGCTGTCATGCGCGACCGTCGTCGCCAGCGCGCCGCGCCAGGCGCCCCAGCCCTCCAGCACGCCCATCACCGGCCGCGCCTCGGCCAGGCCGTGCCGATGCACCACCGCCATCCAGCAGGCCTCCTCCGGCAGGGCGACGGCGCCGTCGACGACCGGCGCCTCGATCTCGCCCCAGCGGGTGAAGCGCGGCTGCGACACCGTGCGCAGCCGGGCGGTGGGCCCTGGCGCGCGCAAGGTGAAATCGGCCGGCGCCAGCGCCCCCAGCCGCATCGTGTCGCGCAGCCCCGGCGGATCGGCTTCCGGCAGCGGCACCGCCATGGCGCCGTCCCGCGCCACCATCACACCGGAGGCGAAGACGTCGGCCACGGCGAGCCCATCGAGCGAGCCCACCGAAAAAAAATCGGCGCGGCGGCCCGGGGCCAGCAGGCCGAGATCGGCCCGCCCGATGCGCTGCGCCGCGTTCAGCGTGGCCGCGCGCAAGGCCTCCATCGCCGGCATGCCGTAGCGGACCAGGCGGCGCAGCAGGTCGATCATCCCGCCGCCGGCGACGAGGTCGTCGGGGAAGACATCGTCGGTGCACAGCGTCAGCGTCTGCGGCCAGCGGGGCAGGGAGGCCAGCGCCGCGACCGCCTCGGGCAACAGGTAGTCGTGGCTGCCGCGCAGCTCGATGGCGAAGCCGGCGCGCAGCTTCTCCAGCAGGTCGGCGCCGGAGGTGATCTCGTGGTCGGAGGATATCCCCGCCGCGGCGAAGCCCTGCAGCGCGCCGCCGGTCAGCGACCGCGCATGGCCGCAGACCAGCTTGCCGGCCTCCAGCCCGGCCTGGACGATGCCGGCCATCAGCGGGCTGCGTGCCAGCACGCCGCGCATGTCCATCACCTCGGCGACGCCGGCGACCTCGGGCCAGGACAGGATTTCTGTCAGCTCGTCAGGGCCGAACTCGGCGCCCGCGCGCTCCAGCCCCGGGGCGGAGGGCACGCAGGACGGCGCCAGGACGAGGGCCCGCAGCGGCAGGTCGCGCATCGCCTCGACCGCCCAGCGCACCCCGGGGATGCCGGCGACATTGCCGAGCTCATGCGGATCCCAGCAGACCGTCGTGGTGCCTTGCGGCAGCACCGTCTCGGCATAGCGGCGCGGGGTCAGCATCGAGCTCTCGACATGCATATGCGTGTCGATCAGCCCGGGGACCAGGATGCGGCCCCCGAGCGCGATCACCGTCGCCGCGTCGTCGCGCTGGCCGCGCGGATGGACCGAGGCGATCAGCGGCCCGACGCAGCCGAGATCGGCCTCGCGCAGCTCGCCGGTGGCCATGTCGGCGATGCGGCCGCCGGTCAGCAGCAGGTCAAAGGGAAGAAGCCCTTGCGCCGCGCGCACCGCGCGGTCGCGCAGGTCGCGGTCGTTCAGCGGGAACTGCCGGTCGATGCTCATGGCGTGGAGATTAGCGGAAGCAGGGCGGCGGGGCGCACAAAGTAAAACGGGCCGCCCTTTTCAGGGCGACCCGTTGAACTGGTGGAGCCAATCGGAATCGAACCGACGACCTCTTGAATGCCATTCAAGCGCTCTCCCAACTGAGCTATGGCCCCCCGGGGAAGTGAGGCGGGGTATAACTACCGGCCGCGGGGCGCGCAAGCGCCTCAAGGCGGGTTATTTCCGTTTTTTTGCAGTGGCCCCGCATGGCCGCCATGCGGGGCTTCGGCTGGACAGAAACGGCCCCGTAGGCAGCCCCGCGCGCCCCCTTCCGCGACCGCGCCCTGGCCGTTAGCCTGCGGCCCATCCTGAACTGGGGAGTGTGACGATGCGGAAAGTCTACCCGGATGCGCGGGCCGCGCTGGATGGCCTGCTGCGCGACGGCCTGCTGATCCATTCCGGCGGCTTCGGCCTTTGCGGCATCCCCGCCAGCCTGATCGAGGCCATCCGTGATTCCGGCGTGAAGGACCTCACCGTCGTCTCCAACAATGCCGGCGTCGACGATGCCGGGCTCGGCCTGCTGCTGCAGACCCGCCAGATCAAGAAGATGATCTCTTCTTACGTTGGCGAGAACGCGACCTTCGCCAAGCAGTACCTGGCCGGCGAGCTGGAGATCGAGTTCAACCCGCAGGGCACGCTGGCCGAGCGGATCCGCGCCGGCGGCGCCGGCATCCCCGCCTTCTTCACCAAGACCGGCGTCGGCACCGCCGTCGCCGAGGGCAAGGAGACGCGGGACTTCGACGGCGAGGCCTATGTGATGGAGCGCGGCATCTTCGCCGACATCGCCATCATCCATGCCTGGAAGGCGGATACCGAGGGCAATCTGGTGTTCCGCCAGACCGCGCGGAACTTCAACCCGATGATGGCGACGGCGGCGAAGGTCACCATCGTGCAGGTCGAGCACCTGGTGCCGGCCGGCGAGATCGACCCCGACCACATCCACACCCCGGGCATCTATGTGAAGCGCATCGTCAAGCTGCCCGAGGGCTATGCCAAGCGCATCGAGCAGCGCACCACCCGCAAGCGCGCGGCCTGAGGGAGGAATAGAGATATGCCCTGGACCCGCGACGAGATGGCGGCCCGCGCCGCCCGCGAACTGCAGGACGGCTTCTACGTCAACCTCGGCATCGGCATTCCGACGCTGGTGGCCAACCACATCCCCGACGGCATCAGCGTCCAGCTGCAGTCGGAGAACGGCATGCTCGGCATGGGCCCCTTCCCCTATGAGGGCGAGGAAGACCCGGACCTGATCAATGCCGGCAAGCAGACCGTCACCACCCTGCCGACCACCAGCTTCTTCTCCTCCGCCGACAGCTTCGCGATGATCCGCGGCGGCCATGTCGACCTGTCCATCCTGGGCGCGCTGCAGGTGGCCGAGAATGGCGACCTGGCGAACTGGATGATCCCGGGGAAGATGGTGAAGGGCATGGGCGGCGCCATGGACCTGGTCGCCGGCGTCAAGAAGGTCGTCGTGCTGATGGAGCACACCGCCGGCGGCAAGCCCAAGCTGCTGCGCGAATGCACCCTGCCGCTGACCGGCCGGGCGGTGGTCGACATGGTGATCACGGAGCTCGGCGTCTTCTCGATCGACCGCAAGGCCGGGGGCATGGCGCTGGTCGAGCTCGCCCCCGGCGTCACGCTGGACGAAGTGCGCGAGAAGACCGAGGCGGCCTTCGAGGCCTGACCCCGCGCCGCGAGGGGGGCGACCCCCTCGCGGAAGGATCACATAAACCTATCCTTATGCCTCGTGGCTTTCCCTTGGCCGCAAGGGACGACCGTGCTATCGCGGCCGCCATTGCGGAGAACAGACATGCCCGACGCGACCCCCGGCTTCAGCGACTACAAGGTCAAGGACATCTCGCTCGCGGCCTGGGGCCGCAAGGAGATCGCCATGGCCGAGGACGAGATGCCCGGCCTGATGGCGCTGCGCGCCGAATACGGCCCCAGCCAGCCGCTGAAGGGCGCCCGCATCGCCGGGTCCCTGCACATGACCATCCAGACCGCCGTGCTGATCGAGACGCTGACCGCGCTCGGCGCCGAGGTCCGCTGGTCGTCGTGCAACATCTTCTCGACGCAGGACCATGCCGCGGCCGCCATCGCCGCCGCCGGCATCCCGGTCTTCGCCTGGAAGGGCCTGTCGGAGGAAGAGTTCTGGTGGTGCATCGACCAGACCGTCCGCGGCCCGGACGGCTGGGCGATCAACATGATCCTGGACGATGGCGGCGACCTGACCACCCTGGTCCATGACAAGTTCCCCGAGCTGCTGGCCGATGTGCGCGGCCTGTCGGAGGAGACCACCACCGGCGTCCACCGCCTGTGGGACATGGTGAAGAAGGGCACGCTGAAGGTTCCCGCCATCAACGTGAACGACAGCGTCACCAAGTCGAAGTTCGACAACCTCTATGGCTGCCGCGAGAGCCTGGTCGACGCCATCCGCCGCGGCACCGACGTGATGATGGCCGGCAAGGTCGCTGTCGTCGCCGGCTTCGGCGATGTCGGCAAGGGCTCGGCCGCGTCGCTGCGCAATGCCGGCTGCCGCGTGCTGGTGACCGAGGCCGATCCGATCTGCGCGCTGCAGGCCGCGATGGAAGGCTATGAGGTCGTGACCATGGAGGAGGGCGCCCCGCAGGGCGACATCTTCGTCACCGCCACCGGCAATATCGACGTGATCACGCTGGACCACATGCGCGCGATGAAGCACCGCGCCATCGTCTGCAACATCGGTCACTTCGACAGCGAGATCCAGATCGGCGCGCTGCGCAACTTCACCTGGGACAACGTCAAGCCGCAGGTGGACGAGGTCATCTTCCCCGACGGCAAGCGCCTGATCGTGCTGTCGGAAGGCCGCCTGGTGAACTTGGGCAACGCCACCGGCCACCCGTCCTTCGTGATGTCGGCCAGCTTCTCCAACCAGGTGCTGGCCCAGATCGAGCTCTGGACCAACGCCAAGGCTTACGAGTGCAAGGTCTACACCCTGCCGAAGAAGCTGGACGAGAAGGTCGCCTTCCTGCACCTGGCCAAGGTCGGCGCCAAGCTGACCAAGCTGAGCCCGGCCCAGGCCGAGTACATCGGCGTGCCGGCCTCGGGGCCGTTCAAGCATGAAGAGTATCGTTACTAAGAGTAAGATTCCGGGGGGATAGTATCCCCCCGGACCCCGCCGGGAGTCCTCGGGCGCTCGTTGGCGCCCTCCGTCGCTGAGGCGATCAAGCGGCGGTACTGCGGGGCTTAAATAGTGCTGGTCCGTCAGGCTGGCGGACTCGCAGAAAAAAGATGGGGTCCAGGGGAATTCATTCCCCTGGCCTTTTTTAATGCTGACTATTCAATGAATTACCGCAGCGGCAGCGGATACAGCAGCCCGCCCTGCAGCCACAGCGCGTTGATGCCGCGGTCCAGCCCGATCGCCGAGGCCGCGCCCAGGCTGCGCGAATAGATCTCGCCGTAATTGCCGACCTGCCGCACCACCTGCAGCACCCAGTCATCGGCCAGGCCGATCGGCTCGCCGATGCCCGGCGTCAGCCCCAGCAGCCGCCGCGCCACCGGGTCGCTGCCCTGCAGGCTGGCGGTGAGAGTGGCCGAGGTGATCTCCCGCTCCTCGGTCTCGACCAGCGCCTGCAGCACCCAGAAGGCCACCTGCCGCCAGGCCTCGTCGCCCTGGCGGACCAGCGGGCCCAGCGGCTCGCGCGAGATCGCCTCGGGCAGCAGCATCACGCTTTCCGGCTGGGCGAAGTCGGTGGCGCGGCGGGCGGCCAGCGCCGAGATGTCGCCGGCCATGGCGTCGCATTGCCCGGCCTTGAAGGCGGCGACCAGCGCCGCGGCATCCGGCAGCTTCACCTCGGTGAAGGCCAGTCCCTGGCGCGCGCCATAGGATTGCAGCTCGGCCGAGGCCGAGATGCCGCCGGCCTCGGTGAAGCAGATCCGCTTGCCGCCGAGCTGCTGCGCCGTGGTCACCTTGCCGTCGGCCGGCACCAGGAAGCCCTGGCCGTCATGGAACAGGATGCCGACCGGGGTCACCGGCTGGGCGCCGTCGCGCGACAGCGTCAGCGTCACGTTGCGCGCCAGGATGTCGATGGCGCCCGTGCCGAGGGCCGCCATGCCGTCATTCGGCGTCGCCTGCGCGACGAAGCGCAGCTTGGTCGCATCGCCCAGGACAGCGGCGGCGACGGCGCGGCAGTAATCGGCATCCAGCCCGCGCATCGCGCCCGAGGCGTCGGGGGCGGAGAAGCCGGGCAGCTTGCCGAAGACGCCGCAGTTGAGGCTGCCGCGGGCGCGGACATCCTCCAGCGTGCCGGCCTGGGCCGTGGCGACGGTGGCGAGCGGCAGCAGGGCGAGCGCCGCCGCCATCAGGGTGTGACGCATCGGGCGCCTCGTCATGGAAGAGGGAAGGGGGGGCATCAGCAGCGCGAGACCACGATGCGGCACACCGTGCCGGGCTTCTCCAGCCGGGTGCAGCGGGCCAGGGCATCGGCCTCGGCGGCCTCCACCGTCTCGCCCTGGCCGACCAGCGTCGCGGTCAGCACCTGGGTCGAGGGATCGCTGGTCATCACCAGCGCCTGCGGGCTGCGGCCGATCGCCTGGGCCACGGCGCCGCAGCGGTTGACCAGCTCGGCCTGGAACAGGCAGGGCACGCGCCCGGCCTTGGCCTGGCATTCCTTCACCGACTGCATGTTCACCGCCAGCCGGTCGGCGCCGCCATTGGCGAAGCCCACCGCCGGCACCGGCGGATCGGGGAAGTAGACGGCGCCGAAGCGGGTGCCGGCCGGCAGCTGGTCGGCGATCTGCGCCCCCTGCTGCAGCCCGTGCCCGGCCATGCAGCGCGACTGGCAGGCGGCCCCGAGCTCGGCCGCCTGGCTGGAGCAGCTCTGCCGGCACAGCGCTTCCTGCGCGGCGTTCCGCTCCAGCGCGGGGGCGGCGGTGGCGACCGGGGTGGTGGCCACCGCCAGCGTCACCGCGGGTGCGGGGGCCGTGCCGATCGGCTGGAAGCAGGGGCCGCCGGCCGGGGCCGGCACCACGGCGCCGCAGGTGATGAAGGCGGGCTGGGCATAGCGCACCGGCGCGATGGCGGTGCGGTAGGACCCGCCATCGCGGCAGCGGACATCCCAATAGGCGGTGCGCGACGGGTCCAGCCCGGCGAAATAGGCGGCGATCACGCCGGTGCAGGCATTGCCACGCTGCTGCAGCGCCTGGTGGAAGATGCCGGGGCGCTCGGTGGCCGGGCGGGCCAGCAGCGCGTCATGCGTCGGGTTGCCGGTCTGCGCCAGCGCGGGGTGGCTGACCAGGCCGAGCGCCAGCCCGGCCGCCAGGATCCATCCGGTAAGGAAGCTTCGCATCGCCCTCCGCCTCGTTCAGGAAACCGGGGGAATGGCTCCGCCCGCGCTTGCAGCATGACGGATTGCTTAAAAAGCGTCGAGTTAACGCTTCACGCAGTTTTCCCCCGATGCTTCCCAAAATTGAGCAGGCTGGAACGGCGGCGATGCGCGGGCTTTCCTTGCTGGCGCCGATGGGCTACGGGCAAGATTGTTGCGTTTCCCTGGGAGGAATCCGTCATGAATCGTCGCGCCCTGCTCGGCGCCGCGGCGGCTGCCGCGCCCGTCGCGCTGGCTGCCCCCGCCTTGGCGCAGGCCGCGCCGGAGCTGCGCTGGCGGCTGACCAGCAGCTTTCCGCGCAACCTGGACATCCTGTTCGGCACGCCGGAGCTGATCGCCCGCCGCGTGGCCGCCCTGACCGACAACAAGTTCCAGATCCGCTGCTTCCCGGCGGGCGAGATCGTCGGCGGGCTGCAGGCGCTGGACGCGGTGCAGGCGGGCACGGTCGAATGCGCGCATTCGGCGTCCTACTACTACACCGGCAAGGACCCTTCCTTCGCCTTCTTCACCGCCATGCCCTTCGGCCTGAACACCCGCATGTTCAATGCCTGGAACCGGCATGGCGGCGGCCAGGCGCTGGCGAACGAGCTGTTCGGCTCCTACAACATCGTGGCCTTCAGCGCCGGCGACACCGGGGCCCAGATGGGCGGCTGGTTCCGCAAGGAAGTGAAGACGGTGGCCGAGCTGCATGGCCTGAAGTTCCGCATCGCGGGCTTCGCCGGCCAAGTCTTCGCCAAGCTGGGCGCGGTGCCGACGCAGGTCGCGGCGGCCGACATCTATCCCTCGCTGGAACGCGGCACGCTGGATGCGGTGGAATTCGTCGGCCCCTATGACGACGAGAAGCTGGGCTTCGCCCGCGTCGCGCCGAACTACTATTTCCCGGGCTTCTGGGAGCCGGGCGCGCGGCTGCACCTGATGATCAACAAGCCCGCCTTCGAGGCGCTGCCCGCCCCCTACAAGGCGGCGCTGGAGGTGGCCTGCGCCGAGGCCGACCAGGAGATGACCGCGCGCTACGACGCCGGCAACCCGCAGGCGCTGCGCCGGCTGGTGGCGGCGGGCGCCCAGCTGCGCCCCTGGTCGCGCGAGATCCTCGGCGCCGCCTGGAAGGCCGCGCATGAGCTCTATGACGAGACCAGCGCGAAGAACGAGCGCTTCAAGAAGATCTGGGAATCCTATCGCCGCTTCCGCGACGACGAATATGCCTGGTTCCGCGTCGCCGAGAACTCCTTCGACAACTTCGCCTTCACCGCCCAGCAGACGGTTCGCTGAAAGCGGGTCGCTGAAGACGGTGCGTTGATACCGTGACGGGGCAGGGGCCGCGGGATTTTTCGCGGCCCCTGCATGTCGTTAAAATATAAGAAATTTTTGGCCTTTCCCGAGGGGTTTGAGTGACAAGGCAGGGCCGGCCGGGCTATCCGGAAGGCCCTTCCTGGCAGGACCCCTTCATGGACTTTTCCCTGGCACTTTCCGCCCTGTTGATGGGGGTGGTCGAGGGCCTCACCGAATTCCTGCCGATCTCCTCGACCGGCCACCTGATTTTGCTGGCGGAGGCCATCGGCTTCCACGGCCCGCCGGGGAAGACCTTCGAGATCAGCATCCAGCTGGGCGCCGTGCTGGCGGTGATCTGGCTGTTCCGGGCGACGCTGATCCGCATCGCGTTGGGCATGTGGAAGCGCGGCAGCCACGAATACTACTTCGCCATGAACCTGGCCCTGGCCTTCCTGCCGGCGATGGTGCTGGGCGCCACCCTCTACAAGACGGTCACCGAGCTGCTCTACACGCCGCTGGTGGTGGCCATCGCCCTGATCGTGGGCGGCATCGCCATCATCGTCATCGAGCGCGCCCGCCCCGATCCCAGCATCCATTCGGTGCCGGAGATCGGGCCGCTGGCGGCGCTGCTGATCGGCTTCGGCCAGGCGCTGGCGATGATCCCGGGCACCAGCCGGTCGGGGGCCACCATCATCAGCGCCCTGCTGGTCGGCGTCGACCGGCGCACCGCGGCCGAGTTCAGCTTCCTGCTGGCCATCCCGACGATGATCGCGGCCACCGTGTTCAGCCTCTACAAGAACCGGGCGGAGCTTGATTTCAGCGCCGCCGGGCTGATCGGCATCGGCTTCGTCGCCGCCTTCGTCGTCGCGCTGCTGATCGTGCGCTGGCTGATGTCGGTGATCAGCCGCATCGGCTTCACCCCCTTCGCCTATTACCGCATCGCGCTGGGCGTGGTGATCCTGGGCTGGCTGGCGGTCCGCTGAGTTTCTCGCCGGGGCAGGACCGCCCGACGGTTGTGCTTCAGCGTCTCAATCCTGGAACTTGATCGCAGGGGATGGGGACGGCATCCTGCCCGCCCATTCCTTCGGCGGCATTTTTTTCATGCGCTTCCCGGCTCGGGCTTTCTTCCTGATGGCGATGCTGGCCTCGCCCGTGCTGCTGCCCGGCGGGGCGGCGGCTCAGATGTGGCCGAACGAGACCAGCCCGGGCGGCGACATGATGGCCGGCTCCGCCCGGCAGTTCGACCGCATCCGCCCGGTCACCCCGGCGCCGGTGCCGCTGGAGCAGGCGCCGGTCCCGGCCGTGGGCGGCGTGCCCACCGCCGGCTGGACCCCGCCGCCGCTGCGCAGCTGGGTGTTGCGGGCGCCCTCGCCGGTGCTGCGG
>NZ_CACSJM010000072.1 GCF_902706185.1 Roseomonas sp. 18066 | reverse complement strand
CATGTTCGGCCGTATCAAGGACTGGCGCCGCGTCGCCATGCGCTACGACCGCTGCGCCCACACCTTCTTCTCCGCTATCTGCCTCGCGGCCACCGTCCTCTTCTGGATCAATGAGTCCTGAGCCTAGTCTGGCGCGGCATGCCAGATCCCGCCGACGTCCCCGCGCTACTCGCCGAGGAGCCGGATGTCGCACGCCGCGTCGCCGGGAGGCTGGACGCGGCCTGCGCCGAGGCGCGGGCGGTAGTGCGGGGCATGCGGGGTTCATTCGGCGCCTGGCGAGCCTCCTGGTGAACAAGGAGATGGTGTGGGGAGGCTGAAGGGGAGGTGGTGGTGGCGGGGGGAGGGGCCTAGCTCAGCCCTCCATATCCTATGACGTCCATAAAGACGTTCTGAGGAGCAGGAGTCTTGCCTCGCTCCCTGCTGATCTTGCCGTCCCGCGCCTCGCATCCGAGAATTTGCTCTCGCCCTTGCCCCTGGATGCGCTGCCCGCCTCCTACACGCTCCAAAGCCCCTTCGTTCAACCCCCGAAGGCTTCTAAAGCTTGGCAATTGAGTTAAGTAGGACCAACTCTTGGTGCCCTCCAGTCCCTCCGCTCATTAATACCGCTATGGCGGCGCCAGACAGTCTGGGATGACCGCGTCGCCTAGCATCCACGGCGGCTGGGCGGGCTTGCAATCGGCTCGGGTAGCTCTGCTGTTACTACTCTCGCGTTGAGCTGTTCGCGAAAATTTCGCGCCTCGGAACTTCAATATACTCGACGATTACAATCCCGTGGCACTGCGAAGATTTGCCGGTCCTATGTGGTTCTTCTTGCGGGCCTCAGAGAGGGAAAGGGTTCAAAGCTCGGTTATGGGGGGACCGACACCAAAACCCATCTGGCATCGCCGCCCCCGCTCAATTACAACCCGTCCATGATCGACACCGCGCTGGCCTCGCTGGAGGCCTGGATCCGCGTCAATGCCGGCTGGGCGGGTCCTGTGACCTTTGCCATCGCCTTCCTGGAATCCTTCCCCATCGTCAGCATCCTGGTGCCCTCCACGGCGCTGCTGCTGGGCCTGGGCGCCATGATCGGCGGCGGGCTGCTGGAGCCCGGGCCGGTGCTGATCGGCTGCATCGCCGGCGGCATCCTGGGCGATGCCGCGGGCTTCTGGCTGGCGCGCGCCGTTGGGCCGCACCGCATCCGCCGCCGCCTGCCGCGCAACTGGCGCCGTCCCTATGCCTGGGCCACCCGGCTGTTCCTGCGCTTCGGCTGGAGCGCGGTGTTCTACGGCCGCTTCATCGGTCCGCTGCGCGCGGTGACGCCGCTGGCGGCCGGCGTCATCCGCATGGGGCATTGGCGGTTCCAGAGCGCCAATGTGCTCTCCGCCATCGTCTGGGCGCCGCTGATGATCATGCCGGGCAGCATCGGCGGCTGGCTCGCCAGCCAGGTCGACAAGGACGAGATGCCGCAGGCCCTGGCCATCGCCGCGGTGGTCGGCATCGGCGGCTGGCTGGCCTGGCAGCGCCTGGCGCCGATGGCGCGGGCCTGGATCCGGGCCCGCTTCTCGACGCCGGCGCTGCGGCGGCCGGTGGAGTGACACTGGCCTTCTCAGCCTGACCTGCAGCCGGCACCGCCGGCTGAGCGCGCGAACGGGCGCCGCCGCCGATGCGGCGCAGCCAAGCCGCCGGAGGCATCAATCGATCTTGGTGCCGGTGACGCGGACGATCTCGCCCCAGCGGTCGTAATCGGCGCGCAGCGTGGCGCCGAACTCGGCGGGGCCGGCGTAATCCACCACGGCGCCGATATCGGCGATGGTGCGCATCAGGTCGCTGTCGGCCAGCGCCTTGGCGACGTTCTGCGCCAGGGTCTCGACGATCGGCTGCGGCAGCCTGGCGGGTGCCAGCAGGCCGAGCCAGGCGCCGCCCTGGGTCTCGGGGAAGCCGGCCTCGGCGGTGGTCGGCACCTGCGGCAGGGTCGGCTGGCGCGCCTTGGTGCCCACGGCCAGCGGCACCACGCGGTTGTCGCGGATGAAGGGCAGCGTGCCGATCTGCGTGTCGAAGGTCAGGTCGACGCGGCCGGCGACGATGTCGGTCACCGACTGCGCCGTGCCGCGATAGGGCACATGGGTCAGGCTGATGCCGGCCTCGCGCCCCAGCATGGCCATCAGCAGCTGCGACGTCGTGCCATTGCCGGTGGTCGCAAACGTCACCTCGCCCGGCGACTTCTTCGCCTTGGCCACGACATCGGCGATCGAGGTGAAGCCGGTATGCTTGCCGGCGACCAGCACATAGGGCAGCTGCACCAGCTGGGCGATCGGCGTGAAGTCGACGCGCGGATCATAGCCCAGGTTCGGATAGATATGCGGGTTGATCGCCTGCGGCGCCGAGGCGCCGACGGTGATGGTGTAGCCATCCGCCGCGGCGCGGGCGACGAAGACCGCGCCGATCGAGCCGCCCTGGCCGCTGCGGTTGTCGACGACGAAGCGCTGCCCCATGCCCTGGCTCAGCCGGTCGGCCAGCAGGCGCGCGATGCTGTCGGTCGCGGTGCCCGGCGGGAAGCCCACGACGATGCTGACCGGCTTCGACGGCCAGGTATCCGCGCGCGCCGGCAGGGCGGCAGCACCGCCGGCAGCAGCCGCCAGCGACAACAAGGAACGACGCTTCATTCTTTCTCTCCCTCTTTTCCTGGACGAAGGCGGCCCGTCGTTGCGGGCCGCCTGATCAGTTGGCGCGGCCGAGCAGCCCGCGCGCGATCACCTGCGCCTGGATCTCGGCGGCGCCCTCGAAGATCGACAGGATGCGGGCGTCGCACAGCACGCGGCTGATCGGATATTCCAGCGCATAGCCATTGCCGCCAT
Organism: Roseomonas sp. 18066; assembly: GCF_902706185.1. Taxonomy (GTDB): domain Bacteria; phylum Pseudomonadota; class Alphaproteobacteria; order Acetobacterales; family Acetobacteraceae; genus Pseudoroseomonas. The sequence goes on along the minus strand of NZ_CACSJM010000072.1, from coordinate 27,618 downwards.
GGATCTGCAGCGCCGCATCGGCATTGGCGAAGGCGATGCGCGCGGCCAGCAGCTTGGCCATGCCGGCCTCGATGTCGCAGCGCCGCCCGGCATCCTTCTGCCGCGCGGCGAAATAGGCCAGCTGGCGCGCGACCATGGTCTCGGTCGCCATCATCGCCAGCTTGGCATGCACGCGCGGGAAATGCTGGATCGGCTTGCCGAACTGGCTGCGGTCGCGGGCGTAGCTCAGCCCGAGCTCCAGCGCGTTCTGCGCCACGCCCAGCGCACGGGCGGCGGTCTGGATGCGGGCGCTCTCGAAGGTTTCCATCAGCTGCTTGAAGCCCTGGCCCTCGACGCCGCCGAGCAGGTTGGCCACCGGCACCTCGAAGCCGTCGAAGGAAATCTCGTATTCCTTCATGCCGCGATAGCCCAGCACGGGGATCTCCGTGCCCGACATCCCCTGCGCCGGAAACGGATCTTTCTCAGTGCCGCGCGGCTTCTCGGCCAGCAGCATCGACAGCCCGCGATAGCCGGTGCTGCCCGGATCGGTGCGCACCAGCAGCGTCATCAGGTCGGAACGCGCGCCATGGGTGATCCAGGTCTTGGCCCCAAAGATCCGATAGACATCGCCCTCCCGCACCGCCCGCGTGCGCAGGCTGCCGAGGTCGGAACCGGTGTTCGGCTCGGTGAAGACGGCGGTGGGCAGGACCTCGCCGCTGGCGAGCCCGGCCAGCCAGCGCGCCTGCTGTTCCGCGGTGCCGCCGAGGCGGATCAGCTCGGCCGCGATCTCGGCCCGCGTGCCGAGCGAGCCGACGCCGAGATAGGCGCCGCTCAGCGCCTCGGAGACCAGGCACATGGCGACCTTGCCAAGGCCGAGCCCGCCATTCTCCTCCGGCACGGTCAGGCCGAAGACGCCCATCCCCGCGAGCTTGTCGACGAGATCCATCGGAATGAGCTCGTCACGGCCATGCCAGCCCGGCGCATGCGGCACGATCTCGGCGGCGCCAAATCGCAGAAATTCGTCGCGCATGGCGGCGAGCATCTCGTCCTCCAGCGCCAGCGCGCCGAAGCGGCCTTCGAGCATTTCCGTCGTCAGCGCCAGGCGCGAAGCCTCCAGCGCCGCGCGGTCGTTCAACGTGGCGAGCGCCGGCTCCGCGGCATAGGCGGCGATGGCCTCGGCGGGCAAGTTCAGGTCGGCCGGGCGCGCGATTTCCGACTGGCTCATCGGGATGCCGCCAGCGAGCTGCGCGCCATATTCGGCGAAGGCCAGATGCAGGATGGCGCGTTCCGCCGCGCCGAGCGCGCCCGCCGCCTGCAGTCGCCGCGCCCAGTCCAGCGCCTGGCGCAGCGCCTCGACATAGGTGGCCTGCCAGGCCAAAGCATGGGCGCTGAACTGATGCTTTTCCAGCGCCGCCGGATCGGGCTTCTGGCCCGGCGCCACCAGCGCGCCGACCGAGAGCCGCGCGCCGTCGAACAGCTTCTCCGCCGCCGTCAGCAGCGAGGAGCACTGGGAGAAAAGGCGATCGCCGCCGCTCAGATCGTTGGGCATGACCGAAAGAATCCTTCAGGCGGCGTCGGGGAGGGGGCCGGCGACGATGCCGGCATCATGCAGCTTGCCGATGGCGGCCGAGGAAAGCCCGAGCACCTCGGCCAGCACCGCGTCGCTGTCCTGGCCCAGCGCCGGCGCCGGCGCGGGCGGCAGCCGGTCGCCGCCGGTGAAGGCCAGTGGCGTGCCCGGCGCCAGGATGCGCCCCGCCCCCGGCTGGTTGATCTCGGCGAAGAGCGGATTGGCCGTGCTGCAGCGGGGATCTTCGGCCAGCAGCTGGCCGAAATCCTGATACGGGCCCCAGAGCACGCCGCTGCCTTCGAAGGCGGTGGCAATCTCGGCCAGCGTCCGCGTGGCGCACCAGGATTCCAGCAGAGAAAAAATGGCGCCGCGGGCGTGGAAGCGGCCGCCCTCGGTGTCGAGGTCGACCTGCATCATCGGCCCGATCATCGCCAGCCGCTCGGTCAGGCCCGTCGCCTTGCCGATGGCGCGCCATTGCCGGTTGGAAATGGCGACGATCATGATCCGCCGCCCGTCGCTGGTCGGGAAATCGCGGCCCAGCGCGCCATAGAGGTCGTTGCCCATCGGCGGCCGGACATTGTTGTTGACGGCAACATCGGCGAGATAGCCCAGGTTGCCGACGCTGGCGAGCATCACGTCGGACAGCGCCAGCGTCACCTCGCGGCCCTGGCCGTCGCGACGCCGGGCGCGCTCGGCGGCCAGCAGCCCGGTCGACAGATACAGGCCGGCGGCGATGTCCCAGGCAGGCAGCACATGATTGACCGGCGCCTCGCCATCGCCGGTGGCCATCGGGAAGCCGGAGGCGCAGTTCACCGTGTAGTCGACCGCGGCGCTGCCGTCGAAATGTCCGGTCAGCCGCAGCATGATCAGGTCGGCGCGGGCGGCGGAGAGCGCCGCGTGGCTCATCCAGCCGCTGGCCGGCAGGTTGGTCAGCAGGAAGCCGGCATCGGGCCCGGGGGCGCCGATCAGCGCGCGGGCGATCTCCTGGCCCTCGGGCTTGTTCAGGGCCAGCGCGATGGAACGCTTGCCGCGATTGAGGCTGGCCCAGTAGAGGCTGCGTCCGGAAGGCGCCAGCGGCCAGCGGCGATAATCGATATTGCCGCCGATCGGGTCGATGCGGATGACCTCGGCGCCGAGCTGCGCCAGCGTCATGCCGCCGAGCGGTGCTGCGATGAAGGCGCTGACCTCGACGATGCGCATGCCGGACAGGATGGTGCTCATTCCGCGGCCTCCTGGCGGGTGGCGGTTCGGCCGAAGGCGGCCTCGACGATGGCGCGCTGCTCGGCGTCATGCGCGCCATGGAAGCTGCCGGCAGGCGAGGGCGAGGCGGCGCGACCATGATAGGCGGGACGCGGGCGGGCGACGCCATTCGCCTCGGCCAGCGCCTCGATCTGGCGGTCGAGCCAGCGCCAGGCGCCCATGTTCTCCGGTTCCTCCTGCACCCAGGCGAGCGCCGCTTGCGGATGCTTCGTCAGGATCGCCGCGAGGGCTTCGGCGGGGAAAGGATAGAGCTGCTCCAGCCGCACGATGCCGATGGGGGCGCCGGTGGCTGCGCGTTCCTCCTCCAGCTCATAGGCCATCTTGCCGCTGCAGATCAGGATCTTCTCGGCCTTGGCCGGGACATCGGCGATCACGGGGTGAAAGGCCTCGCCCGGCAGGAAGGCCTCGAGCGGCGACAACGCGGCCGGCAGGCGCAGCAGCTTCTTCGGGCTCATCACCACCAGCGGGCGGTTGTGCCGGCCCAGCCCCTGCTCGCGCAGCATGTGGAAATAGTTGGCCGGGGTCGAGGGATTGGCGATGCGCATGTTGTCGCCCGCCGCCAGCTGCAGGAAACGTTCGAGGCGCGCGGAGGAATGTTCCGGCCCCTGGCCCTCCAGCCCATGCGGCAGCAGCATCACCAGCCGCGAGGCGCCGCACCATTTCTCCTCGGCCGCGGCGACGAACTGGTCGATGATGATCTGCGCGCCATTGGCGAAGTCGCCGAACTGCGCCTCCCAGATCACCAGCGCCTCGGGCCGCTCCAGGCTGTAGCCATATTCGAAGCCCAGCACGGCATATTCTGACAAGGGGCTGTTATAGGCGGCGAAGCGCGCCTGGGTGGCGTCGAGCCCGTCCAACCCGACATGGCGCGTGCCGGTCTCGCGGTCGGTCAGCCAGAAATGCCGGTGGGAGAAGGCGCCGCGCACCACATCCTGCCCCGACAGCCGCACCGGTACGCACTGCAGCAGCAGGCTGCCGAAGGCCAGCGCCTCGGCGCTGGGCCAGGGGATGCCGGCGGGGTCCAGCGTCCGCTGCTTCAGGATGCGCGGCATGCGGGGATGCAGCGTCGCACCCTCCGGCACCGCGGCCAGATGGTCGGCGATGCGCTGCAACGTCGGCGCGCCCACGCCGGTGTCTTCCGTGCGGGTCGGCGGTCGCGGCGCATAGCCGCTTTCGTTGCTGCGGAAGGAAGCGGCCTCGGCATAGCTCGCCTGCAGTTTTGCGCGTGCCGCTTCCAGCAACGCGGCAACCTCGTCGACGGTGACGAGGCCGCGCTGCTGCAGCACCGCCGAGAAACTCTCGAGCACCGGCGGATGCGCGGCGATCCGCGCATAGAGGCCGGGCTGGGTGAAGCCGGGCTCGTCGATCTCGTTATGGCCGTTGCGGCGATAGCAGACCAGGTCGATCACCACGTCCGCGCGCTGCGCCTGGCGCCAGGCGAGGGCGATATCGGCGGCGCGCGCCACGGCCTCGGGGTCGTCGCCATTGGCATGCAGGATGGCGGCGTCCACAGCCTTCCAAACGCCGGTGCAGTGGCGGGAGGTGCGACCCTCCTCGGCCTCGGTGGTGAAGCCGATCTGGTTGTTGACCACGACATGCACCGCGCCGCCAACCGAATAGCCTGCCGGCCCGCCGAGCTGGATGCATTCGGCGACGATGCCCTGGCCGATCACGGCGGCATCGGTGTGCAGCAGGATCGGCAGCACGGTGTCGCTGTTGCCCACGGCATCCTGCGCGGCGCGGGCGCGGCCGAGCACCAGCGGATCGACGGCCTCCAGATGCGACGGATTGGCCAGCAGCGTCACCCGGATCGCGCGGCCACCGAAGGACAACTCGACATCGTCGCCCAGGTGGTATGGCACGTCGCCGGCACGCGGCGCATCGGCGGGGAAGGGGTGGGCGCCCTTGATCTCGGCGAGCATGCGCGCCAGCGAGCGGCCCAGCAGATTGGCCATGATCGACAGCCTGCCGCGATGCATGGTGCCGATCACCGCGCGGGTGACGCCGGCCGCCGCGGCCTGCTGCAGCAGGCGCCGCAGCAGCGGCAGCAACGCCTCCGCCCCTTCGGCGCCAAAACGTTTCTTGGTCGGGAATTTCAGCGCCAGGAAGGCCTCGAATTCCTGGGCCTCGACCAGCGCTTCCAGCAGCGCACACGGATCGGCGGGGGGCGGCAGGCCGGCCCCCTGCTCGACGGCAGCCCGCAGCCAGGCGCGGCGGTCGGCATCATCGATATGCGCCGACTCCACCGCAAGGCTACTAGTATAGCAGTGTTCCAGGGGATCGATGGCGGGGGCAGGACGCGGCGACAGCGGGTCGAGCCAGGCGCGCAGATGGCCACGGGCGCGCCATTCCTCCGAAGCGCCGTCGCCCGGCGGCACACCGGCTTCGAGCTCCTCGAGCACCTGCAGCAGCACCCGCCAGCCCGGCTCGACCGAGGCCGGATCGCGCGCATAGGCGGCCTGCTGCGTGGCCAGATACTGGTAGCTCATGCTGCCTAGCGGCGACGATGCCATGCGCCTCTTTCCCCCGGACGGTTTTCCTTTGTCCCCAGGATAGCAGCCGCTGGCGCCCCGGAAACACGACGCGTTGGATAAGAGCTATAACCGGATTGGCAGGGCTTGAGCCGCGGCCTAGGCTGCCGGCAACGAGCAGGGGGAACGCCGATGGATCTGCTGGAAATCCGCTATTTCCTGGAGACCGCCGCCGCCGGCAGCCTGTCGCGCGCCGCAGTGCGCCTCGGCGTCAGCCAGCCGGCGCTCAGCCGCCAGATCGGCAGCCTGGAGGCCTCGCTCGGCCGCGAGCTCTTCTACCGGCATGGCCGTGGCGTCTCGCTGACCGAGCCCGGGCGGCGCTTCCTGGCCGTGGCGCAAGGCGTCATGCAGCAGCTGGCCGATGTGCGGGAGGAGCTGTCGACCGGCGCGCTGGACGCGACCGGCAGCGTCACGCTCGGCATTCCGCCCTCGCTCTCGGCCAGCATGGGCGCCGACCTGGCGCTGCGCTTCGCCAGCGCTTTCCCGCGCGCGCGGTTGCGCATCCGCGAGGCCTTCAGCGCCGTGCTGCTGGAATGGAGCGAGGCGGCGCGCATCGACCTGGCCGTTCTCTACGACGCCCGCAGCAGCCCCAGCCTGATCGCAACCCCGCTGCTGCTGGAAGACCTTTTCCTGATCGAGCCGCCACTGGAGCCGGGCACCGACGCGCCGCGCGGCCCGGTCTCGCTGGTGGAGCTCGCGGGGCGCGACTGCGTGCTGCCGGGGCCGGAGAACGGGCTGCGCCGCGTGCTGGATTCCGCCTGCGCCGCCGAGGGTGTCCGCCCGCGCGTGCTGACCGAGGTGGATTGCGTGGCCGCGCTGAAGCAATTGGTGGAACGCCGCGTCGGTCCCACCGTGCTGCCCTTCGGCGCCGTGCATCGCGAGGTGCGTGACGGCCGTTTGCGGGTGCGGCCTTTCCGCTCGGCGGCGATGCGGGCGCTGCTGGTGATCGCGACGCCCGCCAACAAGCCGGTGACGCCGCTGGCGCGCGCCACCATGGCCATCGTGCAGGAGGAGGTGGAGCGGCTGGTGCCGCTCGACGTGCTGCGCGGCATCACCCGCAATCCGGACGGGTCGCGGCTGAAGCATCGCGGCGAGGCGGTGGCCGCGCCGAACATCGGACCAGAGATAACGCCAGGCATATAGCTGTTATGCGTCAGCCGGGCTTTGCCAGCCCGCTCCTCCGGCTCGAAGATGCCGCCTGCCGGACCGCCGCCCTGGGATCACGCCGGGGGGTGGGCCAAGACATCCAAAGAAGACCGGCGGGACGGGGAGAGGTGACCCGGCGTGGCGCGACGCCGCGCGCCCTCGCGCCGCCGGAGGCTGTAGGAACAGCGGCATGCGGCTCAAGGACAAGGTGGCGCTGCACCCGGCTTCCGACGAGGCCTGCTTCGTCACCGGCGTGATCCTCGACATCGATGCCGGGCGCAGCGTCTAAGCCCAAGACGACGACGCGACGCCGGCCCGCGTCGGAAGACAGGTCGGCCCCAGGGGAGCAACGGGAAAAAAGATGGATCAGGTCGAGCAAACGACGATCCGCAAGGTGATCTGGCGGCTGATGCCCTTCCTTGGCGTCTGCTATTTCGTCAGCTGGCTGGACCGGGTGAATGTCGGCTTCGCCGCGCTGCGCATGAACCAGGATCTCGGCTTCAGCGCCACGGTCTTCGGCATCGGCGCCGGCATCTTCTTCATCGGCTATGTGCTGTGCGAGGCGCCGAGCAACCTGGCCATGCGCCGCTTCGGCGCGCGGATCTGGATCGCGCGGATCATGATCACCTGGGGCATCCTGTCGGGCTGCATGGCCTTCATCACCGGGCCCTGGAGCTTCTACACGGTGCGCTTCCTGCTCGGCATCGCCGAGGCCGGCTTCTTCCCCGGCATGATCTACTACCTGACCACCTGGTTCCCGGCGCAATACCGCGCCCGCGCCTTCGGCCTGCTGATCCTGGTGACGCCGTTGTCGGGCATCATCGGCGCGCCGCTGTCGGGCGCGCTGTTCCACATGCACGGCATCTGGGGCCTGGCCGGCTGGCAGTGGATGTTCATCGTCGAAGCCATCCCTGCTGTCCTGCTCGGCATCGTCACGCTGTTCTACCTGACCGACAAGCCGCAGGATGCGAAGTGGCTGGCGCCGGCCGAGCGGCAATGGCTGACCACGCGGCTGCAGGCGGAGGAGGCCGAGCGCGCCGCGGCCCATTCCGACGGCATCATGGCCGCGCTGAAAAGCCCCCGGGTCTGGCTGCTGGGCGCGGTCTATCTCGGCCCGGTCATCGGCCTCTACGGCCTCAGCTTCTGGCTGCCGCAGATCGTGCAGGGGCTGGTGCGCGAATACGGCATCTCCGACCCCTTCCATATCGGCCTGCTGGCCGCGCTGCCGCCAATTGGCGCCGCCATCGGCATGACGCTGTGGACGCGCCATTCCGACCGCACCGGCGAACGGCTGTGGCATACCGTGCTGCCGATCCTGGTGGGCGCCGTCGGCATGGTGATGTCGGCCTATATCCAGAGCCCGGTCTGGGGCATGATCGCGCTGTCGATCGCGCTGATCGGCATCAACGTGGCGCTGCCGGTGTTCTGGACCATGCCGACCGCCTTCCTCAGCGGGGCGGCGGCGGCGGTCGGCGTCGCCGTGATCAACTGCATCGGAAATATCGGCGGCTATATCGGTCCGCAGCTGATCGGCATCGTCAAGGACCGCACCGACAGCATCATGGCGGCGCTGCTGGTGATCGCGGCGCTGATGGTGGTGGCGGCCGGCATCGCGCTGTGGCTGGGGCGCGCGCAGCGGCGCGAGGCCGCCCTCGGCGCCAGCGCGGCCGAATAAGAACCGACCTGCCCCAGGGAGAGAACAGCATGCCCGACCACAACGACGTTTCTGCCGAGCAGGGCCTGCTGCGCGACCGGGGGCGCTTCGAGCGCGCGGTGATGGCGCCGATCCGCGCCATCGTCGGCGAGCGCGGCGTCATCACCGACGCCGACGCCAAGCAGCCCCATCTGGTGGCCTGGCGCGACAACTGGACCGGCGCGGTGCCGGCGGTGGTGATGCCGGCCGACACGGCGCAGATGGCCGCCGTCGTCGCCATCTGCGCGGCGACGGCGACGCCGATCGTGCCGCAGGGCGGCAACACCGGGCTGACCGGCGCCAGCCAGCCGCATGCCGACAATTCCGAGATTATCCTGTCGACGTCACGGATGCAGAAGATCCGCGCGATCGACCTGGACAACGACACCATCACCGTCGATGCGGGCTGCGTGCTGGCCACCATCCAGCAGGCGGCGGCCGAGGCCGGGCGGCTTTTTCCCCTGAGCCTCGGCGCCGAGGGCAGCTGCCAGATCGGCGGCAACCTCTCGACCAATGCCGGCGGCGTGCAGGCGCTGCGCTATGGCACGGCGCGCGGGCTGGTGCTGGGCGTCGAGGTGGTGCTGCCCGACGGCCGCATCTGGGACGGGCTGCGCGGCCTGCGCAAGGACAGCGCCGGCTACGACCTGAAGCAGCTTTTCATCGGCGCCGAAGGCACGCTCGGCATCATCACCGCGGCAACCCTTCGTCTGTTGCCGCAGACGCCGGCGAGCGCGACGGCGTTCCTGGCGGTGCCCGATCCTGCGCATGCGGTGGCCTGGCTGCGCCGTGCGCGGAAGAACCTGGGAGAGAACATCACCACCTTCGAGCTGATGGAGCGGCGCTGCCTCGACATCGCCATGCGCCACAACAGCCGCGTCGCCGACCCGCTGGCCACGCGCTACGACTGGTACATCCTGGTCGAGCTGAACGCCCAGGGCGACGAGGAGGCGCTGCGCCAGCGGCTGCTGGCGGTGCTGCAGGCGGGGATGGAGGCGGCAGAGGTGCTGGACGGCACGCTGGCCGCCTCGGCCGAGCAGGCGGCCGCGCTGTGGCGCATCCGCGAGGGCGCACCGGAAGGCCAGCGGCTGGAGGGCGCTTCCTACAAGCACGACGTCTCGGTGCCGGTGTCGCAGGTGCCGCGCTTCATCGCCGAGGCCGACGCGGCGCTGGCGGCGCGCTTCCCCGGCATCCGCTCCTTCGGCTTCGGCCATCTGGGCGACGGCAATATCCACTACAACCCGATCCAGGCCGAGGGCGGCGATTTCGCGCTGTGGCAGTCCTATCTGCCGGAGGTGAACCGCATCGTGCATGACATCGTCATCGGCCTCGGCGGCTCGATCACCGCCGAGCATGGCGTCGGCCGGCTGCGCATCGCGGAGCTCGCGCATTACAAGAGCGATGTCGAGATGGAGATGATGGCGCGGCTGAAGCAGTGCTTCGATCCGCAGAACATCATGAACCCGGGCAAGCTGCTGCAGCCCGAATTGCTGGCGCGCCACAAGGGCGGCTGAGAGAAAGATGCGGACGGGCCCGAAAAAAGCCCGTCCGCGGTCAGGTGCTCAGCGATTGACCATCTTCGCCGGCACGGTCAGCACGATGGCGGCGCCGACGACCAGGCAGCCGGCCAGCACATACATGCCGATGGCGGACGACCCGGTCATGTCGCGCAGCGTGCCGATCATGTAGGGGCTGGCGAATCCGGCCAGGTTGCCCACCGAGTTGATCACCGCGATGCCCGAGGCGGCGGCGGCGCCGGTCAGGAAGGCGGTCGGCAGCGACCAGAACAGCGGCGCGCAGGCCAGCACGCCGGCGGCGGCCATCGACAGGAAGATGATGGCGATGGTGGTGCTCGAGGCGGTGGCCGCGACGGTGAAGCCGACAGTGGCCAGCATCGCCGGGATCACCAGGTGCCAGCGACGCTCGCGATGGCGATCGGCGCTGCGGCTGAAGATCACCATGGCGATGATGGCGCAGACGAAGGGAATGGCGCTGAGCAGGCCGATGTTGAAGTTGCCCGTGACGCCCGAGGCGCGCACCAGCGTCGGCATCCACAGCGTCAGCCCGTACTGGCCCATGACGAAGCAGAAGTAGATCAGGCACATCTGCCAGACGCGCCAGTCGGAGAAGATGGCGCGCAGCGAATGCGAGCCCGACTTGCCGCTTTCATCGGCGGCGATGTTGCGCGCCAGGATGTCCTTCTCGCTCTGGTTCAGCCACTTCGCGTCCTGCACGCCATTGTCGAGCATGGCGATGACGACGAGGCCCAGCACCAAGGCGGGGATCGCCTCGATCAGGAACATCCACTGCCAGCCGGCCCAGCCGGCGGTGCCGTTGAAGGCGTCCATGATCCAGCCGGAGAGCGGATTGCCGAAGATGCCGGCCGCCGGACTGCCTGCCTGGAAGATGGCGAACATCTTCGCCCGCCGGTTCGAGGGGAACCAGTAGGTCAGGTACAGGATGACGCCCGGATAGAAGCCGGCCTCGGCGGCGCCGAGCAGGAAGCGCAGCGTGTAGAACTGCCACGGCGTCTCGACGAACATGAACAGCGCCGAGAGGATGCCCCAGGTGATCATGATGCGCGCGATCCACATGCGCGCGCCGACCCGGTGCAGGATGATGTTGCTGGGCACCTCGAAGAAGAAGTAGCCGAGGAAGAAAATGCCCGCGCCGAGGCCGAAGACGGTCTCGCTGAAGCCGAGGTCGACCGACATCTGCAGCTTGGCGAAGCCGACATTGACGCGGTCGAGATAGGCGATCACGTAGCAGAGCACCAGCAGCGGCATGATGCGGAACGCCACCTTGCGGTAGAGCCCGTCCTGCGCCTTGTCCGGCACGGCGGCAGCGCCGCCGGTCATTGCACTCATTCGTTCCACTCCGTGGCGTGCCGCCGCGGGTCGTTGCCCGCGGCGTGCGACGCCGTTGTCGAAAGCAGGTTGCTGTTTCGCCGGCCTGGCTGCCGGCGTGCGCTTTCCTTTGCTTCGACGTTCCTCTTGGGCGCCGCCGGTCTGGATCGCCGGTGGTTGTCGGTCGCCCGAAGCTTGTGTGCCCGCCTCAGCCGAAAGTGCTGAGCAGGTCGTTCACCTGGGCCGGGGTCAGCGCGCGCGCGTTCTGGCCGCGCAGCATCAAGGCGAGCTTCGCCGATTCTTCCAGCTCCTCGGCGGCATAGACGGCATCGACCAGGCTCTTGCCGGAGACCACCGGGCCATGGTTGGCCAGCAGCATGGCGCGCGCGCCCTTGGCCGCCTCGTGGATCTCCTGCTCCATCGCGCCGTCGCCGGGGCGGTAGTACTGGATCACCGGCAGGCTGCGGCCGACGCGCATGACGAAATACGGCGTCAGCGGCGGGATCGGCGCGCTCTCGCCCGGCGCCGCCAGGCAGCCGATGGCGGTCGCATAGGTGGAGTGCAGATGCACCACGGCGCCCGCCTCCGGCCGCGCGGTCAGCACGGCGCGGTGCATGAAGACCTCCTTGGAGGGCTTGTCGCCGCCGACATGCTTCCAGTCCTGGTCGAGCTTGCTGATGCGGTCCGCCTGCAGCCGGCCGAGCGAGGAATTGGTCGGCGTCATCAGGTAGCCGTCGGGCAGGCGGACGCTGATATTGCCGGCGCTGCCGACGGAATAGCCGCGCGCGAACAGGCTGGCGCCGAGTTCGACGAGGAGGTCGCGGATTTCGGCTTCGGTCATGCTCGGGCTCCGTGCAGGGGAGAGGGGCCGGGAAAGGGCAGGCAGACGCAACCTCGCCGCGCGCCGTCGGGCGCGCGGCGGCGGGCAGGATCAGGAAGCGAATTCGGCCTTGTACTGGCGGACGGCGGAATCGAAGTCGGCGTCACGGGTGAAGCCGAGGGCCAGCGGGCGGCTGACCTCGAAATCGCCGGGCCAGGAGCAGACGATGTCGATGACGCGCTGCTCCGGCTCCTGCGTCACCAGGGCGCGGGCCGCGGCGCCGCCGACGCGCTCCAGGCTGTCCAGCATGTCCTGCACGGTCACCGAGATGCCCGGCAGGTTCAGCGTGCGCCACTGGCCGATCGTCGCGCCCTCGACGGTGATGGCGTGGACCAGGTTCTTCACCGTGGTGTCGGGCGAGGACAGCCACATCTTGGTCGACGTCGGCACCGGGCAATTGGAAGAAACGCCCGAGAGCGGCTCGCGGATGATGCCCGAGGCAAACGAAGAAGCAGCCGAGTTCGGCTTGCCCGGGCGCACCACGATGGTCGGCAGGCGGCAGACGCGGCCATCGACGAAGCCCTTGCGGGAATAGTCGTTGACCAGGAACTCGCCGATCGCCTTCTGCGCGCCATAGGTGCTCGCCGGCTGCAGGCCGAGCTCCTCCGGCACCACGGCCGGCATCGGGCCGCCATAGACGGCGAGCGAGCTGGTGAAGATGAAGCGCGGCACGGCGCCGCCCTTGCGCGCGGCTTCCAGCAGCGCCCGGGTGCCGTCGACATTGACCCGCATGGCCAGGTCGAAATCGGTCTCCGAGCCACCGCTGAGCACGGCGGCCAGGTGGTAGACGGCGGCGGTGTCGGCGCCGATCACGGTCTCGGCGAAGCCGGCATCGGCGATGTCGCCGGTCAGCGAGGTGACGCGCGGATCGGTCACGGGGCAGGGGGCCAGGTCGACCGAGACGATGCTGTCGAATGCCGGCAGGCCGGGCATGCCGGCTTCCTGGGCGGCCAGCAGCGAGCGGATGACGCGGCTGCCGAGGAAGCCGGCGCCGCCGGTGACGATGATCTTCATGCGGTGAGTTCCCTCGGGAGAGCGGCTTCGGGCTCTGCGATATGCAGCGCGATGCCGCGGGCGCGGATCGCCGTGCGGACGCTGTCGGGCAGGCCGGAATCGATGACGATGGCCGACAGCGCCTCCAGCGGCACGGCATTGAAGGTGCCGATGCGACCGTATTTGCTGCTGTCGGTGACGAGGACGCTGCGCGCGGCGCTTTGCGCGATGGCGCGCTTGACCGCCACCTTGTTCTCCGACGGCGTGGACACGCCGCGAAGCCCGAAGGAGGAGGTGGAGATGAAGGCGATGTCGAAGTTGAAGCGGCGGATGGTCTCGGCCGCCGGGTCGCCGACGCAGGACTGGTTCTCGCGCTCCACCTCGCCGCCGGTGTGGTACAGGCGGCAATTGGATTCGCGCGACAGCAGCCCCGCGATGACGAAGTCGTTGGTGACGACGGCGATGTCCTCGCGCGGCGCCAGGCCCTGCGCGATTTCCAGCGTCGTGGTGCCGGCGTCGAGATAGATCACCGCGGCCGGCGGCACCATCGACAGCGCCATCCGGCCGATCGCCACCTTCTCGGCATGGGCCAGGGTGAACTTGGTGGTGTGCGAAGGCTCGAAGCTGATCTTCTCCGGCAGGCGGACGCCGCCGGCGACCGACATGACGCGGCCTTCGCGCTCCAGCTGCTGGATATCCCGCCGCACCGTCATGTGCGAGACGCCGAGCAGCTCGGTGAGCTCGGCGATGCTCAGCACCCCGCGCCCGGTGAGGCGCGCGACGATGAGCGTCTGACGTTCGGCGGGGATCACGCTGTTAGCCAGCCTTGTAGGGCGCGAACCAGGACAGGCCCGCCACGGTCTCGCCGCGCGGGTTGTACTCGCAGCCGATCCAGCCCTGGTAGCCGGCGGCGTCGAGCACGGCGTAGAGGTGCGGATAGTTCAGCTCGCCCTCATCCGGCTCGTGCCGGGCGGGGACGGAAGCGATCTGCACATGGGCGAACTTGCCGGCCATCTTCTCGATCAGCTTGGTCAGGTCGCCGTCCATGATCTGCGCATGATACAGGTCGAGCTGCACCGAGACGTTCGGGCGGTTCACCCGCTCGACCAGCGCCACGGCGTCCAGCTGATGCGCGATGAAATAGCCCGGCATGTTGCGGCTGTTGATCGGCTCGACCAGCAGGGTGATGCCATGCGGCGCCAGCTGGTCGGCGGCATATTGGAAGTTCGCGACGAAACTCGCTTCGCAGGCGGCGCGGTCCAGGCCCGTGGTGATGCCGGACATGGCGTGCAGCGTCTTGCAGCCCAGCGCCATGGCATAGGTGATGGCGGTCGCGACATTGTCGCGGAATTCCTGCTCGCGGCCGGGGATGGCGGCCATGCCGCGCTCGCCCGCCGCCCAGTCGCCCGGCGGCATGTTGAACAGGGCCTGGGTCAGGCCGGCGCTGTTCAGCTTCTCGGCAACCACCTCAGGCGGGTGCTCATAGGGGAACAGGAATTCGACCGCCTTGAAGCCGGCGGCGGCGGCGGCCGCGAAGCGATCAAGAAAAGCAACTTCGTTGAACATCATCGACAGGTTGGCGGCGAAACGCGGCATGGTTCTGTCTCCTCAGCCGGCCAGGTTCTGCGCGTCGAAGAAGAAGCGCTCCTGGCCGAAATTCCCCGACTTCAGCGCCAGCGACAGCGGCTTCTCCACCGCGCGCACCCAGGGGACGCCCGGGGCGATCTGCGGCCCGATATGGAAGCCGCCGATGCCCAGCGACTGCGTCACGATGCCCGAGGTCTCGCCGCCGGCGACGATGAACTGGTCGAAGCCCGCCGCCTCCAGCTTCTGGGCCAGCGCCCCGAAGGTGCGCTCGACGGCCTCGCTGGCCTCGGCGGCGCCGTACTTTGCCTGCAGCTTCTTCAGCTCCGCCGGGGGCTGGGTCGCGAAGACCAGCGGGGCCAGCCCGCCCTGCGCCTGGGCCAGCACCCAGTCGGCCAGCTCCTGCGCATAGCCGGCGTCGTGGATGCTGCGGTCGACATCGACGGCCAGCGACGGCGCCTCGGCGCGATAGGCGGCGACCTGGGCATTGGTCATCTGCGAGCAGGAGCCGGACAGCACGATGGCGCGGCCTTTCGGCGGACGGCCTTCCGCAGCGGCGGCCGCGGCATCGCCGGTGCCGGCCCAGGCGCGGGCCATGCCGTCGGCCAGGCCCGAGCCGCCGGTGACCAGCTTCATCTCGGCCACCGCCTGGCCCATGACCACCAGATGCGCGTCGCTCAGCGCATCCAGCACGGCGTAGCGGAAGCCCTTCGACTTCAGCTCCGCCAGCGCGGCGCGCACCGCATCGGCGCCCTGGTCCATCACCTTGTAGGAGACGTTGCCGGTCTTGCCCTGCGACTGCGCGTCCATCAGCCGCATGACATTGGCGTCGGTCATCGGCGTGACCGGGTGGTGGCGCATGCCGGATTCATCCAGCGGCACGCCATTGACGAAGAGATAGCCGTTGAAGATCGTGCGGCCATTCACCGGCAGCACCGGGCAGATCACGGTGAAGTCTTCGCCCAGCGCGGCCAGCAGCGCGTCGGTGACCGGGCCGATATTGCCCTTCGCCGTGCTGTCGAACGTCGAGCAGTACTTGAAGAAGAATTGCGGGCAGTCGCGCGCCTGCAGCCAGGCCAGCGCGGCCAGGCTTTCGTCCAGCGCCTGCTGCACCGGGCAGGAACGGGTCTTCAGGCTGATCACCACCGCATCGGCCTCGACCTGCAGGTCGGCCGGCGGCACGTCGTTCAGCTGGACCGTGCGCAGCCCGTTCGCGACCAGGAAGCCGGCGATGTCGGTGGCACCGGTGAAATCATCCGCGATGACGCCCAGACGCATGCTCACTTCTCCTTCTTCTCGGGCAGGGTGATGCCGGCGAAGGTCTTGATGACCGCGGCATCATCCTCCCGCCCGAAGCCCGCATTGCTGGCATTGGCGAACATGGTGTAGGCGGTGCTGGCCAGCGGCAGCGGAAAGCCCAGCGACAGCGCCGTCTCGGTCACCAGCCGCAGGTCCTTGACGAAGATGTCGACCGCCGAATGCGGCGTGTAGTCGCCATCCACCACATGCTTCATGCGGTTCTCGAACATCCAGCTGTTGCCGGCGGCGTTGGTCACCACCTCGTACATGGTGTCGAGCGGAATGCCGGCGCGCGCCGCCAGGGCCATCGCTTCCGCGCCGGCCGCGATATGCACGCCGGCCAGCAGCTGGTGGATGATCTTGACGGTCGCGCCCAGGCCGATCTCGGCGCCGATGGTGTAGACCTTGCCGGCCACCGCATCGAGCACCGGCTTGAGCCGCTCGAAGGCTTCCGGCGCGCCCGAGGCCATCACCGTCATCTGCCCCGCCGCCGCCTTCACCGCGCCGCCGGAGACGGGCGCGTCGAGCATCAGCAGCCCGCGCTCCTGCAGCCCCTTGGCGATGTCGCGGGAATCGGCGGCCGAGATGGTGGCCGAGACCATGACGCCGGTGCCCGGGGCCAGGCGCGCGGCCAGGCCGTTCTCGCCGAACAGCACGGCGCGGCACTGGGCGGCATTGACCACCAGCAGCAGCACGGCGTCGAGCTGGCCGGCGAAGGCCGTGGTGTCGGCGCCGGCGGCCTCAGCCCCGGCCTCGCGCAGCGCCTGGCAGGCGGCGGGGTTGAGGTCGGCGCCATAGGTGGTGAGGCCGGCGGCGATGCAGGACCTGGCCGCGCCCATTCCCATGGAGCCGAGGCCGACGACGCAGACCCGATAGCTGTTGGTGCTCAAGACGCCCTCCGCTGTGAAGATCTGGGCAAGCATGCTGTGACGGGGGTGTTACGCCGCGGCCCGATCGCAGGGAAGCCGGAAAAAACACAAAAATTCACAGATGGCTGTGAAATCATGGAGGGGCGGAGGTTTGACCGCGTCAAACCTGACCGGGTCGCCAGGACGCTGCCGCGCTGCTAGCCTGCCGCCCCTTTAGCCGAGCAGGAACCGCCGTGATCGATCTGGTCCGCCTGCGCGCCGAGACCCCCGGCGTCGCCCATCGCATCCACCTGAATAATGCCGGCGCCGCGCTGATGCCGGCCCCCGTGCTCCAGGCCATGACCGCCTATCTGACGCGCGAATCCGAGATCGGCGGCTACGAGGCGGCAGCCGAGCAGGCGGCGGCGCTGGACGGCGTCTATGACAGCGTGGCCCGGCTGGTGAATGCGGCGCGCGACGAGATCGCCCTGGTCGAGAACGCCACCGTCGCCTGGCAGATGGCTTTCTATTCCTTGATGGAATCGATCGACCTGAAGCCCGGCGCGCGCATCCTGACGGCGCGGGCGGAATACGCCGCCAACTACGTGGCCTTCCTGCAGGTGGCGCAGCGCAAGGGCCTGACCATCGAGGTCATCCCCGACGATGCCGAGGGCGTGCTGGACCCGGCGGCGCTCGAGGCGATGATCGACGACCGCGTCGCGCTGATCGCCATCACCTGGGTGCCGACCAATGGCGGGCTGGTGAACCCGGCCGCGGCGGTGGGCCGCATCGCCCGGGTCCATGGCATTCCCTATCTGCTCGATGCCTGCCAGGCGGTGGGACAGATGCCGGTGGATGTGGCGGCGATCGGCTGCGACATGCTCTCCGCCACCGGCCGCAAGTTTTTGCGCGGGCCGCGCGGCACCGGTTTTCTGTACGTTCGCCGCGACTGGCTGCGGCGGATGCAGCCGGTGGTGATCGACCATTTCGCCGCCCCCTGGACGGGGCGCGGCGAATACACGCTGCGCGAGGATGCGCGGCGTTTCGAGAATTGGGAGAACAACTATGCCGGGCGCCTCGGCCTCGGCATCGCGGTCGACTATGCGCTCGACATCGGGCTGGAGAATATCGCGGACCGTTGCCGGCTGCTGAGCACGCGGCTGCGCGACGGGCTGGCGACCATCCCGGGGGCGCAGCTCCGCGACCTGGGGCCGCACCCGGCCGCCATCGTTTCCTTCAGCCTGGAAGGCCGCGCGGCGGATGCGGTGAAGGCCTCCATGGCGGCGAAGGGCATCAATATCAGCACCTCCAGCCCCGGCAGCACCCTGCTGGATGCCGAGGCGCGCAGCCTGCCGCTGCTGGTCCGCGCCTCGCCGCATTGCTACAACAGCGAAGAAGAAATCGACCGGCTGCTGGAAGCGCTGCGGTAAGGCCTCAGCGCCACATCGCGCGCATCTTCGCGGTCAGGTCGAGGCGCAGCGCCTCGGTCGCCGGGCGCGGTTCTTCCGAGGCCTCGGGCCACCAGCCGCGCTCGAACAGCGGCAGCAGCGCCGCGGGCAGGAAGCGGCTGCGGCTGGCATAGACATGCCGGTCGCCCAGCGCGTTCTGCCCGGCGGTGAAGAAGCGCTGCGGCACCACCAGCTGCAATTCTTCCTTCGCCCGCGTCATGGCGACATAGAGCAGGCGGCGTTCCTCCTCGATCGCCTCGGCTTCCCCGGTGCCGAGGTCCGACGGGATGCAGCCGTCGACAAGGTTCAGCAAAAAGACGGAACGCCATTCCTGCCCCTTGGCGGAATGGATGGTGGAGAGGGTGACGTAATCCTCGTCCAGCAGCGGCACGCCGGACTGGTCGCTGGTGGCGTCGGGCGGGTCGAGGGTCAGCTCCGCCAGGAAGCGGCTGCGCGACGGATAGCCGTGCGCCACCTGGCCCAGCTGCACCAGGTCGGCGCGGCGCATCGTGGCATCCTCGTGCATCCGCTCCAGATGCGGCTCGTACCAGTGGCGGGCGAGCTCCAGATCCTGCGGCCAGCCATTCGGGTGGCGCCGCAGCGTGGTCACCAGCGCCACGAAATCCTGCCAGGCGCCGCCTGACCGCGGGGGCGTGGGCAGCTCCGCCAGCGCGCCGATCGGATCGACCGCGGGCGCCATCCCCTCCAGCACCCGCTGCGCCGAGGCCGGGCCGATGCCGGGCAGCAGCTGCAGCACGCGGAACCCGGCGATACGGTCGCGCGGGTTTTCCACGAAGCGCAGCAGCGCCAGCAGGTCCTTCACATGTGAGGCCTCGAGGAATTTCAGCCCGCCGAACTTCACGAAAGGAATGTTGCGGCGGGTCAGCTCGATCTCCAGCGGGCCGCTATGGCTGCCGGTGCGGAACAGCACGGCCTGCTGCTTCAGCCGCATGCCGCCCTCGCGATTGGCCAGCAGCGTCGCGGCGATGTAGCGAGCCTGGTCGGCCTCGTCGCGCACGCCCATCAGCATCGGGCGGGCCTCGCCGGCGCGGTCGGTCCACAGCGTCTTGGCATGGCGTTCGGGGCTCAGCGCGATCACCGCATTGGCCGCCGCCAGCACCGGCTGGGTCGAGCGGTAGTTGCGCTCCAGCGCGACGATGGTCGCCGGCGGGTCGAACAGCGTCGGGAAATCCAGGATGTTGCGCACCGTCGCGGCGCGGAAGGCGTAGATCGACTGGGCATCGTCGCCGACGACGGTGACGCCCTGGCCATCCGGCTTCAGCCCCAGCAGGATCGAGGCCTGCAGCCGGTTGGTGTCCTGGTATTCGTCGACCAGCACATGGTCGAAGCGGCGCGACAGCGCGGCGGCCAGATGCGGCTCGGCCATCATCTGCGCCCAGTAGAGCAGCAGGTCGTCGTAATCGAGCGTGCCTTCCCGCTGCTTCGCCTCGACATAGCCGGCAAAGATTTCCTTCAGCTGGTCGACCCATTCGGCGCACCAGGGGAAATGGGCCGGCAGCACGACATCCAGCGGCGCCTCGGCATTGACGCAGCGCGAATAGATGGCGAGGCACGTCGCCTTGGTCGGGAAGCGCTTCTCGGTCTTGGAGAACCCCAGCTCGTGCCGGACCAGGTTCATCAGGTCGGCGGAATCCTCGCGGTCATGCAGGGTGAAGGCGGGGTCCAGCCCGATCTGCAGCGCATGCTCCCGCAACAGCCGCGCGCCGATGGCGTGGAAGGTGCCGGCCCAGGGCAGCAGTCCGGGCAGTGGCCCGCGGGCGCCGAGCGCGGTGGCCGCCAGCCCCTCGACGCGTCTTGTCATCTCGGCCGCCGCCCGGCGGGAAAAGGTCAGCAGCAGGATGCGCATCGGGTCGGCGCCCTGCCGCACCAGATGCGCCACGCGATGCGCCAGCGTGTTGGTCTTGCCGGAGCCGGCACCGGCGATGACCAGCAGGGGTGAGGCGCCATGCTCCACCGCCCGGCGCTGCTCGGCATTGAGCCCGGCGAGAGGGTCTTCCGGAATGGCTTTCGGGGCGATGCGCGGCGGGATCAAAGCGGGAACATAAGGCCCGATCCGGCGCCGCGGGTCAAGATTGCGGCGCGGCCTCGGGCCCGGCGCCCGGCGGGTCGGTCAGCGCCGGCCCGTCCTGGCCGCGCATGCCGAGCCGCCCCAGCCCCGGCAGCTTCAGCGCCGGCCGGCGCAGGTCGATGCCGGCCACCGCGCCCAGGATGTTCAGCTCGAACCCCTCGACCCAGCCCAGCGTCAGCCCGCCATAGCCGCCCAAGGTCAGCCGCAGCCCGGTGCCCGACTGCGTCACCCGCAGCCAGCGCCCGTCATGCGGGAAATCCTTGCCGATGGCGGTGGGCGGCAGGGTGACGCCGATGCCTGGCACGGCGTCCAGGATGGCGGCGACGAAGGTGTTGGAATTCGGCCCCGGCCAGGCGCTGTAATCGCCCGGATGGCGCCAGGCGTAGCCGGCGATGGCGGCCTGGAAGGCGGGGATCAGCCCGGCCGCCTCGGCGCCGTCGGCGGCGAAGACGGTCTCCGGCGCCTGGCCGAACCAGCGGCCATCCGGCAGGAAGCCGTCGCGGCGGATCGGGTCGCCCCAGGCGGTGTAGTCGTAGCGGGTGTAGCGGGCGGCGCCCTCGGGCTTGAAGACGATCCAGCAATGGGTGGCGAAGATGCCACGCCAGCGCACCGTCTGCGCCGCATAGACCCGCACCACCGCCGGGCGATGCGCCGACGCCTCCGGCAGCAGCCCGGCGCTGGACCGGTCGGCGGTGCGCCAGCCGGCGCCGCTGCCGCGGGCGGCATAGAGCGCCGCCGAGATCCCCAGCGGCAGCAGGTAGAGCAGGGCGAAGAGCAGCAGGCTGAGGCGGAGGACGGTCATGCCCGTTGCAGATTGGGCGTGCGGCCAGGGCGCGCAAGGCCGTGGCTCAGCCCCGGCGCTGCCGGGCCAGCAGCAGCAGCGACCAGGCCAGCTGCACCGCCAGCCCCAGCAGCATGGCCGGCGCCACGCCGAGATGCGGCAGCGCCAGGTGCAGCGCCAGCAGCATCAGCCCGAAGCCGATCATCGCCCGCAGCGCCGAGGCGGCCAGCAAGGCCGAGGCGCCAGCGCCGATGCGCGGCCGCAGGATGACGATCAGGCTGGACAGGCTGATCGGGAAGACCGCCGCCATGCCGGTGGCCTGCGGCCCCAGCGCCCGGCTGGCCAGCACCACGATCACGACGAAGGCCGCGACGGTGGCCGCCCGCAGCGGCAGGTCGCGCTGGCGTCGGAGCGGCGCCCTGGGGGCGGGCGGCGCCGCGGGCAGGCTGCGCAATGCTGCAAAACCAGCCGCATAGGCAGCGACGTTCAGCAGCGTCGCGCTGACGGGCGTCCAGGCGATGGCGCCGATCACCGCCGCGGCCGCCCCCCAGGCCAGCAGCGCCAGCCCCAGCGACCCGGCCAGGCCGCAGCGCGTCGCCAGCCGGGCATAGGCCACCAGGAACAGCGCCGTCGCCGCATTGGCGGCATAGCTGCCGAGCGCGCTGGTCGCCAGGAAGCCCGCATCATGCTGCAGGGCGAGGAAGACATAGGCCGGCCCGGCCGAGACCGGCAGCGCCGCGATCAGCGCGCCCCAGAAGGGGCCGAAGCGCTCGGCCAGGCGGGAGGCGATGACGACGACGCCGGCCGTGGTCGCCGCCTTGACGAGGAGGGGGAGGAAAGCGTCCAGCGTGGCGGCCCCTTGGCGCGGGAAGGATGTCCCGGTGGAGTCCTCACCAGGCGTGGCGGTCGCGCACCCAGTGGCGGCCGGCGGATTTGTAGGCCGCCTGCAGGTGGAAGGCGACATGCCGCCGCATCGCCACCGTGTCGAGCAGCAGGATCTCGCCGCGGTCGAGCGGCCCCAGCGGATCCGCCTGCGCCGCCAGGTGGCTGGCCAAAGCGCGGCTCATGGCGCCGGGCCCGGTCTCCAGCCACAGCGTGCCGGAATAGCCCTCCAGCGTCGCCAGGGTCGCCTGGGCCAGCGCCTCGGCGATGACCGGGTGGCCTGGGATGACGGCGATGAAGTTGTTGCCGGCGGTGCCGAACTGCTCCTGCCACAGCACCAGGCTGCGCCCGGCCAGCAGCGGCGTCAGGTCCTTCAGGCAGCGGTCATCGGCATCGGCATAGACGCCGCCATCGCGCAGCAGCACGGCCAGGCGCAGGATGTCGGACTTGCGGGCGGGCTCGCGGGCGCGGCGATAGGCCAGCATCACCTCCGGCGTCGCATGCTGCTGCAGCCAGGCCAGGGCCTGGCGGTGGCTGAAGCAGCGATAGGCCCAGCCGGGCAGAAGCTGCGGCCAGCTGGCCATCAGCCGCTGCAGGTCCTCGGGCGGCGCATCCTCGTCCCAGTACTGGATGACGCTGGCGGGGATCGGCCTTCCGCCGGCGGCCGCCGGCAGCTCCACCCCGGCCGGCAGGCCGCGGTCGAAGCGCCAGCCGGCCAGCAGCGCGATGGCGGTGCCGGTGTTGTGCGGGTTGTCGCGCACCAGCCGGGCCAGGGTGGCATGGTCGCCGGCCTCGCGCGCCGCCCGCGCCACGGCCAGCGGCGCGGGATCGATGCGCAGCTCGTTGACCAGGGCGCCGGCCAGGCCCTGGTTGGGGTTCGAGCTGGCGCCGCGCGCCCGCTTGCGGCGGCTGTGCTCCTGCTGCACGGCGAAGCCTTCCTCGGCGCGCTGCGTCAGGATGCACAGCCGGGTCAGCGGGAAGGCGGCATGCTCCTCGAGCGGATGCGCGGCGAGGGCGGCGCGGAAGGCGGCCTCGGCGGGCTCGATCTCCCAGCGCAGCGCATGGTAGCGGCCGCGGAAGCGGGCCTGCCGGGCGCGCTCGGCCGGGGTCTCCACCGGCAGGGTCTCGATGCGCGGCAGGGCGGCGGCGAAGTCGCAGCGGTCCAGGTGCAGCTCGATCGCCAGGTCGCGCAGGCCGCCATCGGCGGCGAAATCCGCCTCCACCTCGGCGAGCAGGGCCGCGGCCTCCGCCTCCAGCCCGAGCTTCAGCAGGAAGCGGATGCGCAGCCGCAGCAGGCTGGCCTGGCGCGGCAACTGCGCCTCGGCCAGGGCCAGGATGGCCAGGCCGGCCTCCATGCCGGCGAAGCGGGCCGCCAGCTCCGCCCGGCCGCGCCACAGCCGCTCATAATCCGGCGCCTGGGCGCAGCCGGCCGCATAGGTCCGCAGCGCCGCCTCGGGGTCGAGCCGCTGCTGCGCCTCGGCCAGCCAGAGCCAGGCGGAGCGGTCCTGCGGATGGGCCGCCACCACCGGCTGCAGCAGCGCCGCCGCCTCGGCATGCCGGTCGAGCTGCAGCGCCTCGCGCGCCATCTCCCGCGCCGCGGCGTCGGCGCCCTGGCGATGCGCCGCGGCGAAGCGGGCATAGGCCAGGGCGTGGTTGCCGCGCTGGCGGGCGACGACGCCGGCCGCCTCGAGCAGCGGCACAGCTTCGCCCTCGGCCTGCAGCAGGCGCTGCGCCATGGCCTCGGCGGTCTCCAGCCGGTTGCTGCGGCGCAGCCGCTGCAGCAGCTTCACCCCCCAGGCGACCCGCTCCGCCGCTTCCGGCAGCGCCTCGATCTGCGCGATCAGCGCGCCGAAGTTGCGGCCGGTCAGGCCGAGCTCGAGCCGCTTCCCCCGTGCCTCCGGCCGTTCCGGCCAGCGCTCGGCCAGGGCCGTGGCGGCCGCCATCGCCGCGACGCGGTCGGTCGCCGCCAGCCGGTCGATATGGGCCAGGGCCAGCAGGACGGCCTCCTGCTGCAGCGACGCCACCTGCGGATGTGAGGCGAGCAGCCGGTCGAGGATGGCCTGCGCCGCCTCCAGCGCGCCGGCCAGGCGCTGCGCCTGCAGCAGCGGCAGGACGTCACCGGGCTCGGGCGCCGGCTGGGCGTCGAGATGCGCCTGCGCCGCCGCCAGGTCGCCGGCCGCCAAGGCGAGGCGCAGGCCCAGGCGGTGGAAAGGCTGCGGATCGGCCAGGCCGTCGAGCACGGGCGTGATCGCCGCCAGCGCCTGCAGCAAGGCGGGCTGGTCGTCGCGCGCCAGCAGCAGCTCGACCAGCGGCTGCCAGGCGGCGATCCGGCCCGGCGCCAGGTTGCGCGCGGCGGCATAGGCCTGGGCGGCCTCGGACCAGCGGCCCTCGGCCTGTTCCAGGTCGCCGAGCAGCCGCCAGGCCGATGGCTCGGCCGGCTGGTCGGCCAGGAAGGCCTGCAGCAGGCTGCGCGCCTCGGCGGCCTGGCCCAGGCCGGCCAGGGTGACGGCGCCCTGCAGCCGTCCCGGCGTGCCGGCGGCAGCGAAATGCTTCAGGGCGGCGGCATCGTCGCCGCGGGCGCGGGCGGCATAGCCGGCCTCCAGCTGCAGCCGTGGCAGCCCGAGCAGCCGGCGCGGCGCCTTCGCCAGGTATTCGGCCAGCACCGCCATCTGCCGCTGTCGCCGCGCGGTCCGCAGCAGCAGCAGATAGGCTTCCTTGCTCTGGGTCGCCGCCTCGGCCGGCCAGGCGAGGATCAGCGCATGGGCCGCCGCGTAGTCCTCCGCCGCCAGCGCCTTTCGGAATTCCCCTTCGTCCATCAGCAAGCGCGTCAAATGCGGAATCCCCTGGCAACGGCACGGCAGAGCAAGAAACATCGGAACGCAGCCAGCGAAAAAGTCGAAGGGCCGAGCTGCAGCTGTGCGACGTCGCCTCTATTGTTGGTCTTGATCTTTGCAGCACTGTATCGAGGCCGTCGCGGCGCGACCACCCCCGGCTGGTGATTTTCCGCGGGCGATCAAGACCATCGCGGTGCGGGCATTTCTGCGGCAGGATCTTCCACTGGCCCACCGAAGGACCCCCCATGGACATCATCGCCTCCACCGCGGCTTACGAAGCCTTCCTGCGCCAGGAGCTCGGCGCCGAGGTGGTGGAGGAGGCGCTGCTGGAGAAGCGCGCCCGCATGGCCGAGGGCGCCTTCCCGTTCCTGCGCGCCACCTATTGGCGCTGGGCGGAACAGGTGGGGCACTGGGCGCCGGCCCTGATGGAGGCGCCGGCGCTGCTGGCCGTGGGCGACATCCATCTGGAGAATTTCGGCACCTGGCGCGACGCCGAGGGGCGGCTGATCTGGGGCGTCAACGACTACGACGAAGCCGCTGAAATGCCTTACACCCTGGACCTGCTGCGGCTGGCGACCAGCGGGCTGCTGGCCGATCCGGAGGCCGATGCGCGGGAGATCGCGCGGCCCCTGCTGGCCGGCTACGCGGCGGGGCTGGAGAAGCCGCGGGCGGCGGTGCTGGACCGCGAGCTCGACTGGCTGCGCGCCCTGGTCGTGGTGCCCGAGAGCCAGCGCGCCGAATTCTGGGCCAAGCTGAAGAAGAAACGGAAGAAGTTCCAGGCGCGGGCGGAGGGCGACAGGCCTTTCCTCTGGCCGCGCTATCGTGAGGCGCTGCTGGCCGCCCTGCCGCGCGGGGCGGAGCCGCCGGAGATCTGGTACCGCAGCGCCGGGCTGGGCAGCCTGGGCCGGCCGCGCTGGGTGGCGCGGGCGCAATGGCACGGCGACTGGGTGATCCGTGAGGCCAAGGGCGTGGTGCCCTCCGGCTGGACGCGGGGGCGGGCGCTGGGCCGGGCGATCCGCTGCATGGAGATCGCCACCGGGCGTTATCGGGCGCCGGATCCCTGGTACCGGGTGGTGGATGGGGTGGCGGTGCGGCGGCTGTCGCCCAACAACCACAAGATCGGCACCGACAAGGTCTTCTCCGCCGCCGCCGAGGACGAGGAGGGCGGCGAGGAGATGCTCCTCGGCCGCGCCGTGCTGCTGCAGGCGCCGATGCTGGAGGCGATGGGGCGGGAGCTGGCGGCGATCCATCTCGGCCAGGGTCATCTTGATCGGGGCGACCCGGCCGCCGCCATCGCCGCCGACTTCGCCGCCCGGCCGAAGGGATGGCTGGCCGAGGCCGCCATCGCCGCCGCCGAGGCCACCCGCCACGAGCAGGCGATCTTCGCCAAGGCGCAAGGTGGCTGATCCCGCCGGAGTCCCCAGGCCACCAGCCCGGGGACTTCGGCGGGAAGCTGGCGCAGACAGGCGCTGACTGACAGGAAGATCAGGCGGGGGCGGCGCCCAGCACCTTCACCGCCTGCTCGACCCGGATCGATTTCGGGATCACCCCCCAGGCGGTCGCCTTGTCCACCGCCTCCTGCCATTCGCGCAGGTTCGCGGCGTCGATCGGGATGCTGCGGGTGGCGCTGACCTTGTAGGCGCGTTCCAGCACCGGCACCGGCTGCCGCAGCAGCCCGGCGGTGCTGCGCGCGTATTCCGGGACATGGTCCTGCGCCCAGGCCCAGCCCTCGGCCACGCGCCGCGCCAGGTCGCTCAGCTGCGCCGCCTTTTCCAGCAGCGGCTTGTCATGCGCGGCGAGGAAGCTGGCCGAGGGCGTCAGCCCGCGCGCATCGGCCACCACCGTGGCGTTGAATTCCAGCACCTCGAGCGAGGTGAAGGGCTCCCAGACCGACCAGGCATCGACCGATCCGCTGCGCAGCGCCAGCGCCGCATCGGCCGGCAGCAGCCAGGCGATCTGCACGTCGGAAGCGGCGAGCCCCGCCTTCTCCAGGATGCGCAGCAGCGAATAATGCGTCCAGCCGCCGCGGGCCGCCGCGATCTTGCGCCCGCGCAGCCCCGCCGCATCGGCGATGTTGGCGCCAGGACGGGCGACCACCGCCTGCGACGCCGCATCGGAACGCGTCGCGGAGATTGCCTTGATCGGCGCCCCCGAGGCGAAAACGGAGAAAAAGTTGAGGTCGCCCATGCTGCCGACATCGACGGCATTGGCGTTCAGCGCCTCCAGCAGCGGCTGGGCGGCGGGGAATTCGAACCATTCGATGCGATAGGGCAGGTCGCGGGCGACGCCCGAGATCTCCAGCAGCGAGCGCAGCCCGCCGCGCTGGTTGGCGACCTTCAGCACCGGCGGCGCGGCGCGCAGCACGGAGGGCGTCGCCAGCAGCGCGCCGGCGCCCAGAAACCCACGTCGAGAGAAGCTCATGACCGGTGCCCCCGATGCGCGGCCTGGGCCTCTGCATTGGCGGGGACGCCGAGCGCGCTGTTGATGCGGTTGCTGAAGTTGAAATAGGCGGCGATGGCGGCGGCATCGAGGATGTCGAGCTCGGCGAGCCCCGCCGCCCGCAGCGGCGCCAGGGAAGACGCTTCCAGCGCGCCGGGGTCGCGGGTGATGGCAATGGCATAATCGGCCAGCGCGCGTTCCCGCGGCGACAGCCCGGCATGGCGGTAATTCACCGTCACCTGGGCCACCCAGAAATCATCGCCGGTCAGCTCGCGCAGCGCCGCGGCATGGCCGAAGACGCAGGCCTGGCAACGGTTCTCGCTGCTGACGACGAGGGCGATCAGCTCCCGCTCGGTGCGGCTGAGCCCGCTTTCCGGGTTGCGGTTGGCGGCGCGGCTCAGCGTCTCCTGCGCCAGCACCAGCTCTGGCCGGTGCAGCAGCGCGGCCTGGCCGTTGCGGACATAGCCCAGCTTCTGGCGGGTGGCCTCCAGCACCTCGGCGACGGCGGGGCCGGGCTCGGGG
>NZ_CACSJM010000071.1 GCF_902706185.1 Roseomonas sp. 18066 | reverse complement strand
GGAAGCGGCATGGTGGGGGTGCGCCTTGGCTGCTGCGGCGCCCAGCCTAGGCGGTGCCCGGCCGCGCCGACAGCCTTGCCGGCCAGGGTAAGGACGGGTGGGGCTAGCCGCGTCGTCGCCCCGCAGCCTTCGCCGCGGCGGGCAGGCCCTAGGCGGCGGGCCGGCCGGTGATCAGCCCGCGGATCCGGGTCGCCAGCACGTCGAGCGAGAAGGGCTTGGTCACCACCGACATGCCGCCGCCCAGATGCCCGTCGCCCATCACCGTGCTCTCGGCATAGCCGGTGATGAACAGCACCTTCAGCCCCGGCCGCAGCGCCTGCCCGGCATCGGCCAGCTGCCGGCCGTTCATCCCCCCCGGCAGGCCGACATCGCTGACCAGCAGGTCGATCCGCGCGGAGGAGCGCAGCACCTCCAGCCCGGTGCGGCCATCGACCGCCTCGATGGCGTCGTAGCCGAGATCCTGCAGCACCTCGGTCACCAGCATGCGGACATTGGGCTCGTCATCGACCACCAGCACGGTCTCGCCCGGCTGCGCCCGCGGCGTGCTGGCGGCGCTGAGGCCGGCCGCCGCCGGCGCCATCGCCACCGCGTGCCGCGGCAGATAGAGGCGCAGCGTGGTGCCCTGGCCCAGCGCCGACTGGATGCGCACCTGGCCGCCGGATTGCCGCACGAAGCCATAGATCATCGACAGGCCCAGCCCGGTGCCCTGGCCGATCGGCTTGGTGGTGAAGAAGGGGTCGAAGGCGCGGCCGATCACCTCCTCGGTCATGCCCGTGCCGGTATCGGCGACGCTCAGCACCGCATACTGGCCGGGCGGCATGTCGAGCGCGGCGGCGGCGGCGGCGTCGAGCGTCGCATTCTCCGAGCGGATGCTGATGCGGCCGCCATCCGGCATGGCGTCGCGCGCATTGATGCACAGGTTCAGCAGCGCGTTCTCGAGCTGGTTCGGGTCGACCAGCGTGGCCCAGAGGTCGGTGGCGCCCGAGGCCTCGATGGCGATGGCGGGGCCGACCGTGCGGGTGATCAGGTCGGACATGCCGTCGACCAGGGCGGCGATGTCGGTGGGCTTGGGGTCCAGCGTCTGCCGGCGCGAGA
Source organism: Roseomonas sp. 18066 (assembly GCF_902706185.1). Lineage (GTDB taxonomy): Bacteria > Pseudomonadota > Alphaproteobacteria > Acetobacterales > Acetobacteraceae > Pseudoroseomonas. The sequence continues at coordinate 29,370 of NZ_CACSJM010000071.1, read as the reverse complement.
AGGCCAGCAGCCGGTGGGTCAGCGCCGCCGCCCGGTCGGCCGATTGCTGCGCCGTGGCGATGAAGCGGTCGAGCTCCGCCATGCGGCCCTGGCGCATGCGCGTCTGCAGCAGCTCCAGGCTGCCGGTGATGCCGGCCAGCAGATTGTTGAAGTCATGCGCCAGCCCGCCGGTCAGCTGGCCCACCGCCTCCATCTTCTGCGCCTGGCGCAGCTGGTCCTCGGCCCGCTCGCGCTGCTCCACCTCCGCCATCACCTTGGCATGCGCCCGGTTCAGCTCGGCGGTGCGCGAGGAGACGCGGTCCTCCAGGCTTTCATTGACCTGCTGCAGCCGGTCCTCGGCGGTCTTGCGGTCGGTGATGTCGGAGGAGACGCCGACCAGCCGCGGCCGGTCGCCGTTGCGGTCGCGCAGCAGGCGGGCGCGGATCTCGGCCCAGTGCAGGCTGCCATCCGGCCAGACGGTGCGGTATTCGATGGCGTAGTCGATGCCGGTGTCGATGGTGGCCTGGACCGCGGCCTGCATCCCGGCCCGGTCCTGCGGATGGATGCCGGCCAGCAGGTCGGCATAGGCGAAGGGCGCCTCGGCGCCGAGGCCGAAGACCGCCTTGCAAGTGGCCGAGGCGGTCAGCAGCCCGGCCTCGACATCGAATTCCCACGACCCCAGCCGGCCGGCCTGCAGCGCCGTCTGCAGCCGGCCCTGGCTTTCGCGCAGCTCGTCGATGCGGGCGCGCGCCTCGAACTGCCGGTGCCGCGCCTTGAGGGCGGAGCGGGCGATGCTGACGAAGGTCACCGGGTGGAACGGCCGCTCCAGGAAGGTGACGTTGCCCAGCAGCTCCGACAGACGTGCCGCGGCCGGGTTGCGCTCCGGATGGCTGCCGCCGCCGCGGGTCAGCACGATGAAGGGCAGGTCCGACCAGGCCGGCTGCGCCGCGATCCGCGCGGCGATGCCGGTCAGGTCGGCATTGCGCAGCGCCTCCTCGGTGACGACGGCGAAGCAGGCCGCCTCGCCCAGCGCCGCCTCGAAGCCGGCCAGGTCGGGGCAGACATGGCAGACGGCGCCGGTTTCATGCAGCAGGGCCCGCGCGATCGCCGCGTCCCGGCCGAGCGGCGTGTGGATCAGCGCGAAGGGCGGGTGCTGCACGGGGACCTGCATCAATCGCTGTCGGGCAGCTTCAGCAGCGGCGCCGCCGCGCCGACGAAGGTCGGCACGCCGCGCAGCACGCCCTGGAAATTCTCCAGCGGCGCGCCGAGGCTGAGGCCGCCGCCGCTGATGCGGTACTCGCGGATGGTGTCCTCATGCGCGCCGGTGCGCTTCTTGATCACCGAGACGGCGCGGCGGACCCGGCCGGCGGCCTCGAAGTAGCGCAGCAGCACCACCGAATCGGCCAGGTAGGTGAGGTCGACGGGCGACTTCATGTCGCCCACCAGCCCGTGCTGCGCGACGGTCAGGAAGGTCGTCGCCCCCTGGCGGTTCAGATATTGCAGCAGCTCGTGCACATGCAGCACCAGCGCGTTCTCGTCCGGCATGGCGGCCTGGTAGCCGTTGAGGCTGTCGATCACCACGGTCTTGGCCTGGGCGGAATCGACCCGGGCGCGCACCCGGTGGGCGAACTCGCCGGGCGACAGCTCGGCGGCGTCCAGCTGCTCGATATGCAGCATGCCGCTGTCGCGCATCTGCTCGAGGTCGAAGCCCATGTTGCGGGTACGCTTGAACAGCAGGCCGAGCTCCTCGTCGAAGACGAAGACCGCGACCTTCTCGCCGCGCCGCACCGCGGCGGCGACGAATTGCAGCGCGAAGGTGCTCTTGCCGGTGCCGGCCGGGCCCAGCACCAGCACGCTCGACCCCTGCTCGATGCCGCCGCCCAGCAGCGCGTCGAGCTCGGCGATGTCGCTGGTCAGCGCATGGCGGGCGAAGCCGGTGCGGTGCTCGGAGGCGACCAGCCGCGGAAAGACCTGCACGCCGCCATGCTTGATGGCCATGTCGTGGAAGCCGCCGCGGAAGGACTGCCCGCGATATTTCGAGATGCGCATGCGGCGGCGCTCGGCGCCGTATTCCGGCGCCAACTCCTCCAGCCGGATGACGCCATGCACCACGCTGTGCACGGTCTTGTCGAGCGTGTCGGTGGTCAGGTCGTCCAGCAGCAGCACGGTGGCGCCGTAGCGGGCGAAATAATGCTTCAGCGCCAGGATCTGCCGGCGGTAGCGCAGCGAGCCCTGCGCCAGCAGGCGGATTTCCGACAGGCTGTCGAGCACCACGCGGCTGGGGTTGAGGCGCTCGAAGGTCTCGAAGATCTGCCGGGTGGCCTCGCCGAGCTCGAGGTCGGAGGAATACAGCAGGCTCTGCTGCTGCTCGGCGTCCAGCAGGCTTTCCGGCGGCACCAGCTCGAAGACCTCGACACTGTCGGGCAGGGTCCAGCCATGCGAGCGGGCGCCCTCGCGCAGCTCGCGCGACGTTTCCGACAGGGTGATGTAGAGGCCCCGCTCGCCCTGGCGGGCGCCTTCCAGCAGGAAGCTCAGGGCGATGGTGGTCTTGCCGGTGCCGGGGCTGCCCTCGAGCAGGAAAAGATGGCCCGGCGCCAGCCCGCCGACCAGGATGTCGTCGAGCCCGGCGACACCGGTCCGCGCCTTCCCCGGCGCCTGGGGATGATCGTTCATGCAGCGCTCCGAGAGGGGCCAGGATGGCGCCGGCGGGTGTAGCCCGCGCCCCGGCCGCTTTCAGCGGCGGCGGCCTCGATCCGTGTCGCCATCGCGCAGGATGCCAGCCTGGCCTTGGCCATTCGCGCGAAGGGTCGGTCTTTTCCGGGGCGGCGGCACGGGCATCTCATGCAGGCCTGAACGTGGCAGCGCGACCAGTGGTTGCGCGCGCGGGCCGGATGCCGCGAGATCGCTGGCAGGGGTGGCCCACCCACACCCCGGCACCGCGCCCGGTCAGGCCAGCGCCTCGGCCTGCAGGGCGTAGCGGCGGCAATGCTCCAGATAGGCGGCCTCGTGGTTGGCGACCAGCTCCACCACCGCCTTCCACAGCCAGGAGGGCGCGTCCAGCGTCTTCGAGCGGCTGCGCTGCAGCTCGGCCAGCCAGGCCTTGCGCGCGGCGGCGTCGAGCTGCTGCGCATGGGCGCGGCCGACCACCCCGGCCAGGTAGCGGGCCAGCATGATCGCCTCGTCCTTGACCAGGCCCTCGATCTCGAATTTCAGGTCCTGCGGCAGCAGCTCGCGCAGGAAGACGGTCTTGCCCAGCAGCCGGGTGGCCAGCATCCGCTGCCCCAGATGCGGCGACAGGTGGCGGGCGCCCTCCACCACCCGGGCGGCATTGTCGCGCGGCATGGCGGCATCGGCATAGCGCGGCGCGACCGCGGTGACCGCCTCCTTCACGTCGAGCAGGCAATAGCGCGGGCGCTTGTCGCCGCCGGCGCGGATCGCCACCAGCACGGCGAAGCGCAGATTGCCCAGCGAGCTGCAGCCCTTGCGCCAGAAAGCGCTGTCGGCGACGGCAACCCTGGCGCGGTCGTCGCGCGCGCGGAGCGACGCCACCAGGTCGCGCAGCGCCTCGGTGGCGACCAGCTCGCGCAGCGCCTGGCGCTCGTCGCGCTGCAGCGGCCAGAAGCGCGACCCCAGCGGGATGGCGGGGTCGACCCCCTCGATCCGCTCATCCGCCAGGTGCTTCCAGGACCGGCGCGCGGCGTCGCGCACCAGCTTGCGGACCGGCGGGGGCAGCCCGCGATCCGCCGCCGGCCGCCCGGGCCCGGCGAGCGCCGGCTCGGCGAAGCTGGCCTCGTAGCCGGCCACCATCCCCTCCAGCATCCGCGCGGTCATGACCCCCGGCAGGTCGGAGCTGCGGGCCGCGGTGGCCAGCGACAGGCCCAGCCGCACCAGGTCATGCGCCGGATTGCCGATGACGGTCTGGTCCAGGTCGCGGATCTGCACCTGCAGGTCGCCATCCCGGCCGCCGACGGGGCCCAGATTGCCGACATGGCAATCGCCGCAGATCCAGGCCGCCGGCCCTTCCGGCAGCGCGGCGCCGCCGCCATCCTCGAGCCATTCGTAGAAGCGCAGGGTGCTGCCGCGGACATAGGCATGCGCCGAGGCCGCCATCTTGAGGGCCCGCCGGGCGGCCAGCGCGGGGCCGCGCTGGTCCGGGTCGATGCTGCCGCCGGATGCTGTCTTCATCGGGGGAGTGAACGCGGGCCTGCCGCGGCTGTTCACCCCGGCCGGCGGCGAAACCGCCTTCCTGTCCGAGATGTAACGCAGGGCCCGCGCGTCGTCACAGGCTCCAGGCGCGGGCGATCATGGCCACCGCCAGCCCGGCCAGGGCCAGCCCCGCCGCCTTGTTCACCACCCGCAGCACCCGCGCCGTCAGCCGGTCGCGCAGCAGCGAGACGCCGCCGCTGAGCGCGCACCACCAGGTCAGCGAGCCGATGAAGACGCCGGTGATCAGCGGCGGCGCCAGCGGCGCCACCGCGCCGCCCAGCAGCGTCGGCGTCGCCGCCGCGAACAGCACCGGCGTCGCCGGGTTGAGGAAGCCGAAGCCGACCGCCCCCCAGTAGGAGGAGAGCAGCGTCCGCGGCGCCTCCAGCGCCGCCGCCACCACCGCGCCGCGCCGCAGCACCCGCACCGCGAACCACAGCAGCAGCAGCCCCGAGGCCAGCGGCACGAAGGCGGTCTGCAGCCAGCCCTGCGCCAGGCCGATGCCGCCGGCGACCGTCAGCGCGCCATAGACCAGGTGCACCGTCGCCACGCCGAAGCCGGTGGCCACGCCGCGCGCCAGCCCGGCCGAGAGGGTGCGCTCGATGCACATCATGCTGGTCGGCCCGATCGGCGCCGCGATCGACAGGCCGACGCCGGCCCCCATCAGCAGGGAGATCACCGTGGCGCTCATCGCCAGCATGCCCCCGTCCGCCGCGCCCCAGACGCTGTTCCGCTGCCCGCCATGTGCCCCCCCGCCGCCAACGGCCGCGCAGGCGGCCACAGGGGAAAGACCGTGCGGGGCGCTGGTTTATTCGCGCGCGACGGGGCGGCGCGCGGCGCGCGGGGTCACCACTCCGTTACCGCCAGAGGCCGGCGAATTCGTCGAGCTCGCGGGTGTTCAGGTCGGAGGCGACCCAGAAGCTCATGCCGCCGGCCGACCAGTGCAGGAAGTTGTAGCCCTCGCGGCTGCCGGCGGTCTCGGCCGGGTCCTCCTCCGGCGGCGCCGGGCGGATGAACAGGTTGATGACATGCTCGCGCCGCTTGTAGACCAGCGCCGCCGCGGCGCTGCCCGGCAGCTGGTCCAGCCGCGCGCCGATCAGCGGGAAGCCGGCCGCCGCCAGGTCCTTCACCGGCGGCGCGAAAGGCAGCCGGCCGGCGAACCACGGCTTGACCGTGTGCTGCTCGGCCGAGACGACGTCGAGCAGATGCTGCGGCTGCAGCGCGCGGATATGGGCTGCGACCACCCAGTCCGGCATGCTGTCGCGGCCGTCCGGGCCCGGCAGCAGCACGAACAGCGCCAGCGCCGCCGCCAGCGCCCCCATCGCCGCCGTGCCGAAGGGCCAGGCGCCCCGGCGCTGCGGCGGCGGCGGCGGCGCGTCGGGCCGGGCGATCCGGCGGCGCACCGCCTCGCGCAGATGCGCCGGCGCCCGGTGGCGCGGGATGCCGTCGCGCAGGCTGCCCGACAGCGCGATCAGCCGGCGCTGCAGCCCGGCGCAGGCCGGGCAGCCGTCCAGATGCGCGGCGACGCGCGCGGCCTCGGCCGCCTGCAGCTCGCCGTCGATATCCGCCTGGATCAGCAGATGCATCTCCTGGCAGGGGTCGGTGGTCACTGTCCGTCCTCCCATCCGGCCGTCCTCCCATCCGGGGCGATCAGGGCACGGCGGGCCCGCCAGAGACGCGACATCACCGTGCCGACCGGCACGCCGGTGATCCGGGCGATCTCCTTGTAGGACAGCTCCTCGAGCTCCTTCAGGATCAGGCATTCGCGCAGCTCGACCGGCAGCGCGGCCAGCGCCTGCTCCAGCTGCGCCGCATCCTGCCGCCGCGACAGCGCGGCATCGGGGGTGTCGGCCAGGTCGGGCAGGTTCAGCACGGCGTCGTCATCCAGCCCCTCCCCCTGCGGCGCCAGGCCCTCGCCCTGGCGGCGGGCGGCCAGCATCGTATAGGCGGTGTTGCGGACGATGCGCAGGAACCAGGCGCGCCCGTCATCGCCGCGGAACGAGCCGAAATAGCTCAACCCCCGCAGCACCGCCTCCTGCACGACGTCCTCCGCCAGATGGGGGTCGCGCACCAGCCAGCGCGCCAGGCCATAGGCGGCATCCAGATGCGCCAGCACCACCGTATCGAATTCCGAGGCCGGGCTGGAGGGCCGCGGTCCGCTTCGCCACCGGTCACGCCAGGTCACGCGTCAGCCTCTCCGCCCGGTTGGGGGGAGGGCTTCGGGAAGCAGGACTGGGGTCGCGCCACCGCGCGGCGCGGCGGTTCCGGAAAAGGGCATCGTGCCTCCTGCTTCGCCCGGCCAGGCAGGGCCGGCCACGCCGCTCGACCCCAGGCTAGCGGAAGCGCGGCGCCCTGGGCCGGAAAAAGCGTCAGGGCGGCCCGGGTTCCGCCCAAAGCGCTGCCCAGCGCGCTGCGCGGCCCGCCGCCTGGCCGGCGCAGGCCTGTGCCCCGTCGCGGCGGTCGCGCGTGGCGGATGTCGTGCGGTGATGGCCCTTGCCTCGCCCCCTCGGCCCGATACGAAGAGCCCTGACAGGAAGACCCCGATACGAAGACCGGCGCGAGGCGGCGGATATTCCCGGCCGGGCCAGGTTGTTACAATTTACCCTGGGCTGGGCGGAATTTCCGCCTGGCGATCCGCCCATGCCCCCCGGCGGCTCATTCCCGGGTCAGGGCGGCAGGCTTGTGGGCGGCGCGCTTGCCCTGTGGCGTCTCCACCAGCAGCTCCGGATTGTCCTTCGAGGCCGCGACCGCATGGCCCTTGATCCGGGTCGGCTGCGTCAGCGTCTTCACCACCTCGCCATGCGCCTCGCCGCCGGGGCTGTTCCAGCGCACGGCGTCGCCCGGCTTCAGCGCCTTGGTCATGATGTCATCCTCCCGATGCGTGGCCACGCCGGATCAACCGGGCCCGGTCGGCGAAGTTGCCGGGCGGGCGATAGGCTGCGCACCATTCGCTTTTCCCTATCGCACGATAAGACAGGATCGATTTATCCGATCGAAGTGCTGCTGCTAGACAGGGTCCATCCCTGCCATGAGGAGCTCGCTTCGATGTCCGACACCGCCCGCCGCCCGATCTTGACCACCACCGCCGGCGCCCCTGTCCCCGACAATCAGAACAGCCTCTCGGCCGGGCCGCGCGGCCCGCTGCTGATGCAGGACTACCGGCTGATCGAGAAGCTGGCGCACCAGAACCGCGAGCGCATCCCGGAGCGCGTGGTGCATGCCAAGGGCTCCGGCGCCTATGGCACGCTGACGGTGACGCAGGACATCACCCGCTTCACCAAGGCCGCGCTGTTCCGCCCCGGCACGGTGACCGAGACGCTGCTGCGCTTCTCCACCGTCGCCGGCGAGCGGGGGGCGGCGGATGCCGAGCGCGACGTGCGCGGCTTCGCGCTGAAATTCTACTCCGAGGAAGGCAACTGGGACCTGGTCGGCAACAACACGCCGGTCTTCTTCATCCGCGACCCGATGAAGTTCCCCGACTTCATCCGCACCCAGAAGCGCCACCCGGCGACCAATATGCGGTCACCGACGGCGATGTGGGACTTCTGGTCGCTCTCCCCCGAAAGCCTGCACCAGGTGACCATCCTGTTCAGCGATCGCGGCCTGCCGCAGGGCTATCGCCACATGAACGGCTATGGCAGCCACACCTATTCGCTGATCAACGCGGCCAATGAGCGCTTCTGGGTGAAGTTCCACTTCAAGTCGATGCAGGGCATCAAGACCTGGACCAATGACGAGGCCAATGCCGTCATCGCCAGCGACCGCGAGAGCGCCCAGCGCGACCTCTATGATGCCATCGCGCACGGCGACTTCCCGCGCTGGCGCGTCTGCCTCCAGGTCATGCCGGAGCTCGACGCCGACAAGACTTCCTACAATCCCTTCGACCTGACGAAGGTCTGGCCGCATGCCGACTACCCGCTGATCGAGCTCGGCGTGCTGGAGCTGAACCGCAACGCGAAGCATTATTTCGCCGAGATCGAGCAGGCCTCCTTCTCGCCGTCGAACATCGTCCCCGGCATCGGCTTCTCGCCGGACAAGGTGCTGCAGGGCCGGCTCTTCGCCTATGCCGATGCGCATCGCCACCGCGTCGGCACGCATTACGAGGCGCTGCCGGTGAACCGCCCGCGCTGCCCGGTGCACCACTACCACGCCGATGGCGCCATGCGCTTCGACGCGCCGGTCGGCACCGACGCCTATTACGAGCCGAATTCCTTCGACGGCCCGGTCGAGGCCCCCGCCGCCCAGGAGCCGCCGCTGCGCCTCACGGGTGACGCCGACCATCACGACCACCGCGCCGGCAATGACGACCATACCCAGCCCGGCAACCTGTTCCGCCTGATGGACACAGCGCAGCAGCAGCGGCTGTTCCACAACATCGCCGGCGCCATGCAGGGCGTGCCGCGCGCCATCATCGACCGCCAGCTGGCCCAGTTCACCAGGGCCGACCCTGCCTATGGCGCCGGCGTCGCGGCCGCCATCGCGAGCACCCATGGCGAGAGCGGCTCGGCCCCCACCACCAGCCAGGCCGCCGAATAATTTCTGCCCATTCCCGCCCCGGCGCTGCCGCGCCGGGGCGGGTCTCTCTGCCCGGAGCCCTGCCCCATGTCCGCTGCCCTGCAGCCGGCCGCCCTGGCCTTCCCCTTCCGCGCCGGCACCCGGGCCTCGCCCCTGGCCCTGGCCCAGACCCGGCTGGTGCTGCAGGCGCTGGGCCTGCCTGGCGCGGCGGTGCCGCTGTCGACCAGCGGCGATGCCGAGCAGCGGCGCTCGCTGGCGGCCCTCGGCGGCAAGGGGCTGTTCGCCAAGGAGATCCATGAGGCGCTGCTCGACGGCCGTGTGGACTTTGCCGTCCACAGCCTGAAGGACCTGGAGACCGAGCTGCCCGCGGGCCTGGTGATCGCCGCCCACCTGCCGCGCGAGGATCCTCGGGACGCCCTGATCCTGGCCCCCGGCATCCCGCCGGAGGAGCATGCCCTGCCGTTTCCCACCCTGCCGATCGGCGCCCGGGTCGGCACCGCCTCGGCCCGGCGGATGGCGCAGCTGCGCCAGGCCCGGCCCGACCTGCGCTTCGGGCTGCTGCGGGGGAACGTCCAGACCCGGCTGGCCCGCCTGGCCTCGGGCGACTTTTGCGCCACCCTGCTGGCCATGGCCGGGCTGAACCGGCTGGGGCTCTGTCAGGGCGACAGCGTCGCCCTGACCCTGGAAGACATGGTCCCGGCCGCCGGCCAGGGCATCATCGCCGTCACCGCCCGGGCCGGGGACAGCGCCACGCTCGCGATGCTGGCCGCCATCGACCACCGCCCCACCCGCCTGGCCGCCACCGCGGAACGCGCCATGCTGGCCGCCCTCGACGGCTCCTGCCGCACCCCGATCGGGGCGTTGGCCCGGCTGCTGCCGGATGGGCGGCTGAGCGTCACTGGACTGGTGGCCCGTGCCGATGGCAGTTTCCTGGCGCGCCGCAGCCTCTCCGGCGCCCCTGCCGATGCCGCCCGGCTGGGCCTGACCCTCGGCGACCTGCTGCGCGCCGACAGCCCCGCGGATCTTTTTGCATGAGCTTCATCAATCCGCCCACCGGCGGTGTCCTGCCCGACGCCTTCGGCACCCGCACCGGGGTCCTGCTGGTCAATCTCGGCACCCCGGATTCCACCGGCTATTGGGACCTGCGGCGCTATTTGTCCGAATTCCTGTCCGACCGCCGGGTGATCGAGCTGTGCCCCTTCCTGTGGCAGGGGCTGCTGCAGGGCATCATCCTGAGCAAGCGGCCGCAGAAGAGCGGCGCGCTCTACCGCCGCATCTGGAACAACGAGCGGAACGAATCCCCGCTGCGCACCTATACCCGCGCCCAGGCGGAGAAGCTGCGCGCGGCGCTGGGCGAGGGCGCCCCGGTGATCGACTGGGCCATGCGCTACGGCAAGCCCTCGGTCGAGGAGCGGATGCTGGCGCTGCAGGAAGCCGGCTGCGACCGTGTCCTGCTGCTGCCGCTTTACCCGCAATACAGCGCGCCGACGACCGCGACGGTGAACGACGCCGCCTTCCGGGCCTTGCTGAAGATGCGGCGGCAGCCGGTGCTGCGGATCGCGCCCCCCTTTCCCGACCATCCGCGCTATATTGCCGGCCTCGCCCAGTCGGTGCGCGACGCGCTCGCCCCGTTGGCCGAGCCGCCGCAGAAGATCGTCGTCTCCTTCCACGGCCTGCCGCTGCGCTATGTGAAGAATGGCGACCCCTATGTCGCCGAATGCGAGCGCACGATAACCGCGCTGCGGGCCGCGCTCGGCCATGACGCCGGAAGCATGCCGCTGACCTTCCAGTCCCGCTTCGGCCGCGAGCCCTGGCTGGAGCCGTACACGGACGAGTTCGTGACCGCGCTGCCGGCCCAGGGCGTCACCCGCATCGCGGTGATCACCCCGGGCTTCATGGCCGACTGCATCGAGACGCTGGACGAGATCGGCAACGAGCTGCGGGAAGAGTTCGAGCATGCCGGGGGGAAGGAGATGACCGTCATCCCCTGCCTGAACGACACCCCCGCCGCCATCGACTTGCTGCAGGAGATCGTGGCGACCGAGCTCTCCGGCTGGCGCTAGCGGAGCCGCAGCGCCAGCGCCACCACCGAGGCCGCCAGCGACAGCCCCATCACCCCGGCCCAGCCGGCGAAGCCCTGCACCAGGGCGCCGAGCCCGGCGCCACCGGCCATGCCGATGAAGACGCTGGTGAACAGAAGGGCATTCAGCCGGCTGCGCGCCTCGGGCTGCAGGCCATAGACGATGGTCTGGTGCGCGACGAGCGCCGCCTGCACGCCGAAGTCGAAGCCCACCGCGCCCAGCGCCAGCAGCCCGAGGGCCACCGGCATCGGCAGCGGCCCGGCCAGCGCCGCGCCCAGCAGCAGGGCGAAGGACAGCGCCGAGATCGCCGCACCCAGCCGCGTCACCACCGCCGGCCCGCGCTTGTCGGCCAGCCGCCCGGCGAGCGGTGCCGCCAGCGTCCCCGCCGCCCCCGCCAGGCCGAAGGCGCCAGCCGCGGCGCTGCCCAGCCCGTAGGACTGGTGCAGCATCAGCGCCAGCCCCGACCAGAAGGCCGAGAAACCGAGCGCCAGCGCCGCCTGGGCGAAAGCCGCCCGCCGCAGCGACGGCTGCCCCTGCCACAGCCGCAGCAGCGACAGCAGAAGCGCGCCATAGGGCAGCCGCGTCGTCGGGGAAAAACGCGGCAGCCAGGCGAAGCTGGCGGCCAGGATGCCGGTCTCGGCGATGGCCGCCAGCAGGAAGACGGCGCGCCAGCCGAAGCTTTCGGCGATGATCCCGCTGGCGACGCGCGACAGCAGGATGCCCAGCAGCAGCCCGGTCATCACCGTCCCCACCAGCCGCCCGCGCTGCGCCGCCGGCGCCAGGATGGCCGCCGCCGGCACGATGTCCTGCGCCACCGTCGCCGTCAGCCCGATGGCCAGGCTGCCGGCCAGCAGCAGCGGCAGGCTCGGCGCCATCCCGGTGCCGGCCAGGGCCAGGACCAGCAGCGCCGCCTTGGCCAGGATCAGCCGCCGCCGGTCGAACTTGTCGCCCAGCGGCGCCAGCAGGAGGATGCCCAGCGCATAGCCCAGCTGCGCCAGCATCGGCGCCAGGCCCACGGCGCCCGGATTGCCGAAGGCATCCCCCAGCAGCCCCAGCATCGGCTGGACATAGTAGAGCGAGGCGACGCTGAAGCCGGCGCCGCTGGCCAGCAGCAGCACCAGGCCAGGGCTCGGCCCCGCTTCGACTGATGCATCGGCCGTATGGGTAAGGTTCAGGGCGGACATCGGGAAAAAGCCTCCGGCAGCAAGGGTGGTCCGTCAGATATCCCGCAGCGCAGCAGGGCTGTAGTGGCCGCCCCCGCAGAAGCATGATACGTCCGGCGTATGACCGAGCCCCGCGACGGCGCCGATCGCCTCGAGCTGATGCGCAGCTTCCTGACGGTGGCCGAGACCGGCACCCTCTCGGCCGCGGCCAGGCGGCTCGGCGTCAGCCAGCCCACCATCAGCCGAAGGCTGCAGCAGTTGGAGCGGCTCTTGGGCCTGCGCCTGCTCAGCCGCTCCACCCACGGCCTGTCGCTGACCGCCGAGGGCGAGCGCGCCCTGGCCCAGGCGCGCGACCTGCTCGACGGCTGGGAGGCGCTGGAGGCTTCTCTGCGCGGCGCCCGCGACGCGCCGCGCGGGCTGCTGCGTGTCCAGGTGCCGCATGCCTTCGGCCAGGATCAGCTGATCGCGCCGCTGGCCGAGTATCTGCGCGCCTGGCCCGAGGCCCAGGTCGAATGGCGCCTGGTCGACCGCGCCCCCGATTTCGTCAATGGCGGCATCGACTGCGCCATCCGCGTCGGCTGGGTCGAGGACCCCTCGGTGGTCGCCGTGCTGCTGGCCGAGGTGCCGCGCATCGCCGTGGCCGCCCCCAGCCTCGGCGCCGATGGCACCGGAATCGAGGCCCTGGCTGCCCTGCCCTGGCTGGCGCTGACCACCTATTACCGCGACGAGGTGCTGCTGACCCATCCGCAGCACGGAACACAGCGCATCCCGATGCGGCCGCGCATGGCGACCGACAGCCTCTATGCGCTGCGCGCCGCCTGCCTGGCCGGGGTGGGGGCGGCGGTGGTCTCGGCCTGGGTGGTGGCGGACGACCTGGCCGCCGGCCGGCTGGTGCAGCTGGCCCCGGGCTGGCAGGCGGCGCCTTTGCCCGTCTACCTGATCTACCCCGCCGGCCGCCTGCAGCCCGCGCGGCTGCGGGAATTCATCGCGCTGATCCGCGCCCGGCTGCCGGGCATCACCGGGCTGGCGCGGCCCTCGCGTTGACAGGGCTGGCCCCCGGCCGAAAGCTGCGTGCCGAACGCCGTCCGGGAGAGACAGAAAAATGGCTTCCACCGTGCTTGATTCGCTGCTGTTCCGCGATGCGTTCTCGACGCCCGCCATGCGCGCCGTCTTCGCCGACCGGATGCTGGTCGCCCGCTATATCGAGGTGGAGATCGCCCTGGCCCGCGCCGAGGCCCGCCTCGGCATCATCCCCCAGGCCGCCGCCGACGAAATCGCCGCCCGCTGCAACGTCGAAGACCTCGACTTCGACAAGCTGCGGCACGAGACCGACAATGTCGGCTACCCCATCCTGCCGCTGGTGCATCAGCTGGTGGCGCAATGCGGCGAGGCCGGCCGCTGGCTGCATTGGGGCGCCACCACCCAGGACATCATGGACACCGCCGATGTCCTGCGCCTGCGCGACGGCATCACCTTGGTGGAGGCCGATGTCGCCGAGCTGAGAAGAATCCTGGCGGCGCTGGCGGAGAGGCATCGCGACACGGCGATGGCCGGGCGGACGCATCTGCAGCAGGCCCTGCCCATCACCTTCGGCTACAAGGCCGCCATCTGGCTGGCCGGCTTCGACCGCCATGCCGAGCGGCTGCGCCAGCTGAAGCCCCGCCTGCTGGTCGGGCAATTCGCCGGCGCCGCGGGGACGCTGGCCTCGCTCGGCGATCAGGGCCTCGCCGTGCAGGCCGAATTCTGCCAGGAGCTCGGCCTCGGCCAGCCGGTGACCACCTGGCATGTCGCCCGCGACGCCTTCGCCGAGACGGCGAACCTGCTGGCCTTGATCGCCGGGTCACTCGGAAAAATCGCGCTCGACATCATGCTGCTGGCCTCGACCGAGTTTGCCGAGCTCTACGAGCCTTTCGTCAAAGGCCGGGGCGCTTCCTCGACCATGCCGCAGAAAAGAAATCCGATCTCGGCGGAGCTGATGCTGGCGGCGTCCAAATCGGTGCGCCAGCAGGCCGGGCTGATGCTCGACGCCATGGTGCAGGACCTGGAGCGCGCCACCGGCCCCTGGCATGCCGAATGGGTCGCGCTCCCCGAGGCCTTCCTGCACACCGCCGGCGGCCTGCACCAAGCGAAGTTTGCGCTCGGCGGGCTGATCGTCGATGCCGATCGGATGAGGCAGAATCTGGGGCTGAGCCGCGGGTTGATCGTCGCCGAGGCGGTGATGATGGGCCTGGCCCCGCATGCCGGCCGCGATGCCGCGCATGATATCGTCTACGACGTCTGCCGCGAAGTGAACGAGCAGGGCGGCACCCTGGCCGATGCCCTGTCCCGCCACCCGGAGGTCACCCGCCACCTGGACCGCGCCGCCATCGACCGGCTGACCGACCCGGCCAATTATCTGGGCTTGGCGCCGCAGATGGTCGACCGCGCTGTCGCCGCCTCCCGCGCCCAGGGCTGACCGGAAAAAGGGGGCGCATCGCTGCGCCCCCTCCCCGGCTTACAGGCGCGGGTCGGGCAGCGTCGAGCCGGTGCCCTGGCTGCCGTAGCCGCGGCCGGTGGTGCCCGGCGGATCCAGCGGCTCGGCGCCGCTGTCCCAGCCGGCGGCACGATACTCGGCCTCGCGCTCGGTCAGGTTCACCGGGCTGTGCCGGTCGAGGATGGTCTGCGCCTCCACCACCCGGCTTTCATCGGTACGGACAGCGACCATGCTGCCGCCGCGGCGGACGCCCTCGGCATAGACCGGGGCCTCGGCCTCGCTGACACCGGCCCCCGTCAGGCTGCCGATCAGCCCGCCGGCCGCGGCACCAGCACCCGCCCCGGCCAGCGCCGCCACCAGCGCGCCGGCCGCGACCAGCGGGCCGATGCCCGGGATGGCGATGGCGCCCAGCCCCGCGGCCAGGCCGGCACCGCCGCCCACCACCGTGCCGAGCGTGGCGCCGATGCCGGCGCCCGACTTGCCGCCTTCCTTCACGGGATGCGTCGTGCCGTCCGGCGCGACATAGCCATCGTCCAGCGGCGCGCTGCCCTGGGCGACGATGCCGACATCCTCATGCGAGAAGCCGGCGGCCTCCAGCGCCTGCACCGCCTGCAGCGCATGCTCGCGGGTGTCGTAGAGGCGGGTGATCGTGGTCGTGCTCATGGCATGTCCTCCTGTTGGGGCGCGTCTGCTCAACGCGCCGCGGCGGTGCCGGCCACCACCTGGCCCTGGAAATCCAGCCCGACCTGCTCGGGCTTGCCGTCGCGCATCGCCTGGCCGCGCCAGACGCCCTGCTCGTCCTTCTTCAGCGCCTCCACCTGGGTGAAGCCGGCCGCCTCGATGCGGCCGCGCGCCTGCGCCTCGGTGAAGCTGTTGGAGCCGGCGACGGGAATGCTGCCCACGGCCGGCGGCGCGCTGCGCTCGGCCGGGCGCTCGCCGCCGGGCATGGCCGGGGCCGCCGGCACGGCGGGACGCTCGGGCGGGGCAGGATTGGCGCCAGGGGCCGGGGCGGCAGCGCCCTGCGCCATGGCGGCCGGCGCCGCCAGCAAGGCGACAGCAAGAGCCAGGGCCTTCGTAGTGCCGCGCATCGTTTCTCTCCCTCTCTTCTTGCCGCGCTGAGGTCGAACGCGGCCTTCGGGAAGATAACGACAGACACGGCGAGGCGTTTACACCACGAAGATAATAAAAAAGGCTATGGTTCCGCTTTAGGAAGGCCGGGGGAATGAATTCCCCCGGACCCCCATCTTTTTCTGTTCTGTTTCAGTCCAGCCTCAGCACAAAGCGGCCAGACTGCATCACCGCGCGAACCCCGCCATCCTCGCGATACAACAAACCCAGATCCGCAAACGGATCGCCATCCACCACCAGGAAATCCGCATAAGCTCCGGGCGCCACGACACCCACCAGGCCCTCCAGCTGGCACAGCCGCGCAGCCACCAGCGTCGCGCTCGCCAGGATCTCCCGCGGCGACAACACCCGGGCGCGCAGCGCGAATTCCTGCAGCTGGTATTTGTGCAGGCCCCCCAGCAGGTCGCTGCCGAAGGCCATCGGCAGGCCGGCGCTGCGCATGATGTCGAGCGACTCAAGCCCGCCGCGACGCACCGTCTCGATCTTCGCCACCGAATCCGGCTTCAGCCCCAAGGCCTCGCCTTCGAGCGCCAGCGCGTCATAGGCGATCAGGGTCGGCACCGCGACGGCGCCGCGCGCCACGGCCAGCGCCGCGGTTTCGGCCTGGATCAGGTTGCAATGCTCCAGCGAATGGATGCCGCATTCCACCGCCCGCCGGATCGCCGCATCGGTGTAGAGATGCGCCGAGACATAGGTGCCGAAATTCTCGGCCTCCTCGACCACGGCGCGCAGCTCCTCGCGGGAAAAGCCCAGCGCATGGATCGGGTCGGTCGGCGAGGCCACCCCGCCATTCGCCATCACCTTGATGAAGCGCGCCCCCGAGCGCAGCTCCTGCCGCGCCGCCCGCCGCACCGCATCCACCCCGTCGCACAGCTGCCCCAGCGCGCCGACCCGCTCGGCGAAGATGCCGGGGCGGTCGTCGAAGCGCGGCCGGATATCCGAATGCCCGCCCGACTGGCTCAGCGCCTTGCCGCAGACCACCAGCCGCGGCCCTTCGACCAGGCCTTCCTCCTGCGCCATCGCCAGCCCGGCCTCGGCGCCGCCGACGTCACGCACCGTGGTGAAGCCGCGCCGCAGCATCTGCCCCATCAGCTTTGCGGCGCGCAGCGTCGCCAGCGTGTTCGGCTGCATCGCATTCGCCGCCGTGTCGACCATGGACGCGACCACATGCACATGCGCATCCACCAGCCCCGGCATCAGCGTCCGGCCCGCCAGCTCGATCCGCGTGGCCGCCTGGCTGGCGATCGGCCGGTCCGAGACCTCGCGGATCAGGCCGCCCTCGACCAGCACCTCCAGCCCGTCGAGCAGCACGCCCTGCGCCGCATCCAGCACCCGCCCGCCGGTGAACAGGAACCCCGCCATGCCTCTCTCCTCCGCGCGGCGCCCGGCGGGCGCCATCGGGGCGCGATGCTTCGCCGGCATTTCCGCTTCCGCAAGCCGTTTGCAGGGAAAAAATTAACCAGTCCCGGGCTCAACTCGGTGCATGAGCGCAGCAAAACCTGCCCTGCAGCCGCAGGCGACCCCCCTCCCGCTTCCCCTGCTGCTGCGGCGGCCGGAGAAGCTCCTCTACGCTGGCCTCGGCCTGCTGCTGCTGGCCAGCACCGCCGAGCTCGGCTGGCAGCTCAGCATCGCCACCAGCCTCGACCGCGCCGCCGCGGCGGCCGAGCCCGACACCCCCCTCGGCCTGCGCCGCGCCGTGCTGGACGGCGCCGACCTGCTGGAGGGCGACCGCCTGACCATCGCCACGGCCCCGGGCGGCACCTACAGCCTGACCTACCGCCAGCCGCTCTACGGCCCCCTCACCCGCGCCCTCTGGGGCCCGGAGATCGCCCATCGGGCGCTGGTGCCGCCCACCCCCTAGCGTGTGATCGTCGGAGGCCGGAACGGCCGGAGACGTGAATCACACGCTCAGATCAATGGTGATACGCGGCCGCGCCCAGCAGACCGGTATGCGGCCGCAGCACCTGCCACATCGGCAGCGCCTTCAGATACCCCTCGAACCGCCCCTTGGCGGCGAAGCCCCGGCGGATGGCGGCGCCATCCAGCAGCGGCCCCAGCGTCCGGCACAGCCCGCCGGCGACATAGACCCCGCCCTCGGTCAGCAGGCTGAGCGCCAGGTTGCCGGCGACGGCCCCCAGCATCTCGCAGAACAGCGTCACCGCTTGGGCGCAGACCGGCTCCCCCTTCTGCGCCTGGTCGGACACGTCGCGCGAGCTCTCCAGCGTCAGCACCACGCCTTCCATCTCGGCCAGGATCTGCGCGATCTCCAGCAGCCCCGGCCCCGAGACCAGCCGTTCCTGCGACACATGCCCGCCATGGAGCTTGCGCATCCGCTTCAGGATTTCTGCCTGCAGCCCGTCCTGCGGCGCGAAGGACGCGTGCCCTCCCTCGCTTGGCAGGATCTGGTGCCGGCCTGAGGAATCCTCCTGCAGGAAGGCCACCCCCAGCCCCGTCCCCGGCCCGATCACCAGCCGCGGCCGCCGCGGCCGGGCCTCGCCCGCCTGCAGCACCACCATGTCGCGCGCCTCCAGCAGCGGGATCGCCGCCGCCTGCGCCACGAAGTCGTTGATGATGGTCAGCTTGCGCAGCCCCAGCGCCCGCTCCGCCGCCTGGATGGAAAACCGCCACGGGCTGTTGGTGAAGGCGATGGCGTCCCCCAGCACCGGCGTCGCCACCGCCAGCACGGCTTCCTCCACCGCGCGCCCTTCCAGATAGGCCTGCGCCGCCTCCACCAGCCCGGCGTGATCTTCCACCGGCAGCTTGCGCTCGGCCTCCGGCAGCCCCCCGGCCCGGCACAAGGCGAAGCGGGCATTGGTGCCGCCAATATCGCCGATCAGGCGCAGCGGGGCGTCGGTCATCCAGGCACTCCCTCCAGAAACGCGAAAGGCCCGGCGCAGCGGCGCCGGACCCTCCTGTTGTTGGGCCTCGCGGCCGCCGGCGCAACCGCCTCAGAAAGGCTGCGTCCAGGCCTCCTGGATCAATTCGACGCCGTCGCCCCGCCGCCGCAGATGCGCATAGCCCGGGAAATGCACATGCATCCCCGCCACCAGCATCCGCTCCGACGCGGCCATGTCGAAGGTCCGCTTCCGCGTCGCGATCGCCTGCGCCGGATCGACATCGAACTGCATCGTCACCTCCGGATGCGGCACCTGCACCTCCGGCACATGGATGATGTCGCCCCAGATCAGCAGCTGCGCCTCGCCGGAGGCGATCCGATACCCCGAATGCCCCGGCGTATGCCCCGGCAGATGCACCGCCGTGACCCCCGGAAACACCTCCGCCCCATCGACGAAAGGCTTCAGCCGGTCGCGATACGGCGCCAGCTGCGCCGGGGCATTGGCGAAATACAGCACCCCCTGCTTGGTCTCGGTGGCGATCCGCGCCGCTTCCGGGTCCTGCCAATAGGCGAGCTCCGCCTCGTGCAGCCCGAGCTCCGCCTGCGGGAACAGCGCCTCGCCATGCACATCCGCCAGGCCATTGGAGTGGTCGGGATGCATATGCGTCAGCAGCACCGTGTCGATCGCCTCGGGGGGCACATGCGCCGCGGCCAAGTTGGAAAAAAGCTTCCCCGCCGTCGGCTGCATATGCGGGCCGCAACCCGTGTCGATCAGCGCCATCCGGCCCTGCGACCAGATCAGGAAGGTATTGACCGAACCCCGTCGCGGCGACGGCCTGAACGCGCCGACCAGCAGCTCGGCAATCCGATCCTGCTCCATGCCCTGCAGCGTGGCATTCGACCCGTTCAGATAACCGTCGCTCACCGCGGTGACCACGATGTCGCCGACACGCCGGTGATGCAGGCCAGGGACCTGGAAATCAGGGACAGCGATCATCAGAGCCTCCAAAACAGAAGAAAGATCGGGGGAAGGTATTCCCCCGAACCCCCGTCTATTTTTATCAGTTAAGAATGCGCGAGCTTCAAGCCAGGCTCGCGCCACGGCAACACCGCCAGC
Source organism: Roseomonas sp. 18066 (assembly GCF_902706185.1). Lineage (GTDB taxonomy): Bacteria > Pseudomonadota > Alphaproteobacteria > Acetobacterales > Acetobacteraceae > Pseudoroseomonas. The sequence continues at coordinate 9,875 of NZ_CACSJM010000071.1, read as the reverse complement.
TTGCCCGTCGTCGACAGCGTGACATAGGCCGTCTTCAAATCATCCCCGCCGAAGCAAATATTCGTCGGCATCCGGTCGGGCATCGTCACCACATCGACGATCTCACCCTCCGGGCTCACCGTGGTGATCTCGCCGGCCACCAGCGTCGCCACGACGATATTGCCGCTCGCCGCCACCGCCAGGCTGTCCAGCCGGCGGAAGCCCGGGAACTGGCAGACCAGACGGCCACCATGCGGGCTCGGCCAGGGCGCCTTCTTCACCTGCCCCGGACCGATGATGTCCCAGGCCCAGAGCCGCCCCGTCTCGGTCTCGGCGGCATAGACCACCTTGCCATCCGGCGACAGCCCGATGCCATTGGCGCCACCCGGCACCGGAAACGCCGCCTCGACGATCTTCGAGCCATCGGACGCGGCCCAGTAGATCCCGCCATGGTCGCGGTCGCGCGCCCGCACCTTGCCCAGGTCGCTGAACCAGAACCCGTCCTGCCCGTCGAAGACGATGTCGTTGGGGCCCTTCAGCTTCACCCCGTCGACATTGTCGTAGAGCTTCGTCACCGCGCCGGTCTTCGGGTCGATCGTCTCGATCCGTCCGCCCGAATAATCCGCCGCCTGGCCGGAGGGCCGCAGCAGCCCATCCTCCTCATGCCAGGCGAAGCCGCCATTGTTGCACAGGTAGAACAGCCCGCCCGGCCCGACGGCCAGCCCGTTCGGCGAGCCGCTGACCTTGGCGATGACGCTGCGCGTGCCATCGGCGGCGATGCGGCTGACCTCCTGCGCCGCCAGCTCCACCAGCGCCACCGACCCGTCCGGCATGGCGACCGGCCCTTCCGGGAAGCGCAGCCCTTCGGCCAGGATCTTCAATTCGGTCATGACAACACCCCCTCAGATCGCCGAAGGATGACGCGCCAGCGCCGTCACCCGCACATCCATATAGGGAAACAGCGGCAGCCCGGAGAGCAAGGTATGCAGCTCATCGGCGTCAGCCACGTCGAAGATCGAGATATTGGCGTAGCGTCCGGCCACGCGCCACAGCTGCGGCCATTTGCCGGCGCGCTGGATTTCCTGCGCCATCGCCTTTTCCCGCGTCTTCAGGTCATTGGCCTGGTCCGCCGGCATGTCCGGCGGCAGCCGGACCTCCATCGCCACGTGAAACAGCATTTCCTGGCTTCCCCTCAGAACATGTCCATCAGCTTCGCATGGTCCGCGAGGTCGCTCGGCACCCCCTCGAAGATCATCCGGCCGGACTTCATGACCGCCACGCGGTCGGAAACGGCGAAGGCCTCGCCGACATTCTGCTCCACCAGCAGGATCGACATGCCCAGCCGCTGCTGCAGCGCCCGGATCGGCGCCATCAGATCCTGGAAGGTTTTCGGGGCCAGCCCGATCGACGGCTCGTCCAGCAGCAGGATCGAGGGGCGCGACAGCAGCGCCCGCCCGACCGAGACCATCTGCTGCTGCCCGCCCGACAGCGTCCCCGCCCGCCGCGTCCAGAATTCGCGGATGCGCGGCAGCACCTCCAGCACTTCCTCGGTGCGGGTCTCGGCCTCCGCCCCTTCCAGCCGGGCCGACCACAAGGCCAGCTGGAAGATCTCCCGCACCGCCAGCCCGGGGAACACGCCGCGGCCTTCCGGGACATAGGCGACGCCTTCGCGCGCCATGCCCTCCGGCCGCGGCTTCAGCACCTGGCCGCGCAGCCGGATCTCGCCGGAGCTGACCGGATGCAGCCCGAACAGCGTCTTCAGCAGCGTGGATTTCCCGGCGCCGTTATGGCCCACGAGGCACAGCACCTCCCCCTGCGGCAAGGCGAAGTCAAACTGAGAGAAAACCTCGCGGCCGCCATAGCCGGCGCCGAGGCCCTTGCCGGACAGGGCCGACACCGTGTCGCCGCTCATGTCCGCTGCTCCCCGAAATAGATGCCGATCAGCTTGGGGTCGCGCAGGATCTCCTGCGGCGCGCCCTCGGCCAGCTTGGCGCCGCGGTCGAGGAAGGCGATCCGGTCGGCGAGCTCGGTGACGATGTCGAGGTTGTGCTCGATCAGGCAGATGGTGACGCCCTCGGCCACGGCATCGCGCACCAGCTGCACGAAGCGCGCCCGCGAATGCGGGTCGAGCCCGGAGGCCGGCTCGTCCAGCAGCCAGATCCGCGCCCCCGTCGCCAGGATCCGCGCCACCGACAGGAATTTCCGTTCGGCATAGGCGAGGTCGACGGCGCGGGCATCGGCCTGCTGCGTCAGCCCGCAGCGGTCGAGCGCGGCATCCACCGCCGCCTCCCGCTTGCGGGCTGCCACGCCGCCGCCGGGCTGCCACAGCCAGGCGGTGGGCTCGATGGCGGCGCGGACATTGTCGCGCACCGACATCCGCCCGAACAGCCGCAGGTCCTGGAAGCTGCGCGCGACGCCCAGGCGCGCGATATGGTGCGGCGGCTGGCCGAGCACGGATTTCCCGTCCAGCAGCACCTCGCCGCCATCGGGGATGATATGGCCGGTGGCCAGGTTGAACAGCGTGGTCTTGCCGGCGCCGTTCGGCCCGACGAGCGCGGTGGTCACGCCTTCCTGCAGGTCCAGGTCGACATTCTGGACGGCGGCGAGGCCGCCGAACTTCTTGTCCAGGCCGCGGATGGAAAAGGGGACACCCATCAGCGCCGCCCCCCCGCGATGCCGGCCGGCCGGAAGATCATCAGCAAGGTCATGGCCAGCCCGTAGATCAGCTGCTGCACCGCGCCGATCTGCGTCGGCGGGATGAAGGGCAGGAAGGACAGCCCCGCTGGCAGCAGCAGCAGCAGCAGCACGCCGAGCAAAGGCCCGGCCAGCGTCGCCGTCCCGCCGATGATCACCATCGCCATCACCAGGATCGACTGCTCGAGGGTAAAGCTCTCGACATTGACGAAGGCCATGTAGAAGGCGAAGAGCGCGCCGGCGACGCCCGCCATGGCGCAGCCCAGGGCGACGGCCAGGGTCTTCAGCGCCCGCACATCCTTGCCGAAGGCCTCCGCCGCGCTCTCGCTGTCGCGGATCGCCATCAGCGCGCGGCCGAAGCTGCCGCGCATCAGCAGCCGCACCGCCAGCAGCAGCACCGCCAGCACAGCGAGCGCGAAGCCCAGGAAGGGCGCCGGCGCAGAGACATCGGCGCCGAACAGCGTGGCCGGCGGAATGCCCACCAGCCCGCCATGCCCGCCGGTCAGCGAATGCGCTTCCGAGAAGACGGTCACCGCCATCATCTGCAGCCCGAGGCTGGCGGCGACGAAATACTCGCCCCGCACCCGCAGCGCCGGCAGCGCCAGGCAGAGCGACAGCGCAGCCGAGATGGCGCCCCCCGCCAGGCACGCCAGCAACACATCGGGGATGAACTGCAGCGCCAACTGCGCGCCCGCATAAGCCCCAAGCCCGAAGAAGACGGCATGGGCAATTGAAAAAATGCCGGCATAGCCGATCAGCACGTTCAGGCTGGCGGCCAGGATGCCGAAGATGGTGGCGAGCGTCGCCAGGTTGATCAGATAGGCGGTCACCGCGCCACCGCCTGGCCGAACAGGCCGCTGGGCTTGAACAGGATGAAGGCGAAGAGCACGACGAAGCCGGCGGCCGCACTCCATTGCGTGTCGAGCACCGAGACCACCAGATTCTCCACCACGCCGAGCAGCAGCCCGGCCAATGCGGCGCCACGCAGGCTGCCGATGCCGCCCACCACGGCGGCGGCCAGCGACACCAGCATGACCTGGGCCGAGATCGCCGGCTGCAGCCCCGAGGTCACCGCCGTCAGCACCGCCCCCGGCACCGCCAGCGCCGAGCCGAGCCCGAAGGCCACCATCGACAGCCGGCGCGACGACAGGCCGAAGGCGCGCAGCAGCTCCGGGTTCTCCGACAGGGCGCGCAGCCCGATGCCCAGCCGCGTCCGTTCCAGGAACAGGGTGACGGCGCCGAACATCACCAGCGCGACGCCGATCGCGACCCAGAAGATATCGGCCAGATACAGCCCCGGCAGCACCTCATGCGCGCGGGTCAGCGGCGAGGCGACGACGGCGAAGCCGCGGCCGAAGCCGATCTCGATCAGGCTCTGCACCACGATCGACATGCCGAAGGCGGCGACGAAGACCGTGAAGAACGAGCCCTCGTGCCGCTGGATCGGGCGGTAGACGAAGAAGTCCATGAACAGGCCGAAGGCGACGGCGACGACCAGCGCCGCCCCCGCGCCCAGGAACCAGGGAAACCCCGCCTGGCTGAGCGCCAGGAAGGTATAGCCGGCCAGCGCGAAGGTCGCGCCATGCGCCACGTGGAACACCCGGGTCGCGCCGAAGATCAGCGCGAAGCCGGCCGCCGTCAGCGCATAGATCGCCCCGGTCTGGATGCCGCTGACCAGAAGCTGCAGGAACAGCATCAGGCGATCTTCTGCGACCGGCCGCCGCGCACCTGGTTGATCTGCATCGGCATGCTCATGGTGCCGCGCTCCTCGAAGACGCCCTCGCCGCCAACCAGCGCGAAACGCTTCACCCGCAGCCATTCCTCGCGGAGGTTCTCGCCATCGACCGGCTTGCCCGCCTTCTCCAGCCCCTGGGCCAGCAGGCCGAACAGCCGCATGCCGTTATAGTAGTTCTGGTGATAGGCGGTGGGCTCGCTGTTGTGCTTGGCCCGCCAGTCGGTGACGAAGCGCTTGGTCACCGGGTCCTCGCGCGTCCAGTCGGCCGCCTGGCCGCTGAGCACCAGGCCCTCGGCCTCCGGCAGCGCCTGCACCGAGGGGATCGAGCCGCCGGAATAGGTCAGCAGCGGCTGGCTGACGCCATTGTCGCGCAGCTGCTTGACGATCTGCGACTGCTGCGCGCCGTAGCTGGCGAAATACACCGCGTCGGGCTTGGAATCGCGCACGCGGGCGGCGATGGCGGCGAATTGCTGCGTCGCCGGCGGGATGCTGAAGCTGCCGACCAGCTGGCCGCCGATGCCCGGCAGGCCGTTCTTCAGCTCCGACAGCACGCCGGTGCCGAGCGGGTCGTCGACATAGACCAGCGCGATCTTCAGCAGCTTCTGCGCCTGAAGCCAGGGCAGCATGGCCTGCACCTCCTGGTTCACCAGGGGGATGACGTTCCAGAAATAGGGCGACAGCTCGGCGAGGTCGGGGCCGACGCCGCCGCCATTGATCATCACCGTCTTGTTGCGCGTGCCGATCGGGGCCGCGGCCTTCGACACGCCGGTGAAGCCCAGCAGCACATAGGGCGCGCGGTCGACATTGGCGAGCTTGGTCATGCCGACGGCGCCGCCCTGCGGCGTGCCCTGGCTGTCCTGGGCGCGCAGGTCGATCGGGCGCTGCAGCATCTTGTCGGCGGTGATGTGCTCGATGGCGAGCTGGATGCCGCTGGTGAAGATGCCACCATATTCGGCATTGGGCCCGGCCATCGGGAACAGCGTGCCGATGACATGGGCGCCCGCCTGGGCGCGCGCCAGGCGGGGGGCGGCAAGCGGGCTGGCCAGGCCAAGGGCCGTGGCCGCCAGCAGGCTGCGGCGATGCAACATCTCTCTTCTCTCCGTCCCTATCGCGCTGGCGGCGACCGGTCTTGAAACCCGGTCGATTTGTCCGCCAGATGGACATATGTCCGCTTTTGCCGTTAGGTCAGACCGGGCGGGCGGCGGTGTCAAGCCTCTTCGCCGCAACCTTGGCCAGCGCGCCGCTGGCGGCTTTCGAAGCGGGAGGGAAAACAGGCATGTCGCCGCCCGAGGCCTCGACCCCTGAATTCGTCGCATCCCTCGGCCGGGGCCTGGCCGTGCTGGAATGCTTCGGCACCGGGCGGGAGAGGCAGACGCTGTCCCAGGTGGCGGCGCTGACCGGCCTCAGCCGCGGCACCGCCCGCCGCTTCCTGCTGACGCTCACGGCGCTGGACTATCTGGCCAGCGACGGCAAGCTGTTCTGGCTGACGCCGCGGGTGCTGCGCTTCAGCCATGGCTACCTCGCCAGCTTCGGCCGCGCCGAGATGGTCAAGCCGGTGATCCAGGCGGTCTCCGAGCAGCTCAACGAAAGCTGCTCCATGGCGGTGCTGGATGGCTCGGACGTGGTCTATATCGCCCGCGTCGAGGCGCGCCGGGTCTATTCCTCGCGCATCGATGTCGGCTCCCGCCTGCCCGCCCATGCCTCCTCGCTCGGCCGCGTGCTGCTGGCCGGGCTGGCCGAGCCGGCGCTGGAGGCCTGGCTGGCGCGCCACCCGCCGCAGGCCTGGACCGCGCGCACCATCATCGACCCGGCCCAGCTGCGCGCCCGCATCGTCGAGGCCCGGCGCCAGCGCTACGCCATCCTCGATGGCGAGCTCGAGCTCGGCTCCCGCTCCATCGCCGTGCCGATCCAGGACGCCGCCGGCCGCACCGTCGCCGCGTTGAACATCGGCACCTCCGCCGCGCGGGCGCCGCTCGACCAGCTGCGCCGCCAGTTCCTGCCGGTGCTGCGCGCCGCCGCCGCCGAGATCGCCCCGGGCTTCACCGGCTGGTGACCGCCCACCGCTTCACCAACCCCGGTCAAGGCTCTATGACGCCGGCGACCTCGGCGGATGGATGCGCTTCGTGACCGGCTACCCTCTTGGCGACCAGCGCCCTGCCTCGGCTCGCCACGGCATCAGGATACCGCATCCCCGGCGCCGCCACCTGCTGGCGGCGCTGGCCGGCCTGGGCGCCACGCCCGCCGCCGCGCTCGACCTGCCGCGGGTCGCCGAATGGCAGATGGCCGGGCCCTCGGGGCCGATGCAGCTGCGCCTGGCCTGGCCGGAGGCGCCGCCGCCCCCTGGCGGCCACCCGCTGCTGCTGGTGCTGGACGGCAATCTCTGGTTCCTGACCGCGGTCGAGATCCAGCGCGCCATGCTGCCGCGCTTCGAGCTGTCGGGCGCCCAGCCCCCCGTCATCTGCGCCATCGGCTATGCCGGGGACGACCGCCGCGACTGGCTGCGGCGCCGCGCGCTGGACGACACCCCCGCCTCCCCTGACGCGCCCCCGGGCCATGGCGGGGCGGATGCCTTCCTCGACTTCATCGAGGCCGAGCTGCTGCCGGCCATCGCCGCCCGCGCCCCCTTCGACCCGGCCCGCCGCGCCCTCTTCGGCCATTCCTATGGCGGGCTGCTGGCGCTGCACGCCTTCCTGACCCGGCCCAACCTTTTCGCCGGCACCGCCGCCATCAGCCCCAGCCTGTGGTGGAACCAGGGCGCGCTCGACCCGGCCATCGAGACCTTCCTGGCCGCCCCGCCGGCCAACACGCCACGGCGCCGCCTGCTGCTGGCGGCCGGCGAGATGGAGGCGGCCGAGGCCCCAGGGCTCGCTGCCAAGCTGCCCCCGGCGCGCCTCGCCCGCATCGCCGAGAATCGCGTCGTCGGCCGCGCCCGCGACCTGGCGCAGCGCCTCGCGGCCTTGCCGGCGCCGCCAATCCTCGACTTCACCGTCTTCGCCGGCGAGGATCATGGCTCGGTCATCCCGGCTGCCCTCTCGCGCGCCATCCGCTTCGCCGTGCCGCGCTGAATGTCTAACCGGGTTAGACATTCGCGGCCCCTGCCCTAGACTGTCCTTCGCTCAAGCTGTCGTCTTCAGCGATCGGGGAAAACTCTGTGCCATCTGCCAAGCCCGCGGCCGCCGGCCCGAAGAACACGGCCCGCTGGCTGTCCTGCCAGAGCCCGAAGGGCGGCACCGGCAAGACCACCTGCGTGCTGAACCTGGCCACCTTCGCCGCCCGCGACGGGCTGCGCACCGCCATCCTCGACACCGACATGCAGCGCTCGCTCTCGGCCTGGCACCGGCTGCGCCCGGCCGATGCGGCGCCGATCCGCCTGTTCTCCCGCCCGCTGACCGAGATCGAGGCCGCCATCGCCGAGATCGACGCGACGCCGGATATCGACATTGTCCTGGTCGACACCCCGCCCGCCATCGAATACCTGCCGCAGCAGACCTCGATCCTGCTCGACCGCTCGGATTTTGTCCTGGTCCCGGCGACCACCGGCAAGCCCGACGTTGATTCGGTGATCGGCTGGATGGCCCTGCTGAAGGAACGCCGCATCCGCTCGGCCTTCCTGATCAACCGCGCCAGCCGCGTCACCCTGCCGGCCAAGACCAAGGGCGCCGAGCCCGCGACCGGCACGCTGTCCTTCCGTGACGCCCAGCGCCGGCTGAACAAGGCCGGGCTGCTGTGCCCGCTGCCGGTGCGGCAATTGGAAGACATCCAGAACACCCATGGCTACGGTGTCGGCGTCTGCGAGATCTCCGGCGCCAAGGGCGCCGATGACTTCGAGGCCGCCTGGGACTTCGTCCGCAACATGATGGGGCTGTGACCGCCATGGCCTATTCCCGCCGCCAGCTGCAGAAGCGCCGCGACGACCTGGAAGCTGGCGAAGCGCCGCCCGCCGCCTTCGCCGAGATGCATGACGAGCGGGTGGCCCTCGTCGCCAACGCCCTGGTGCCGCTGCGCTCGGCCGACCAGGCGGTCGAGCATATCGGCCGGCTGTGGAAGGAGGCGCAGGACAAGTTCCTGGCCATCGGCCGCTACCTGGTCGAGGCCCGCCGCCGCTTCCCCAAGGCCTATGAGCGCGAAGTGGTCGACCGCCTGCCCTTCGGCCGCCAGGTGGCCTACCAGCTGGCCACCGTCGCCCGCGCGGTCGATGCCGGCACCTTCCAGTCCGGCGAGCTGCCGCGCACCTATTCGGCGGCCTATCTGCTGACCACCCTCGCCGACGAGGAGCTCGACCAGGCGCGGTTGAAAGGCCTGGTCCATCCGGATGTGCGGCGGCGGGAAATCGAGGCCTTCAAGAAAACCCTCGAGCAGCAACGGCAGGAAGCCCTGGGGCGGCGGACCCTGCTGCTGCAGCAGCAGGCGACGCTGAAAGCCCGCATCCAGAAACTGGCGGACGCCATGGAGCAAGCCATCGCCGAGCTCAAATACGTCGAGAAAGAATTGGAAAGATGAAGGCCGGGGGCATTGAATGCCCCCGGACCCCCACATTCTTTTCTACCGCTTCCCGGCGGCGATGCGCTGGGCCTCCGGCCGCAAACGCAACAGCGCCATCGAGACAATGCCCAGCAGCGGGCCCGGCACCAGCACCACGAAAGCCCATTGCCAGCCGGTCACACTGGCAACCAAGGGCACCAGCCAGATCGCCACGGCGGTCAGGCCAAAACCCAGGCCCAGCTGCACCGTCAATGCAGTGCCCACCAGCGACGGATCGCCGACCTCGGTCACCACAGCCGAGAACTGCGCGGAATCGGCGATCACCGTCGCACCCCAGACCAGCCCGACCAGTATCAGCAGCCACAGCGGGCCGGCATAGGCGAAGCCGATCAGGGCGGCGCAAAGGCCGGACGCGGCCATCAGCGCCATCGTCACCGCCGTCCGGCCGAAGCGGTCCGCCAGCACGCCGGCGACCACGCAGGCCGGCGCCCCCACCGCCACGATCGCGAAGCACAGCAGCGAGGCCAGCCAGCCCTGCTCCCCGCCAAGCCGCTCGGACAGGAACAGCAGCATCCAGGCCCACATGGCATAGAGCTCCCACATGTGGCCGAGATAGCCGCCGGTCGCCAGCAGCACCGGCCGCGCGGACAGGGCCTGCCGCAGCCGCCGCGCATCGAAGCTGGAGCGTGGAAACGGATAGGGCCCGTCGCGCAGCAGCAGCACGCCCGCGCCGCCCAGCGCCGTCGCCAGGCTGGCCGCCACGATCACCCCCTGCCAGGCCACCCCGCCCAGCGCATTGACCGCATGCGGCAGCGCCGAGCCCAGCGTTAGCGCCCCGATCACGCTGCCCAGCGCCACGCCCCGGCCGCGCCGGAACCAGGTGGCGACCAGCTTCAGCGCCGGCGGATAGATCCCCGCCATCAGCACGCCGGTGGCAACCCGCAGCCCGAGCGCCACCCCCGGCCCCGGCGCCCAGAGCAGCGCC
>NZ_CACSJM010000070.1 GCF_902706185.1 Roseomonas sp. 18066 | reverse complement strand
ACCCGCCGCGCCGCCGCCGCCCGCCGCACCGCCGCGCCGCGCCGCGCGACGGTCGCCCGCCGCAGCACCGGCGAGGGCGCCCGCAACACCCAGCTGCGCAGCGACGCGGTCGCCCAGCGCCGCTTCACCGCCCGCGAGGCCGAGCTGGAGCGGCTGCGCACCCGCCTGGAGAGCGACCGCAACCGCTACGACTCGCAGCGCGCCAACACGGCGATCCGCTCCGCGCCGCAGCCCTCCTCGCCCGCCTTGACGCGCTAAGCCAGGGCGGCAGCTTATCGTCGGACCGGGTGACTAACGTCTCCGGCCGCGGAGCGGCCTGCGACGATCACGCGGTCGGCCCGCTCACTTCTTCAGCGGCTTGCGCAGGATCCATTTCGGGTCCTCGACCACCAGCTCCTGGCCGATCTCGGCGGCGAATTCCTGGGCGGCCTTGGCGACCCCCGGCCAGGGATAGTCGTCGCCGACCAGCACGCCGCCCGGTGCCAGCAGCGCCCAGAAGCGGCGGGCATCGCGCAGCACCGGCTCGTATTCATGCGCCGCGTCGATATGGATCAGCTCGGCCTTCACCCGCAGCCGCTGCAGGATGACGGCGGCGTTCTCGCTGGTCTGCGCCAGCGGCACCACGCGGTCCTGCAGCCCCAGATGCGCCATGTTGCTGATGAACTGCCAGTAGAGCCCGGGCATCCCGTGCCGCAGCCGGAGGGATGCGAAGATGTTGTCCTTGCGCTCGCGATTCCAGTGCTCGGGGCTGCCGAGGAAGGTGTCGACCGCGATCACCGCGCCGGGCAGGGCATGCTTGGCCATCGCCTTGCAGAAGAAGGCCACCGAGGCGCCTTTCCAGACGCCGACATCGATGATGGTCTTGGGCTTCACCTCCTGCACCAGGCGGGCCAGCGTCGGGTGGGTGCTGTTCCAGCCCTGCAGGTCCTGCGGCAGCTCGGGGGTGAAGCCGGCATAGAGGTCCTCGCCGAAGAGGCGCTGCATCAGCGCCTGGGCTGGGCTCTCGGTCGTGGCGGCGGCGTCGGACATGAAAAAACTCCCGGTCTGCACCGGGAGCTTGCCATCTCGATCCGCGATCGCAAAGGCGAGGGAAGCTAGTCCTTGGCCGCGGCCGGCTCGCCGAAGGCCATGACCAGCTCCTGGATGCGCTTCGGGTCGCTCTGCTCCATGACGCGGCGGGCGAAGCGGGCGCAGTCGTCGATCTTCAGCGTGCGCACCACCTGCTTCACGCGAGGGATGGCGCTGGCATTCATCGACAGCGTGCGGATGCCCAGGCCCAGCAGCAGCGGCACCAGCCGCGGATTGCCCGCCATCTCGCCGCAGACCGAGACCGGCATGCGCAGCCGCAGCGCCGCCTCCGTCGCGAACTGCACCAGCCGCAGCACCGCCGGGTGCAGCGGGTCGTAGAGATGGGCGACCTCCGCCTCGGCCCGGTCGACGGCCAGGGTGTACATGGCCAGGTCATTGGTGCCGATGGCGAAGAAATCGGCCTCCAGCGCGATGGCGTCGGCGGCGAGCGCGGCGCCCGGCGTCTCGATCATGGCGCCGAGCGGCGGCAGCTTCTCCGGCAGCGGCACGCCCTTGCGGCGCAGGCGGCGGGCGACGCGCTCATAGATCTCGCGCGCCTGGGCGACCTCGGCCGGGATGGTGACCATCGGCAGCAGGATGCGCACCGGCCCCTGGGCGGCGACGCGCAGGATGGCGGCGAACTGCGCCTCCAGCAGCTCGGGCCGCTTCAGCAGCATGCGGATGCCGCGCAGGCCCAGCGCCGGGTTGGGGCCGGCGTGATAGGGCTCGATGCCCTCGGCCAGGGCCTCGATGTCCTTCTCGCCACCCCAGTCGAGCACGCGGATGGTCACCTGGTCACCCGCCAGGGGCCCGACGATCTGGCCATAGGCGTGGAACTGGGCGTCCTCGTCCGGAAGGTCCTCCCGGTTCATGAACAGGAACTCGGTGCGCAGCAGGCCGATGCCCTGGGCGCCGGCCTGGGCGATCAGCGGCAGCTCGGCCGGGATCTCCAGATTGGCCTGGAGCTCGACCTCCTCGCCATCCAGCGTGATGGAGGGCAGGCGGCGCAGCTTGCCGAGCCGGGTCTTCTCCTTGGCATAGGCGGCCAGCGCCTCGCGCCCGGCCTCCATGGCGGCCGGGCCGGGGCGCAGCACGATGGTGCCGGCGCTGCCATCCAGCACCGCCTCGTCGCCGCGGTTGGCGGCCTCGGTCAGGCCGGGGCAGGCCAGCACCGAAGGGATGCCCAGCGCCCGCAGCATGATCGCGGTATGGCCATCGGCGCCGCCTTCTTCCGTCGCCACGCCGGCGATGCGGGCGGGGTCGAGCAGCGCGGCGTCCGCCGGCGTCAGCTCCTCGGCCACCAGGATGGCGCCCTGCGGCACGCCCTTGAGGCTGCGGAAGGGGGTGGCGGTCAGGTTGCGGGTCAGCCGGCGGGCGATCTCGCGCACCTCGCCGGCGCGCCGCTTCAGCCCGGGCTTGTCATCGTCCTTGGCGGCCAGGATCACGGCGGCGATGGCCTCGGCCTCGTCCTGCACCGCGGTCTCGGCCGAGAGCAGCTCCTCGCCGATGCGGCGGCGGGCGCCGCGCAGCAGACGGCTGTCGCCCAGCATCATCGCATAGGCGTCGAGCAGCGGCGCCAGCTCCTCCTGCGCCTCCTCCGGCAGCACGCCGAGGCGCGCCTTCAGCTTGCCGACCTGCTTGCGGCTGGCGCTCGCCGCGGCGTTCAGCCGGGCGCGCTCATCCTCGACCTGGCCGGCCTCGACCTGGCGGCGGGGGGCCAGCGTCGGCTCCTCCGAGGTGTCGTAGACGGCGCCGATCGCCACGCCATGGCTGACCGGGATGCCGCGGATCGACACCTCGCGGGTCTTCGCCTTGCGCCGCGGCTCCTTCTCCGCCGGCTTGTCGCCCAGCTTCTCGACCAGGCGCGCAGCCTCGGCCGCCTTCTCGGCGGCGCGCTGCGCCTCGGCCTTCAGCGTCTCGGCCTCGGCCTTCGCCTCGGCCTTTTCCTTCGCCGCGCTCTTGTCAGTCTTCATGGAAGCCGGCCTCGATCAGGCCGGCCACCGCATCGAGCGCTTCCCTGGCATCCCACCCTTCGGCTTCCACCACCACCTCGCTGCCCTTGCCGGCGCCCAGCATCATCAGCCCCATGATGGAGCAGGCGGGCACCTTCTGGCCATCGCGGGAGACGGTGACGCAGGCGGAAAACCGCTCGGCCTCGGTGACCAGCTTGGCCGCCGCCCGGGCATGCAGGCCGCGGCTGTTGATGATGCGGATGCTGCTGCGCAGCACCAGCGGATTGGCCACCTCGGCGGCGGTCTCGGGCGCCGGCTCGGTGGCGGCGCCGAAGGCGTCGGACGGCGCGGTGGGCGCGGGGACGCGCCAGAAAAGCAGGCCGGTCTGGTCAAGGCGCATCGTCTCGCCCCTCTGCTGCGGGCGCTGGCGGCGACGCCAAGCGGCCCCTGGTCTGGTGCCCGGTTCCCGGACCCGCGGCGAGAATCGGCGGGCAAAGCGCCGGGATTATGGCAGGCGCCGCCGCTGCTCGGAGCGGGGGCTGCGCCTCAGCCATAATTATCCTCATATCTTTCGGACGGGACCGGTTTTCCAGCCCCCCTTTCATCAGGCGGGAGTTTTATCCCGCCTGGATCACCCCGCCTGCTGGGCGCAGCGCAGCACCACCTCCGACGGCGGCGGGCAGCGCGCCGGCGTGGCGCAGGCGATGTAGTGCCGCCCGGCCCGCATCGCGTGCTCGACCGCCGGGCTCAGTGGCTCGGCGTTGCGGATGCGGGCCAGCTTGACCAGCATCGGCAGGTTGACGCCGGCGATCACCTCGATCGCGGCGCCGGCGGCGACCCCCTCCTGCGCCACCGCGGTGGCCAGGTTGGACGGGGTGCCACCGAACATGTCGGTCAGCAGCACCACGCCATCGCCGCTGTCCACGGCGGCCACCTGGGCCAGGATGTCGCGCTTGCGACCTTCCATGTCGTCCTCGGGGCCGATGCAGACCGTCGCGACCTGGGCCTGCGGCCCCACGACATGCTCCATCGCCAGGCGGAACTCCTCGGCCAGGCGGCCGTGGCTGACCAGCACCAGACCGATCATCAGGAATACGCCATCACAGTGTGCAAGTAGGGTCCTCCCGACCCGGATGAGGGAGCGGCGCGCGAGCGCCGGCACGGGCTTCCGACCCGTGGTGTCCAGCATGGGCATCCTGCCCGCGCTGCTCGGCCTTGGTCTCGACGGCGCCGCCAGCAGGGCTGGTGGCGCCGAGTCCCGCCGCGACCGGCGCGGCCATCGCCGGCGGTCCGGTCAGGACCCTCTCGGCGGCGGCCAGCTCGCGGTGGCGGAGATCGATCCGCCATCCCTGCCCGGCCAGGTGCTCTGCCAGCATCTCGGCCAGCAGCACCGAGCGGTGCTTGCCGCCCGTGCAGCCCAGGGCGACGGTCAGGTATTTCTTGCCCTCTGCCGCATAGCGGGGCAACAGCGGGTCCAGCAGCGCCGTCATGCGCTGCCAGAATGGGCCGAACTCCGCATCCGCCTGGATGAAGGCGGCAACCGGCGCATCCCGTCCGGTCTGCGGCCGCAGCGCCGGATCATAATGCGGATTGCGCAGGAAGCGCAGGTCGAACACCAGGTCGGCCTCGCGCGGCAGGCCGCGCGGGAAGGCGAAGGACAGCACCGCCACCGCCATCCCCTCCGGCCCTTCCGCCACCCGGAAGCGCCGCTCGATCTGGCGCCTCAGCTCGGGCAGCGGCAGCTCGGTGGTGTCGACCAGCGCATCGGCGGCATCCCGCAGCGGCGCCAGCAGCGCCTCCTCGCGGGCGATGCCATCGGCGACCGACCCGCCCAGCGAGCCGCCCGGGGCCAGCGGATGACGCCGCCGGGTCTCCGAGAAGCGGCGCATCAGCACGGCCGGTTCCGCGGTGACGTAGATGAGCTCGGGGGCCAGCCCCGGCAAGGTGCGCAGCCGGGCGATTCGTTGCAGCAGCGCCAGCGCGTCGAAGCCGCGGGTGCGGGCGTCGAGGCCAACCGCCAGCGGCACATGGCCGCCGTCGCGCACCAGCTCCTCCAGCACCGCCAGCGGCGGGTTGTCGATGCTCTCGAAGCCGAGATCCTCGAGCATCCGCAGGATCGAGGCCTTGCCGGCGCCGGACAGGCCGGTGACCACGACGAAAGGCCGCGCCCCGTCATTCGCCGCGGGGGGACGCGCCGTCATCGACTCGGGCGGCAGGGTCACGCGGCGAAGGCCCCGGCGCGCTGGCGCAGGCGGGACTGGCTGGCGGCCAGGGCGAAGGCCAGCTTGTCGGGGGTCGAGGCGTCGAAGCCGTGCAGCGCGATGCAGGGCAGGGCGATGCCGGCCGCCACGAACTGCCGCGGCCGCGGCAGCCGCGCCACCTCGGCGCGCGGCGTCAGCTCCACCACCAGCCGCAGCGGCGCCGGGCCATGCGGCAGCGCCTCGAACAGGCCGAGGCCGCGCACCTCCAGCAGCCCGGCCAGCGCCGCCGGCGCATCCGCCTCGGCCAGGCCGTCGCGCGGGGCGATCGCCACCTGGTCGTCGGCCACCAGCCGCCAGCCGCGCTGCATCAGCCGCAGCAGCAGGTCGGACTTGCCGGCGCCCGGCGGGCCCAGGAACAACACGCCCTCGCCTTCCAGCGCGGCGCAGCTGCCGTGCAGCATCATCACTCGGACAGGGCTCCCTGTGGGGGGGTGGAGACTCTGAAACCTGCTGAAATATGGCAGCATCGGGGCGGCTGTGAAAGCCACCCGCTCCGGCGACCCCCGGTTGCGCCCGGGACAGGGCCTTCAAGTCCCCGGTTCGGGTCCCGGTTTCGGCCCCGCGGCCAGGCTGCCGGTTGCCCGGCGGCGGGGCCGGTGCCAGGGTTGCGGGCATGAGCGCTGACCTGCCGACCACCCCGCCCGACGCCGCCGCCATCCGTGCCGCCGCCACCCGCATCGCGCCCTGGATCCGCCGCACCCCGGTGATGATCCTGCCGCCGGGCGACCTCGGCCTGCCGGGCGCGACCGGCCCGGTGACGCTGAAGCTGGAGCTGCTGCAGGCCACCGGCTCCTTCAAGCCGCGCGGCGCCTTCAACCGGCTGCTCTCCGCCGCCCACCTGCCGGAGGCGGGGGTGATCGCGGCCTCCGGCGGCAACCATGGCGCGGCGGTGGCCTACGCCGCCCAGGCGCTGGGCGTGAAGGCCGAGATCTACGTCCCCGACATCACCGGCGCCGCCAAGGTCGCCCGCATCCGCGGCTATGGCGCGACGCTCGTCCAGGGCGGCGCCAGCTATGACGAGGCGCGCCAGGCCTGCGAGGCCCGCGCCGCCCAGACCGGCGCCCTGATGGTGCATGCCTATGACCAGCCCGAGGTCCTGGCCGGCCAGGGCACCCTGGCGCTGGAGCTGTCCGAGCAGGCGCCGGCGCTGACCCATGTCCTGGTCGCCACCGGCGGCGGCGGGCTGATCGGCGGGGTCGCCGGCTTCTACGGCGACGAGGTCGAGGTGGTCTCGGTCGAGCCGGAGACCTGCCCGACGCTGTTCACCGCGCTGCGCGAAGGCCACCCGGTGCCGGTCGATGTCAGCGGCCTGGCCGCCGACAGCCTGGGCGCCCGGCAGATCGGCCGGCTGAGCTTCGAGGTGGCGCGGCGCCGCATCGGCCACGCGCTGCTGGTGCCCGATGCCGCCATCCGCGCGGCGCAGCAGACGCTGTGGGAGGCCTGCCGCCTGGTCACCGAGCCGGGCGGGGCCACGGCGCTGGCCGCGCTCATCTGCGGGGCCTTCGTGCCGCCGGCGGGGGCCAAAATTGGAATCGTGGTTTGTGGGGCGAACACGGATCCGGCGTCCATCAACTGAACCCGCGGCCAGGGGCGCCGCCCCTGGACCCCGCCTCAGCCGAGGGGCAGGCGCACCACGAATCGGGCGCCGGTCACCTTGCCGCTCTCGTCCCGGCGATTCTCGGCGGCGATGCGGCCGCCCAGGCCCTCGACGATCTGCCGGCTGATCGACAGGCCCAGGCCGGAATGCTGGCCGAACTGCTCGCCGGTCGGGCGCTCGGTGTAGAAACGGTCGAAAATCCCCTCGAGCTTGGCCTCGGGGATGCCAGGGCCTTCGTCCTCGACCGTGAACTCCATCATCGCCCCGGTCGGGCGGGCGCGCATCCAGACGCGGCCGCGCTCGGGCGAGAAGGAGATCGCGTTGCCCAGCAGGTTGCGGAACACCTGCACCAGCCGCCCCTCGACGCCGCGCACCACCAGCGGGCCGGCCGCCATGTCGAGCTCGACCACCGGCGCTTCCTCGGCCCGCGTCGTGTTGTGCAGCTCGGTCAGGGCCGACAGGATCGGCGCCACGTCGACCGGCTCGGAGGCGGTGCGCGACAGCTCGGCATCGACGCGGGAGCTGTCGGCGATATCGCCGATCAGCCGGTCCATCCGCACCGCGTCGTCGGCGATGATCGCCAGCAGCCGCTTCTGGTGCACCGGATTCTCGATGCGCAGCAGCGTCTCGATGGCGCTGCGCACGCTGGTCAGCGGGTTGCGCAGCTCATGCGCCACATCCGCCGCGAAACGCTCGTTCTGGTCGATCCGCGCCCAGAGCGCCGTCGCCGAGGATTGCAGGTCGCGCGCCAGGATGCCGATCTCGTCCTCGCGCGACAGCAGGGCCGGCGGCACGGAGCCGGCGCGGCCCTTGCCCTGGCGCATGGCGACCGCCGCCCCGGCCAGCGCCAGGATCGGCGAGGCGATGGTGCGGGAGAGGAACAGCGAGGCCGCGACCGTCAGCAGCAGCGCCAGCAGGAACAGCCCCAGCACCGAGGAGCGGATTTCCAGCAGCCGCTCATCGACCTGCCGCGCCTCGCGGGTCAGCAGGACAATGCCGACGGACTGGCTGCCGCGGCGGGCGGGCTCGGCGACCGAGACCAGCAGCCGGCCTTCGCGGGTGCGGCGGATATAGGGGCGCACGCCGCCTTCGAGGGCCAGGCGCAGCTCTTCCCGCCGGTCGGGCCCCAGCGCCGGCTGCCAGTCGAAGGAGGGCGCGTCGGGCCCGACATCGACGAAGACGGCGTCATCGGCGCTACGCGGCCCGTAGACCGAGCGCGGCAGCAGGGCGAGAATCCGGTCGTAGAGGCTGCCGATGGTGCCGGCCAGCGCGCCGCGCGGCTCGGGCGGCGCCAGCGGCTCGGTGACGATGGCGCCGCCCTGGCCCTCGCGCACCCGGCTGTCGGCGACCAGCAGGCCGGTGCTGTCGAACAGCTTGGCCTGGGTGTTGGGCGAGGGTTCCACCAGGCGGCGGAGCAGCGGGCGGGCGGTGTCGGGGACGAGGACGGCGCGGTCGTCCTGCAGGCGGACGGCGGCCTCGGCGATGCCGCCGGCATAGATGCGCGCCTGGGTGCGCAGCCCCTCGACCTCGGCCGAGAGCAGGCCGTTCTGGTATTGGTCGAGGTAGAGAAGGGCCGCGGCCAGCAGGGCGGGCGCCAGCATGTTCAGCAGCAGGATGCGGCGCAGCAGGGGCGAGACCCGCCGCTTCGGCGCGGCCGGCTGCGGCAGGACGGCAGGGGCGGCCCTTCCGCTGGCGTCGGGCATCAGGCCTCCTTGTAGCGATAGCCGATGCCGTAGAGCGTCTCGATCATCGAGAAGTCGTCGTCCACGGCGCGGAACTTCTTGCGCACCCGCTTCACGTGGCTGTCGATGGTGCGGTCGTCGACATAGATCGCCTCGCCATAGGCGGCGTCGATCAGCTGGTCGCGGTTCTTCACCATGCCGGGGCGCTGGGCCAGGGTCTTGACCAGCAGGAACTCGGTGACCGTCAGCTGCACCTGCTGGCCCTTCCACAGGCAGGTATGCTTGGTCTCGTCCAGCGTCAGGTCGCCGCGGGTGATGATGCCCGAGGCCGGCGCGCCCGACCCCTCGGCCCGGCTGGCCTCGTTGCGGCGCAGCAGGGCGCGGATCCGCTCCAGCAGCAGCCGCTGGCTGAACGGCTTGGTGATATAGTCGTCGGCGCCGAGCCGCAGGCCCATCAGCTGGTCCAGCTCCTCGTCCTTCGAGGTCAGGAAGATCACCGGCATGGAGGAGCGCTGGCGCAGCCGCTGCAGCAGCTCCATCCCGTCCATCCGCGGCATCTTGATGTCCAGCACGGCGAGGTCCGCGGGGCGCGACAGCAGCCCCTGCAGCGCGCTTTCGCCATCGGTATAGGTGCGCACCTGGAAGCCCTCCTGTTCCAGCGTCATGGAGACGGAGGTCAGGATGTTGCGGTCGTCATCGACCAGGGCAATCGTGGCGGGCATGTGGGGCTGGCTCCTGGAGCATCCTGGGCCCGTTCTGCCAGGGGATTGTGGCGCGGGCCGGGCCGCAGACGGACATAGAGCGGGCATAGAGGACAGGATCGTCGATGGACAAGATGCAAGCGGCGCGACAGGCGCGGGCCTTGCTGCGCGGCGCGCGCCAGGCGGTGCTGGCGACGCAGCGCGACGGCCAGCCTTACGCCGCCCTGGTGACGCCCGCCATGGCGCCGGACCTTTCTCCGCTTCTATGGCTGTCGCGGTTGTCGGAGCACGCCCGGCAGCTGGCCGCCGAGCCGCGCTGCGCCCTGATGGTGCAGGGCGCCGATGACGGCGAGAATCCGCAGACCGCCCCTCGCGTAACCGTGACCGGCCTGGCCACGCTGGTGCCAGAGGGCGAGATTGTGGCGCTGAAGGCTCGCTGGCTGGCCCGCCACCCCTATGCCGGGGCCTATGCCGGCTTCGGCGATTTTTCCCTGTGGCGCATCGGCTTGCAGGCGGCGCAGCTGGTGGGGGGCTTCGCCGCCGCCGCCCGGCTGAAGGGGTCCGAGCTGCGGCCCGACCCGGCGGCGGTCGCCGCCATCGCCGCCGCCGAGGCCGGCATCGTCGGCCATATGAATGACGACCACCTGGACGCGGTTGAAAACATTGCGGCGCGGCTGTCGGGGCTTTCGCCGCAGGGGTGGCGGATGCGGGCCGCCGATGTCGATGGCTGCGATTTCCAGCGCGGGAAGGAAGGCTGCCGGCTGGACTTCGACAGCCCCGTGGCGGATGCCGCCGGGATGCGCCAGGCGTTAGTCGCAGCCGCCCGCGCAGCCCGTGCCGCGGCCCCGGACGCCCCCGAAGATTGAGGCAAAAGAGCGGCCTAGCGGGGCTCAGTCATCGTATAATATGACGACAACACTTACATTGACCGGCGGCCGAACGGCGGCGTAGGTTCAGCCCGACCCCGGCTTTCGGCGCATGAGGTACTCGGTACGCGATGTGCCGGACGCCCGGGATATCCCCAAGGCTACTGCCCCGTCGGATTCCCGCCGGAGGATAAGCGCCCTGCCCGGAGCATATCGTCTGATGACATCGCCGAATGCCGTGTCCGCCCTTGCCGGGACCGGCGTCACCGCCGCCGCCACCCTGCATGCCAACCTGACCGCCGCCGGTCTCTATGCCCAGGCGCTGGCCCGGGGCGAGGGCCGCCTCTCGGCCGATGGCGCCTTCATCGCGGTGACCGGCCAGCACACCGGCCGCTCCGTCCAGGACAAGTTCGTGGCCGACGACCCCGAGGTCTCCCAGGAGATCTGGTGGGGCAAGGTCAACCAGAAGCTCGAGCCCGCGAAGTTCGAGGCCTTCACCGCCGATGTCCGCGCCTGGCTCGGCCAGCGCGAGGTGCTGTTCACCCAGGACCTCTATGCCGGCGCCGACCCGGCCCACCGCATCAAGGTGCGGCTGGTGACCACCAACGCCTGGCATGCCCTCTTCGCGCGCAACATGTTCATCCGCCCGGCCGCCGAGGAGCTCGCCTCCTTCACGCCGGACTTCACCATCCTCCACGCGCCGGAGATGGATGCGAAGCCCGAGCATGGCGGCCGCGCCAATTCGACCACGCTGATCGCGCTGTCGTTTGCCAGGAAGATCATCGCCATCGCCGGCACCAGCTATGCCGGCGAGATCAAGAAGTCGATCTTCACGGTCATGAACTGGCTGCTGCCGGCCAAGGGCGTGCTGCCGATGCATTGCTCGGCCAATGTCGGCAAGGACGGCGACACCGCGCTGTTCTTTGGCCTGTCGGGCACCGGCAAGACCACGCTGTCCTCCGACCCGGAGCGCGCGCTGATCGGCGACGACGAGCATGGCTGGTCGGCCAGCGGCGTCTTCAACTTCGAGGGCGGCTGCTACGCCAAGGTCATCAAGCTCAGCCAGGAGGCCGAGCCGCAGATCTGGAACGCCTCCCACCGCTTCGGCGCCGTTCTTGAGAACGTCATCGCCGATGAGCGCGGCAACCTCGACCTCGACAACGGCGCGCTGACCGAGAACACCCGGTCCTGCTACCCGATCGAGTTCATCCCCGGCACCGCCCCGGGCGGCGTCGCCGGCCTGCCGAAGAACGTGGTGATGCTGACGGCCGACGCCTTCGGCGTGCTGCCGCCGATCGCCAAGCTGACGCCGGCCCAGGCGATGTACCACTTCATGTCGGGCTACACCGCCAAGGTCGCCGGCACCGAGAAGGGCCTGGGCCGCGAGCCGCAGGCCACCTTCTCCACCTGCTTCGGCGCCCCCTTCCTGCCGCGGCATCCGGAAGTCTACGGCAAGATGCTGGCCGAGCTGATCGCCACGCATGGCGCGCAGGTCTGGCTGGTGAACACCGGCTGGACCGGCGGCAGCTACGGCACTGGTCACCGCATGTCGATCAAGCACACCCGCGCCCTGCTGCGCGCGGCCCTCGACGGCAGCCTGGCCCATGCCGAGTTCGCGACCGACCCGTTCTTCGGCCTGGCCGTGCCGCAGAACGTGCCGGGCGTGCCGAGCGAGGTGCTGAACCCGCGCGAGGCCTGGGCCGACAAGGCCGCCTACGACAAGACCGCCAGCCACCTGGTCGGCCTGTTCGAGAAGAACTTCGAGACGTTTGCCGGCGCTGTCGGCGAGGAAGTGAAGGCGGCGGCGCTGAAGAGCGCGGCCTGACGCTCCGGCGCGTCTCAAGCCGGCGCGTCTCAGGAATGACGGGGGGCGGGGCCGCAGGGTCCCGCCCCTTTTTCATGGGCTTGGCCTTGGGCCTGCGCCCCCGCGCCTCGAAAAAATTCCATGGCATCGGGGGGCGACTGCGTCCATAACGCCGCCTGGGCTGGCCCGATTCGGGCCGGCCCGGACCCGCCGGCGGGCGGGGAGCATGAAGGCTGCACCGGGCGCGACCCTTTTCTCCAGGGCCGCGTGGCGGCGTTTCCGGCCACATGGTGCGTTCCGCGGCCCTGACGCCGCGGCCACTCCATGCCGCCCGAGACGCCGATGACCCCCCACTTCTCGGCGGGGGGACGGACCCCGGTATGGCGTCGGCATCCCTGCAGCGCTGAAACATGGACCCCTGCCGGCAATCTGGCCGCGGGGCGACGCAGGGCCCGCAGGCACCGATGCCGCGGGCCGCCATGCCAAGGATTTCGCATGTTCGACCATTATTACCGCAAGGACATCGTCTGGGGCGGCAAGACCCTGACCCTGGAGACGGGCAAGGTTGCCCGCCAGGCCGATGGCGCGGTGATGGCGCGGCTCGGCGACACCATCGTGCTCTGCACCGTGGTGGGCGCGCGCAACGTGAAGCCCGGCCAGGACTTCTTCCCCCTGACCGTGAACTACCAGGAGAAGGCTTTCGCCGCGGGCAAGATCCCGGGCGGCTTCTTCAAGCGCGAGGGGCGCCCGTCGGAGGCGGAGACGCTGATCTCCCGCCTGATCGACCGCCCGCTGCGCCCGCTCTTCCCGGAAGGCTTCCGCAACGAGGTCCAGGTCATCGCGACGGTGCTGTCGCATGACATGGAGAACAGCCCGGACATCGTGGCCCTCGTCGGCTGCTCGGCCGCGCTGACGCTCTCGGGCATCCCCTTCTTCGGTCCGGTCGCCGCCGCCCGCGTCGCCTATATCGACGGCGGCTATGTGCTGAACCCGACGCTGGAGCAGATCAAGACCAGCCAGCTGGACCTGGTCCTGGCCGGCACCGCCGAAGGCGTGCTGATGGTCGAGTCGGAAGCGCATGAGCTGTCCGAGGAAGTGATGCTCGGCGCCGTGACCTTCGGCCACCAGTCCTTCCAGACCGTGATCGAGGGCATCATCGAGCTGGCCGAGAAGGCCGCGAAGGAGCCCTGGGCCCTGCCGGAGGCCGACCCCGCCATCGTCGCCCTGAAGGCGAAGCTGGCGCAGATCGGCAGCGCGCCGATCGCCAGCGCCTACAAGGAGACCCAGAAGCTGGTCCGCCAGGGCAAGGTGGGCGAGGCCAAGAAGGCGATCCTGGCGCAGCTGACCGAGGAGGAGGCCGGCCAGGCCAAGGGCCTGCTGAAGGCGCTGGAAGCCGACGTGGTCCGCAATGCCATCCTCGACACCGGCATCCGCATCGACGGCCGCGACACCAAGACGGTCCGCCCGATCGTGGCCGAGGCCGGCGTGCTGCCGCGCGCCCATGGCTCGGCGCTGTTCACCCGTGGCGAGACCCAGGCGCTGTGCGTCGCGACCCTGGGCACCGGCCAGGATGAGCAGATCATCGACCAGCTCGCGGGCGAGTACCGCGAGAACTTCATGCTGCACTACAACTTCCCCCCGTACTCGGTGAACGAGACGGGCCGGATGGGCTCGCCCGGCCGCCGCGAGATCGGCCATGGCAAGCTGGCCTGGCGCGCGATCAAGCCGCTGCTGCCGGAGAAGACCGCCTTCCCGTACACGATGCGCGTGGTCTCCGAGATCACCGAGTCGAACGGCTCCTCCTCGATGGCCACCGTCTGCGGCACCAGCCTCGCGCTGATGGACGCCGGCGCGCCGCTGAAGCGCCCCTGCGCCGGCATCGCCATGGGCCTGATCAAGGAAGACAAGGGCTTCGCCGTCCTGTCCGACATCCTGGGCGACGAGGATCACCTCGGCGACATGGACTTCAAGGTGGCCGGCACCGAGCAGGGCATCACCGCCCTGCAGATGGACATCAAGATCACGTCCATCACGCCGGAGATCATGAAGATCGCGCTGGAGCAGGCCAAGGGCGGCCGGCTGCACATCCTGGGCGAGATGGCCAAGGGCCTGACCGGCGCCCGCACCGACGTCGCCGCCAATGCGCCGAAGATCACCGTGATCAATGTCCCCAAGGACAAGATCCGTGAAGTGATCGGCACCGGCGGCAAGGTGATCCGCGACATCGTCGAGACCACCGGCACCAAGATCGACATTGAGGATGACGGCACGATCAAGATCGCGTCGACCAGCCCCGAGGCGACCCAGGCTGCCATCGACCGCATCCGCGGCATCACGGCCGAGGCCGAGGTGGGCGGGATCTACAACGGCACCGTGGTGAAGACCGCCGATTTCGGCGCCTTCGTGAACTTCCTCGGCGCCAAGGACGGCCTGGTCCATATCTCCGAGCTGGCCAATGAGCGCGTCGCCAAGACCACCGACATCGTCAGCCAGGGCGACAAGGTGAAGGTCAAGGTGCTGGGCTTCGACGACCGCGGCAAGGTGAAGCTGTCCATGCGGGTTGTCGATCAGGCCACGGGTGCCGATATCAGCGACCAGGTTGGTGCCCGCCGCCCCCGCGAGGGTGGCGAGGGCGCCGAGGGCGAGGGCGAGTTCCGCCGCGAGCGGACCGAGCGCCGCCCGCGCCGCGACCGCGACTGAGCGGAAGAAACCTGGGCTGACCGCCCGCCACGCTGGCTCCCCGGCCGGCGTCGGGCGGTGGCCCCTGTTTCGGCCAGGCGTATCGGCGGGCCCCTGGCCCGCCGGCGGCCCGACGCCGCGATCCACGCCGGGGTATCGGAAGATGCTCCGGCTGGTTTATATGCCAGCAAGTATATGACGGTCTCGTGATGACCGATTTGTGGGGACGGTAGGCTGCGGTGAAGGCGATCAACGCGATCCGGATGGGCGGGACCGATGTTCTCCCCGTCGTCGAAGGCGGCAAGGGCGTGGCCGTTTCCACGGGGGCTTCCTGTGGCGAATGGGCGGGCGCCGGCGGCGTCGGCACCTTCTCGGGCGTCAACGCCGACAGCTTCGATGCCGAAGGCCATGTGATCCGGCAGGTCTATCACGGCCGCACCCGCCGCGACCGCCATGAGGAGCTGGTCGAATACGGCATCTCCGGCGGCATCACCCAGGCGCGCGAGGCCTATGAGCGGGCCAATGGCCAGGGCCGCATCCACATCAACGTGCTGTGGGAGATGGGCGGCGCCGAGCGGATCCTGCGCGGCGTGCTCGAAGGCGCCAAGGGGCTGATCAACGGCGTCACCTGCGGCGCCGGCATGCCCTACAAGCTGGCCGAGATCGCCCGCGAGTTCGGCGTCTTCTACTACCCGATCGTCTCCTCGGGCCGCGCCTTCACGGCGCTGTGGAAGCGCAGCTATTCCAAGGTGTCGGAGCTGCTGGGCGGCGTGGTCTACGAGGACCCCTGGCTGGCCGGCGGCCATAACGGCCTGTCCAATTCCGAGGACCCGCACAAGCCGGAGGCGCCCTATGACCGGGTGCTGAAGCTGCGCCAGCAGATGCGGCAGTTCGGCCTGGACGACGTGCCGATCATCATGGCCGGCGGCGTCTGGTGGCTGGAGGAATGGGAGCACTGGATCGACAATCCGGAGCTCGGCCCCATCGCCTTCCAGTTCGGCACCCGTCCGCTGCTGACCAAGGAAAGCCCGATCAGCGACAGCTGGAAGCAGCGGCTGCTGACGCTGAAGCCCGGCGACGTGCTGCTGCAGCCCTTCTCGCCGACCGGCTTCTATTCCTCGGCCGTGCGCAACGCCTTCCTGCAGGACCTCGAGGCCCGCAACGAGCGGCAGGTGGCGATCAGCCCCGAGCCGGTCGGCGAGCACACCGCCGAATACGGCGTGGGCCCGCGCAAGCGGCTGGTCTGGCTGGCGCCGGGCGACCTGCACCGGGTGCACAGCTGGGAGGCCGCCGGCTTCACCGAGGCGCTGCGCACCCCGGACAACACCCTGGTCTTCGTCACGCCCGAGAATTCGCGCGAGATCCTGAAGGACCAGACCGACTGCATGGGCTGCCTGTCGCATTGCCGGTTCAGCAACTGGACCCAGCACGCGCCGGACTTCACCAATGGCAAGAAGGCCGACCCGCGGTCCTTCTGCATCCAGAAGACGCTGCAGGACATCGCCCATGACGGCGAGATCGAGCAGAACCTGATGTTCGCCGGCCACAACGCCTATCGCTTCGGCAGCGACCCCTTCTATTCCAACGGCTTCATCCCGACGGTGAAGCAGCTGGTCGAGCGGATCATGTCCGGCCGCTGAGGCCTGCTGCGCCGGCGATCACTCAAGATTGCGTGAACGCGCTTCCGCCCTGGCGGAGGCGCGTTTCTTTTTGCCCCGTTCCGGCTAGGGATGCGCCGTCGAAACGACTTCGGGGGGCGTGGCCATGGTGCGGGCGATCGAGGGGCTGCTGGGCCAGCCGGCGGTGGAGTTCCTGGCGCGGGTGCTGCTGACCTTTCCCTTCTGGGGCAGCGGGCTGGCCAAGCTGATCGACTTCCCGGGCGGCGTCGCCGAGATGGCGCATTTCGGCTTCAACCCGCCGGCGCTGTTCAATGTCGCGGTGATCCTGACGCAGCTCGGCGGCTCGGTGCTGGTGGTGCTGAACCGCTGGACCTGGCTCGGCGCCGGCGCGCTCGCCGTCTTCACCGCGCTGACGATTCCCCTGGTGCATCGTTTCTGGGCGCTGGAGGGCGAGCGGGCGATCGTGGCTTTCCACACCGCGACTGAGCATGTCGGCATGATTGGCGCGCTGGTGGTGGTGTCGATTCTGGCGGAGCGCCGCCGCCGTCATGCGGTGGGTTTCGAGTCCCGCCTGGGGTCTCAAGGCGCCAATTGAAGGCGGGGTCCGGGGGGATACTATCCCCCCGGTGCTTTCTTACTGTGGCGCCGTCAGCAACCCCACGACCGCCCCCGTCATGCAGCAGGCAATATTGGCCGCGAGAAGCGACGGCATCCCCAGCCGGACGATGTCCGCCCGCCGTTCCGGGCACATCCCTGTCATCCCCGCCAGCATGATCCCCACCGAGCCGAAATTGCTGAAGCCGCAGAGCGCATAGGTCAGGATCAGCCGGCTGCGCGCATCCAGCCCCAGCCCGCCGGAGCCGGCCAGCTCCAGATAGGCGATGAACTCGTTCAGCACGGTCTTGATGCCGAGCGAGGCGCCGACCGCCGGGATATGCTCGTCCGGCACGCCCATCAGCCAGGCGATCGGGCGGAACACCATGCCCATCAGCCCCTGCAGGGTCCAGCCGGTCAGCGGCTCCAGCGCCATGTTCACCAGGGCGACCAGGGCGACGAAGACGATCAGGCTGGCCATCACCCCCATCAGCAGCTGCAGCCCGTCCGCGGTGCCGCGCACCACGGCCTCCATCGTGCTGTCGTAGAGGCGGGGCGCCAGGCCGTCCTCGGTGACCAGGGCCAGGTCGTCGGCGCCGGGCTGCGGCGGCCGCATCAGCGCGCCGACCAGCACCGAGGCGGGGGCGCTGATCAGGCTGGCCACCAGCAGCTGGCCGGCGACGTCGGGCACCACGGGGGCCAGGATGCTGGCATAGACCACCATCATGTTGCCGGCGATGGTGGCCAGCCCCGCGGTCATGACGATGAACAGCTCGGAAATGCTCAGCCGGCCGAGCCAGGCGCGGATCAGCAGCGGCGCCTCGACCATGCCGACGAAGACATTGGCGGCGACCGAGAAGCCGCAGGCGCCGGACAGGCCGAAGGCGCCGCGCAGCAGCCGCGACAGGGCGCGCACCACCAACGGCAGGATGCGCCAGTGGTAGAGGACGGCCGACAGGGCGCCGACCACCAGGACCAGCGGCAGGCCCTGGAAGAACAGCACGAAGCTGGCGCCGGGGCGGGTCTCGGTGAAGGGCAGGGGGGCGCCGCCCAGATAGCCGAAGACCAGCGCGGTGCCGGCCTGGGTCGCCAGGCTCAGCGCGCCCACGGCATCGCCCAGCCAGGCGAAGCCGGCGCGCAGGATCGGGATGTGGAGCAGGGCGGCGCCCAGGGCCACCTGCAACAAAAGGCCAGCGACCACCATCCGCCAGGGGATCGGGCGGCGGCAGCCGCCGACCACCCAGGCGATCAACGCCAGACCCAGCAAGCCGAAGCCGCTCTGCACCTGAAGCCAGCTCATTCACGCGACCTCAATAAAGAAAGGCTGGGGGAAGGAATTCCCCCAGGCCCCCATCTTCTTTCTATTTCATAAGAGGTCCGGCGCTAACGGGGCAATTTCGGGACGTCGTCCTCGTCGAGCTCCACCTGCTCGATGCGCGCGCCCGTGCGGGAAATCTTGTCGGTGCTGATGTCGATCTGGCGGATGTCGTCCTGCGCCTGGGCGAAATGGCCCTTCAGGCGGGAAACCCGCTCGGCCAGGCGGCTGACATCGCCCACCAGCTTGCCCACCTCCTCCTGGATGCGGCCGGCCTGGGCCCGCATCCGCACATCCTGCATCAGCGCCCGCATCGCCGACAGCATGGCCCACAAGGTGGTCGGCGAGACGATGTAGACGCGCCGCCGCTGCGCCTCGTCCACCACGGCGGCGAAACCGGTGTGCAGCTCGGCGAAGATCGCCTCGGAGGGGACGAACAGGATGGCGGCCTCGGCGGTCTCGCCGGGGATCAGGTACTTCTTCGCGATGTCGTCGATGTGGCGGCGCATGTCGGTGGTGAACTGGCGCGCGGCCACCGTCCGGCTGGGCGCGTCCTCGGCATCGCGCAGCGCCTGCCAGGCCTCCAGCGGGAACTTGCTGTCCACGGCCACCGGCCCGGGCGGATAGGGCAGGCGGATCAGGCAGTCGCAGCGCACCCCGGTCGACAGCGTGTGCTGCCAGGCGAAGCCGTCCGGCGGCAGCCGGTCCTCGATCAATTGCCGCAGCTGCATCTCGCCGAAGGCGCCGCGCTGCTGCTTGTTGCCCAGGATCCCGGCCAGGCTGGTCACCTGGCTGCCCAGCGCCTCCATATTGGCCCGGGCGGCGTCGATCACCGCCAGCCGCTCATGGATCTGCCCCGCCGTCTCCTGGGTCTGCTTCGCCTGCTCGGCGAGGCGCGTCGCCAGCTTCTCGTTCTGCGAGGCCAGCGCCAGGTCCAGCCGGCGCGCGGTCTCGGCCAGCCGGTCGCCCAGCAGCCGGTCCTGCTGCGCCAGCCGGTCGGTGGTCATCTCCGCCAGCCGTTCCTGCGTGCCGGCCAGCATCTCCAGCTTGCCCGCCAGCATCAGGAAGCCATCTGCCGCCGGTGGGGGCGCCGAAGGGCGCCGCAGCAATGTGAAAAAAAGAATCGCCAGGGTGATCAGCACGGCGAGCAGGGAAACGGGCAGCAGCCAGTCGGGCATTCAGTCGGGACTCCGCATCGGCCGCCATCCTATCGCAGGGCTCATCGCGCCGCTTGACGGTTTTCTCTCTGATGTGAGAAAAATTCTCTCATGAGAGACGAATCGGCCCCCGACCCGCTGGAAGCCCGCATCGCCGCGCGGCTGGGCCAGCTGCGCGCCGAGCAGGGCCTGTCGCTCGAGGCGCTGGCCGAGCGCAGCGGCATCAGCCGCGCCACCCTGTCCCGTCTGGAGCGCGGCGAGGCCAGCCCGACCGCGGCCATGCTGGGGCGGCTGTGCAGCCTGTACGGCCGGACCCTGTCCCGGCTGATGAGCGAGGTCGAGGAGGCGGCGCCCGAATTCCTGCCGGCCGCCGCGCAAGAGGTCTGGACCGACCCGCAGACCGGCTTCCGCCGCCGCATCGTCTCGCCGCCCGGGGCCGGGCTGCGCGGCGAGATGCTGGAAGGCCGCCTGCCGCCGGGGGCGAGCATCGCCTATGCCGCCGCCCCTTTGCCGGGGCTGGAGCATCACCTGTGGATGCTGGAAGGCGCCCTGTCGCTTACCGTCGAGGGCGTCACCCACCGCCTGACCGCCGGCGACTGCCTGCGCTACCAGCTGCACGGCGCGTCCCGCTTCGACTGCCCCGGGGACGGCCCGGCGGCCCGCTATGTCATCGCCATCATCCAGCCCTGAGAGGCCGTGCCGCATGATCATCGAGGAACTGACCGCCGAAGGGCTGCCCGCCGCCCTGCCGCAGCTGGCCGCCCTGCTGGAGGCCTGCGTCGCCGCCGGCGCCAGCATCGGTTTTCTTCATCCCATGGCGGAAGGCGAGGCGGCGGCGTGGTGGCGCGGGCTGAATGATTCTTTGCGAGACGGTTCCCGGCGGGTGCTGCTGGCACGCGATGGGGACCGGATCCTCGGCACCGGGGCGCTCGCCCTGGCCGGGCTGCCGAATGGCCGGCACCGGGCCGAGGTCTCCAAGCTGATGGTGCATCCCGAGGCCCGCCGCCAGGGCATCGCCCGCCAGGTGCTGGCCGCGCTGGACGAGATCGCGTGGGAAGAGGACCGCAGCCTGCTGGTGCTGGACACCCGCGCCGGCGATGCGGGGGAGCCGCTCTACCGCAGCCTGGGCTGGATCGAGGCCGGCAGCATCCCCGGCTATGCCCTGGCGAGCGAAGGCCCGGCCGACGCGACGGTCTTCTACTGGCGCGCGCTGCCGCCGCGCTGATCGCGCCGCCAGCGCAGGAAGGCCCCCAGCAGCGCCCCCGCCAGCGCCCCCGGCGGCACCAGCGCCAGGCCCGCCAGCCCGGCGACGCTGGCGCAGGGCTGGCTGCCGCAATCGCCCAGCAGCAGCACGAAGGCCACGGCGCCGAGCCCGGCCACCGCGGCGCCGATGACCGCGCCGGCGATCATGCTGACGAGATAGAGGAAGGGCTGGCTCATGCGGGCAGGTCTCCGGAAACAAAAAAGGCCGGGGGTTCGCCCCCCGGCCTTCTGGTTAGCCCGTGATCCGGCCGGGCGTCAGTGCCGGAAATGCCGCATGCCGGTGAAGACCATCGCCAGGCCGGCCTCGTCGGCGGCGGCGATAACCTCGTTGTCGCGCATCGAGCCGCCCGGCTGGATCACCGCCGTGGCCCCCGCCGCCGCCGCCGCCTGCAGCCCGTCGGCAAACGGGAAGAAGGCGTCCGACGCCACCACCGAGCCATGCGCCAGCGGCGCCTCCAGGCCGGCGGCCTTGGCGGCCTCGGCCGACTTCCAGGCGGCGATGCGGGCGCTGTCGACGCGGCTCATCTGGCCGGCGCCGACGCCGACGGTGGAGCCGCCCTTGGCATAGACGATGGCGTTCGACTTCACATGCTTGGCGACGCGGAAGGCGAAGATCAGGTCGGCCATCTCCTGCTCGGTCGGCGCGCGCCTGGTGACGACTTTCAGGCTGTCGGCGGAGACGCGGCCGGCATCGCGCGACTGTGCCAGGAAGCCGCCGGAGACCGAGCGCAGCACGCGGCCCATCGTGGCCGGGTCGGGCAGCCCGCCGGTCAGCAGCAGGCGCAGGTTCTTCTTGCGGGCGAAGATCGCCTTGGCGGCCTCGTCGGCATCGGGGGCCACGACGACTTCCGTGAAGATGGCGGAAATCTTCTCGGCCGCCGCCGCGTCCAGGGTGCGGTTGGCGGCGATGATGCCGCCGAAGGCCGAGACCGGGTCGCAGCGCAGCGCCAGGTCCCAGGCCTGGGCCAGGGACGCACCCTCGGACACGCCGCAGGGATTGGCGTGCTTGACGATGACGATGGCCGGCTTGTCGAACTCGGCGACGCATTCGAAGGCGGCGTCGGTGTCGTTCAGGTTGTTGAAGGACAGCTCCTTGCCCTGGACCTGCCGGGCGGTGGCGATGCCGGGGCGGTCGCTGCCATCGGTGTAGAAGGCGGCCTGCTGGTGCGGGTTCTCGCCGTAGCGCAGCGTCTGCCGCAGCACGCCGGCCATGGCCAGGCGGGGCGGGAAGTCCTGCTCCAGCTTCTGCGCGAACCAGGTAGAGATGGCGGTGTCATAGGCCGCGGTGCGGGCGAAGGCGGCGGCCGCCAGGCGCTTGCGGGTGGCGAGCGTGGTGCCGCCCTCCGCCTCGATCTCGGCCTGGAGGTCCGCCAGCTGCTCGGGCGCGGTGACGACGGCCACGTCCTCGTGGTTCTTCGCCGCGGCGCGGGTCAGGGCCGGGCCGCCGATGTCGATCTCCTCGACCGTCTCCTCGTAGGAGGCGCCCTTCGCGACCGTCGCCTCGAAGGGGTAGAGGTTGGAGACCAGCAGGTCGATCGGCGCGATCTTGTGCTCGGCCATCTGGGCGACGTGGCTGTCGTCGCCGCGGCGGCCCAGCAGCCCGCCATGGATCTGCGGCACCAGGGTCTTCACCCGGCCGTCCAGGATCTCGGGGAAGCCGGTATGGTCGGAGACATCCACCACCGCGACGCCATTGTCGCGCAACAGGCGCGCCGTGCCGCCGGTGGAGAGGATCTCGACGCCCTTCACGGCGAGGAAACGGGCGAAGTCCAGCAGCCCGGTCTTGTCATGCACCGAAATCAGGGCGCGGCGGATGGTGACGATGTCGGCCATGGCGGTCGAACCTTCCTGCAGTCTGGTCGCGCGGGGGATAGACCCAAGCGAGGCCAGGCTCAACCAGAGGCTGCGCAGGGCTGGTCCTCAACGGGGGCGGAACGGTCGAGCGGAGGTTTAAGAAAGGTTTATGAAGGTCGGGGGAATGAATTCCCCCTTTTTTCTGATCAACGGCCGTTCAGAGGCCTGCGCCACGACCCAGGCCCCGCCAGGGCAGCAAGGCGGGCCGCATCGTCGCGCACCCTGACAGGTCGGGCTGCCGCCGGGCCGTTTCACGTCCTGTCCCCACGTGGACACGGCAGTCCGAAAGAAAAGGGGAATTCATTCCCCTGGCCTACCGGATACTTCTCTTCAAGCCCTTCACTTGGCCAGAACCAACGCCTCCTGCGACGCCCGGTCGATCTCGTTGCGATGCCGCGGCAGCGCGCCGGGGTGCTCGCGTTGCAGCCAGTCGATCATCTTCTCCCGCACCTCGCAGCGCAGGTCGAAGGCGCGGCCGGCATTGCCGGCGCTGACCAGCATGCGGACTTCCATGGTTTCCTGGCGGAAGTCGGTGACCTGCATGTTCACCACCTTGCCGTCCCAGCGCGTCGAGTCCCGGGCGATCTGCTCCAGCCGCTCGCGCATGGCGCCGATCGGCGCCGAGTAGTCGACATAGAGCATCACCGTGCCGATCAGGGCGCTGCCCTCGCGGGTCCAGTTCTGGAAGGGGTGCTCGATGAAGTAGGACAGGGGCAGCACCATGCGGCGCCAGTCCCACAGGCGGACGACGACGTAGGTGGCGGAGATCTCCTCCACATTGCCCCATTCGCCCTCGACGATGACGGCGTCCTCCAGCCGGATCGGCTGGGTGATGGCCAGCTGGATGCCGGCGATCAGGTTCTTCAGCAGGGGCTGCAGGGCCAGGCCGACCACCAGGCCGGCGGCGCCCGCCGAGGCCAGCAGCGACACGCCGTATTGCCGCACCCCGTCGAAGGTCATCAGCGCGACGGCGGTGGTGACGACCACGATCAGGGTGGCCGCCACCCGCTTCAGGATGCGGGACTGCGTGGCGTGCTTGCGCGCCAGCAGGTTGTCTTCCGCCTCCAGCTTGTATTTGCGGAGATAGACGGTGGTCCAGATATGCAGCGCGGTCAGCGCCGCCCAGCCGACGCCGCCGATGAACAGCACCAGCAGGATATGGCGCAGCACGGTGGTCTGGCCCGGCGTCAGCGGCGCGATGCCGGCGGCGATGGACAGGCAGAAGACGATCAGCGCCAGCTTGACCGGGCCTTCGGTGCGGCTGACCAGGGAGCGCCAGAACAGCTCGCGCTCCG
Source organism: Roseomonas sp. 18066 (assembly GCF_902706185.1). Classification (GTDB taxonomy): domain Bacteria; phylum Pseudomonadota; class Alphaproteobacteria; order Acetobacterales; family Acetobacteraceae; genus Pseudoroseomonas. Next base: position 7,423 of record NZ_CACSJM010000070.1, on the reverse strand, counting down.
CCACCAGCCGCGTCAGCACCCGGTACAGCAGCCGGTGCACGCCGAGGGCGATGCCGGCCCCCACCGCCAGCACCAGCAGGCTGACCGCCCAGGATGGCGCCCAGGCCAGGGAATCGACCGCCTGTTGGCCGATATCGTCGATCTGCTCGAGCATCTCGCCTCCCGCTTTCGTCGCCTTGTGAATGCGAAGCCGGGGGCCTCGTTTCCAGGGGCGGGCACGGGAAGGTGAGATCAGCGCCCAGGTCTGCGACCCAGCGTGCTGAAAAGACTAGGCTTCGGCAATGCGGAAAAAGGTCTCACTCGGCCGGGATGCTCTTGTCGCCGGCGCCGAGGGTGCGCTGCATCACCACCACATCCATCCAGCGGCCGAACTTGAAGCCGGTGGCGCGCAGCAGCCCGACCTGGCGGAAGCCCAGCGACAGGTGCAGCCCGACCGAGCCGACATTCTCCGAATCGCCGATCACCGCCAGGACCTGGCGGAAGCCGGCGGCCTCGGCCCGCTCCAGCAGGCCGGCGACCAGGCTCTTGCCCAGGCCCTGGCCGTGCACGTCGTGGCGGACATAGATCTGGTCCTCGGCGGCGTAGCGATAGGCGGCGCCGTCGCGCATGGTCTGGAAGAAGCCGAAGCCGAGCACCGCGCCCTCCTCCTCGGCCACCAGCCAGGCCCAGCCGGCCTGCTGGATGCGGGCCAGGCGCTGCGCCATCTCGGCCTGGCCGGGCGGCGTCGCCTCGGAGGTGCCGGTGCCGGTCAGGACATGGTGGGCATAGATGGCGGTGATCGCCGGCAGGTCCTGGTCGGTGGCGTCGCGCAACGGCATGCAGGGTCTCCGCCTGGGGTAGTCGCTGCTCCAGGGGTAAGGGGGGCGGCGGCAACGGGCAAGGGGGGCCGCCGTGGCGCCCCCCCCTCCGTCGGCTCAGCGCCTGCGCAGCCGTTAGCGGGTGCGCAGCAGCTCGGGCACGTGCAGCAGGATGAACTCGTTGTCGTCGGCGCGCGACAGGTGGCGGCCGGCGCTGAAGGGCAGGTTGTTGTCGTTGGCCACGATGATGTGCTCGGCATCCACCATCGCCACGTCCTCGATGGTGAAGAAGGGGAAGCTGAAGCGGTCGCGCGGGGCGTCGGCGGCGCGGTCGCCGCGCTGGCGCGCCAGGTTCTCGGGGTCGCGGATCGCCATCAGGTCGATATGCGCCAGCTTGGCGACGAAGCCGTCGGCATCGACCTGGCCCAGATCGACCAGGTAGATCCGCTTCAGCCGGGCGGGGGCGTGGAAGCAGGTCGGCGGGGTGGCGGCGGCGTGCTGGCCGGCGGCGCAGGCCAGCGACGGGTCGCCCTCGCCATTGTCGCGCTCGATCACCAAGGCGCGGCGCTCGTCGATGAAGTTGAAGTCGCCAATGGCGGTCGCACCCGGCTCCAGCCGGTACTTCACGCTGCGGCCGGTCCAGGCGCTGCGCGCCGTGTCGAACTCGATCATGCGCAGGAAGGCGCCTTCCGGCTGGCCGCCAGCGGTCAGCACCGGCTTCTCCAGCAGGGCCCAGAGGCGGCTGCCATCGGGCAGCATGGCCATGCCCTCATAGCCGCCGGAGCGCTGCGACTGGAAGGCGACGCCGGCGGTCGGGCTGGCCGGCACCTGCAGCGACGGGTGGTCGGGGCTGCGGATGGCGCGGCCTTCCAGCGTGGTCTCGACCACCTGCTGGATGCGGCCTTCCATGTCGACGCGGATCAGGAAGGGGCCGAACTCCTCGCCGATCCAGAAGCCGCCATTGTTGGGGATGGGCTGGATGCTCTCGGGGTCGAAATCGGCGCCGGTCAGGTAGCGGGCTTCCGTGCCCTCATGGGCGATGCGGAAGGGCACGCGGCGGGCCGGGTCGGTCAGGAAGATGGTCTGCTCGACCGCCACCTGGCCGCTGCGGAAGTCGGGGCGGACCTTGTGGAACATCAGCAGCGCGTCGCCGCTGTTGCGCTTGGAGCCGAAGCCGTTGTCGGTCAGCACCCAATAGGCGCCGGGCTCGCTGTGCACCGGCTTGATGCCGGAGAAGCCCTGGACGGGCTGGCCGATGAAGGGCAGGGAAATGCCGGTGGGGCGGCCTTCCGGCGCCGGGCCGGTGGTGCCGGGCAGGCTGCCCGGGCGGTCGACGCGGCCCTCGGGGCCGGTGAACTTGCCCGAGACCATGGCGTCGCGCGGCGCGTCGGCCGGCGGCAGGGTCATGGTGAAGGCGGGCAGCACGGCGTGGCCGGCCAGGCGCGCCGGCAGCTGCTGGTCGGCGAAGGCGGGGCCACCCAGGCCCAGCAGGGCGGTGGCGGCAAGCAGGAAGGCGCGCATCGGGACATCTCCGCGGTATCGATGCGCGGCTGTTAGGGCGTCCCTGTTGCAGGCGCTTGACGGCGCGATGACGAAATGGCGGCGGCGCCTGTCGTGCCGCCCTATCGCGCGACGGTGTCGGCCATGGTGGCGCCGCGCTGGCCGAGGCGCTGCTCCGGCCCGGTGGTGGTGTCGGCGACGGTCTGGTGCTCCATCTCGGCATTCAGCTCGGCGCCGACCAGCACGATGATCGCCGAGATCCAGATCCACGTCATGAAGCCGATGACGGCGCCGAGCGAGCCATAGGTCGCGTCGTAATTGCCGAAGCTGCCGACATACCAGGAGAAGCCGGCCGACAGGATGGCCCAGGCGATGGCGGCGAAGACCCCGCCCCAGCTGACCCAGCGCCAGCGCGCCTTCTCCCGGCTGGGGCCGAAGCGGTACAGCGTGGCCAGCAGCCCGGTGATCGACAGCAGCAGCAGCGGCCAGCGCGACAGCTTCAGCAGCAGCTCGGTGCTGCTCTCGAGGCCGGCGAAGCGCAGCACCACCGGCAGCACGACGATCGCGCTCATCGCCAGGATGATGAACAGCAGCGCGCTGAGGGTGAAGGCCAGGGTGATGACGGTGCGCAGGATGAAGCCGCGCTTCTCCTTCTCCTCGTAGACGATGTTCAGCGCGTCGAACATCGCCTTGGTGCCCTGGTTGGCCGACCACAGCGCGATCATCAGGCCCATGATGGCGCCGAAGCCAAGCTTGCCGGGCTCGCCGCTGGTCAGCCGCTTCAGCTGCTCGTCCAGCAGGTCGAGGCCGCCGGCGGGGACGAAGCCGGCCAGCTGCTGCAGGTGGCTGCCCACCGTCGCCGGGTCGGCGAACAGCCCGTAGATCGAGACCAGCGCGGTCAGCGCCGGGAAGACCGAGAGCAGGGCGTAGAAGGTGATGCCCGCCGCCTCGGTCATCACCCGGTCCTCGTTGGCCTCGATGGCGGCGCGCTTGAGGATGCTCCACCAGCCGCGCACCGGGATCTGCGCCGGGCTGCGCGCCCGCCGGCCGAGCTCGGTGGCGGTGCCGGTGCTGGGGCCGGTGCCAGTGCCGGGAACGGTGCCTGGGGCGGCTTTGGCCGCGGGCTTGCCTGGCCTCGCCATGGCCGGGATGCCGGCGGCTGCCAGCCCATCGGGCGCCAGCCCGTCGGGCACCAGGGCATCCGGCGCGTCCGGCAGGGGGGCTTTCGTGCTGGACATCGGCCGGGGCTCCTCGGCGCTGGGGATGGGCGTGGCGGATGGGATGGCTCTGGGGCTGCAACGAGCGAGGCCGGGCCTTGGTTCCTTCGCATTGCGGCAAGATCGACAGGGCCGGCAGCCCTGCAGTCAATCCGTGGCCAAGCCCAAGAAAACCACAGAACATCCTGGAGCACCAACAGAATTGCGGCAGAAAATTGACAGAACATCCTCACGGTAATTTCGGGAGGGCTGACAGACGCGTGTTTTGAAACCGGAAGGTTTCGAAAAGAACTTGCAGCCCAGCGGCCCGGACTGTCCCGGGCCCCGGAAGAAGGAAGCGCTGCATGAGCGACACGCCGCAGGGATGGGCCGGGCTGGGCCAGGCCTCCGACGAGCGGGCGATCGGCCAGGTCTCCGGCGAGCTTGACGACGCCGCCACCGTGCTGGACGGCATGCTGCACGGCAGCGGCGCCGCCAACGGCCTGAGCAACCTGGCCTGGGGCGCGCGGCTGGCCGACATGGCCGACCATGCGCTGAACCTGGAATTCGACGAGGTGACCATCGACGGCTTCAGCCTGCTGGGCAGCGCCGGCGGCGCGGCGGTGGGGGGTGCGGCCGGCGGCACGCTGGGCGGGCTGCTCGGCGGCGGCACCGGCGCGGTCGGCGGCAGCGTGGTGCCGGGGGCCGGGACGCTGACCGGCGGCGCGCTGGGCGCCGGCACCGGCGTGGTGGTGGGCACCGGCGTCGGCACGGTGCTGGGCGGCTATCTGGGCGGCGAGATCGGCGAGGGCGCCGGCCGCGCCACCGTCGACCTGGCCGGCCAGGTTTCCGATTACTTCGGCTGGGGCGACGGCTTCTCCGATGTCGCCATCGGCAAGGGCGACCGGCTGGACGGCGCCGCCGCCTTCGACGGCCCGGCGCTAGCCGATTTCGACAGCGGCCGCTTCGGCGACAGCTTCGACACGGGGCGGTTCGGCGATTTCGACAGCGGGCGCTTCGGCGATGGTGGCGGCAGTTTGGGCGGCTTCACCGATGCCGGCTTCAACAGCGGCGATGGCGGTGACAGCGGCTTCGATAGCGGCCGCTTCGGCGGCGACGACGGCGGCAGCTCCAGCGGCGGCGGCTTCACCGACTGGTCCGGCGACTACGGCTATGGCGAGAGCGTCTCCGACAATGTCGGCGGCTTCTCCGACCCAGGCTTCAACAGCGGCTACAACGATTACGGCGGCTTCAGCGATTACAGCGACGGCAGCTTCGACAGCGGCCGCTTCGGCGGCGACGATGACGGCGGCTACAGCGGCGGCGGCTTCACCGACTGGTCGGGCGACTATGGCTATGGCGAGAGCGTCTCCGACGACGTCGGCGGCTTCTCCGATCCCGGCTTCAACAGCGGCTACAACGATTATAGCGACAGCGACTATAGCGGCGCCGGCCTCTGGTGAGGCGGCGCGCCGGCCTGCCGCCTCAGGCGCGGGCCGGCTTCGGCGGCGCCAGGCGCGGGATGCGCGATTCCAGATAGGCCATGAAGGCGGCGCGGTCCGGCAGCGCCGCCAGCACCGGCTCCGGCAGCCACAGCGCGCTGGCCTGGTCGACCACGATGAACAGCTGGCCCGGCGTCGCCACCAGCCGGTTCACCCGGCCCCAGGGCAGCAGCACGCTGCGGCTGGCGTTGCGCCAGAGCATGCCGTGCTCGCCCATCATCAGGTTGTGGGCGCCCAGCATCTCGCCGGCCTCGCGGTGCAGCCAGCGCAGCAGCCGCATCTGCTGGCGCAGGCACAGCAGCATGCCCATGGCCAGCCCCAGCAGCCACAGGCCGAGCCCGGCGAAGACCACCGTGCTGCCGCCCAGCCGCCATTCCCGGCCGCTGTCGCCGCGGGCCAGCCAGAGCTCGCCCATCCAGCCCTGCTGCACCGACAGCCAGCCGAGCCCGAGGCCGAGCAGCGCGCAGCCGCCGATCCAGACCGCCAGCATCGCCAGGCCGCGCGGGAAGAAGGGCCGTCGCAGCGGCTGCAGCAGCGCCCGTTGCAGCGCCAGGTAGCCGCCGATGTCCAGCGCCGGCACCAGCAGCTCCTGCTCGATGCGGCCGAGCTCGGCCACCGCCCCCATGCCTGTCGGCTTTCCCGTCAAACGCCGCACCCCCCTGGTGAATGGGGGCGGACCCTAGACCTGGGGGGGCAGGCGCCTCCACCCGCCGGCCGATCACAGCCGCGGCAGGATCGGTGCGATCACGAAATTCTTGGGTGCGCTGCAGCAGGGGTTACCGCCGCCCCGCCTGGTGGCGCAGATAGGCGACCAGCGCCTCCAGCTCGGCCGGGGGCAGGGCGGCCTCGTCGAAGGCGGGCATCTGCCGGCCGGGCCAGGTGCGGACGGCGGCGGAATCGCGGATCAGCGCGCGCAGCCCGGGCTCGGTCAGATAGGCCAAAGCCGGCATCGGCGCGCCGAGATCGGGCCCCATCTCGCCGGCGCCGGCGCCCTTCATCCGGTGGCAGGCCAGGCATTGGGTGACATAGACCTCGGCGCCGTGCCGGGCCGGGTCGGCGTCGGGCAGCGTCGCCGCCACCGCCAGCTGCGGCCAGCGGCGCAGCGGCGGCGCGACCGCGGTCAGCCGCGCCAGCATATAGGGCCATTGCTCGGGACGGACGTCGCCGGCCGCCGGGTTGCGCCAGACCAGGTAGAAGGGGCCGGCGCTGGCCGCCTTACCGGGCAGGGCCGGCCAGGGGGCGGCGGGGTCTTCGACCGCGATCCAGGGCTCGGCCGGGCTGTCCCGCAGCAGGGCCCCCGGGATCTGCGAGGCGAAGCCGTCCGAGGCCTGGGCCTCCACCGTCTCCACCCCCTGCAGCCCGCCCAGCAGCGCGCGCAGCGGCACGGCGCGGTAGCGGCGCTCGGCCATGGCATAGGCGACATCGGCGGGGATGGTGATGCTGGCGGCATCCGGCCGGGCCAGCAGGGCCGCGGTGTCAAGCCGCAGCTCCTGCCCGGCCAGGCTGAGCACCAGCTCGGCGGCGCGGGCGGGCAGGGCGGCGGCCAGGGCCAGGAACAGCAGCGCGGCGGCGCGGGGGAACAACATGGGCGGCAGGCCTCGGGCAGGGGCGGGGCAGAGGATTTCCGCCGCGCCCCCGCTTGGCAAGGGGGGATCAGCCGCCGCTGGAGTCGCCGCCCGCCCGCAGGCTGGTCCGCGGCACGCCGCGATGGTCGAAATTGGCGTCCGACAGCCAGCCAGCGATGGCGTCGCGGCGGCTCGGCCATTCGTCGTCCAGGATGGAGAACCAGGCGGTGTCGCGGCGCCGCCCCTTGATCACCAGGTGCTTGCGGTGCTCGCCCTCGAAGGTGAAGCCCAGGCGGTCGGCGGCGCGGCGCGAGGGGGCGTTGAGGGAATTGCACTTCCAGACCAGGCGGCGGTAGCCGAGCTCGTCCAGGGCGTGGCGCATCAGCAGGAACATCGCCTCGGTCGCGGCGCGGCTCCGCTGCATGCGCGGCGAGAACCAGATGTTGCCCAGCTCGATGGCGCCGTTGCCGGGCTGGATTTCCATCAGCGTCAGCCAGCCGAGCGCCCGGCCCGACAGATGCGGTCGCACCGCCCAGGCGATCGGGTCATGGGTGGTCGCGAAGCCGGCCAGGAAGCGGCGGAAGCTCGGAAAATCGGGAAACGGGCCGTAGCCCATATAGGCCCAGGAATCGTCGGCGCCCTGGACCGCCTCCCATAGCTCCTCGGCATGGCGCAGGCCGAGCGGCTCCAGCGTCACCGAATGGCCGCGATGCGCGATGCGGACAGGCAGCGGGCGGGGGCGGTTGCCGGCGCCTTCCTTGAAGCCCTTCTCCTCGAGGATGGCCTTCATCTCGGCCAGCATCTCCGGGCTGCCGCAGAGCATGACGCGGTCATCCTCGGTGGAGATCGGCGGCAGGCCGATA
>NZ_CACSJM010000069.1 GCF_902706185.1 Roseomonas sp. 18066 | reverse complement strand
GGTATCGGGCTCCACCTCCTCCGGCGCAAGCCGCAGCGCCGCCGCCACGCCCATCGACGGCGCGCTGGAGGAAAAACTGCGGCAGACGGTGGCGGCGGCGCTGCGGCTTGCGCCGGAGGAGGTGGAGCCCGATACCAGCTTCGCCGAATACGGCGCGGATTCGATCATCAGCGTGGAGCTCGTGCGGCATATCAACGAGGCCTTCGGCATCGAGCTGAAGACGACGGCGCTGTTCAACTACGCCACCGTCCGCGAGCTCGCCGGCTATATCCGCCTGGAGCATGGCGCTGGCCTGGCGCCGGAGCCCGAGGCCGTGGTCGATGCCGGCACCGCCGAGCGCCTGGCCAGCGCGAAGCAGCGCACCGACCGGTTGCGAAAGCTGATCCGCCGGCGGCTCGATGGCGAGGCCCCACCGGCGGAACCGTCGCCGCCACCGGTCGTCCCTGCGGCGGCGACCCTGGAAGAAATCCTGCGCCGGCTGGGCGCGGGGGAGATGGAGCTCGATGACGCGATGGCGGTGAAGCTGGGCGATGACTGAGACCCCGAGCGGCTTCGCCCCCGGCCTGTATCGCGGCCGGGTGGTCTTCGTCACCGGCGGCGCCGGCACCATCAACCGCGGCCTCGCCCGCGGCTTCGCCCAGCTGGGCGCGTCGGTCTGCCTGGCCGGGCGCAGCATCGCGACGCTGGAGGCGGCAGCGGATGAGTTGCGCCCGCTGGGCGGCGCCGTGCTGCCGGTGGTGGCCGATGTCACCGACTATGCCAGCCTGGAAGCCGCCATGGCCGAGTGCCGCGCCCGGCTCGGCGCCATCGATGTTCTTATCTGTGGCGCGGCGGCCAATTTCCCGGCCCCCGCCGAGCAGATGACCGCCGAGGGATTTCGAAAGGTCATCGCGGTCGACCTGCAAGGGTCGTTCAACGCCGCCCGCGCCGCCTTTGCCCAGCTGAAGGAAAAGAAGGGCAACATCGTTTTCGTCTCGGCGACCAATGCGCAGATGCCCTTCGGCTTCCAGGTGCATGTCGGCGCCGCCAAGGCCGGCATCGACAGCCTGATGCGCGGCCTGGCGCTGGAATGGGGCAAGCACGGCATCCGCTGCAACAGCGTGCTGCCCGGCCCGATCGAGCGCACCGAGGGGCTGTCGCGGCTGCTGACCGCCGAGGATATCGAGACGCTGCAGGGCTATGTGCCGCTCGGCCGCTTCGGCACGGTCGAGGATGTCGCCAATGTCTGCTGCTTCCTGGCTTCGCCGCTGGCCTCGCTGCTGACCGGGGTGGCGCTGGTGGCCGATGGCGGGCAGACCTTCTCCGGCTCGGCCATGCTGGCCGAGCTGATGATGAACCCCTGAGGAACGCGGCCATGACCCGGGACGAGATATTTCGCACGGTGGTGCTCCAGGTCCAGGCCGTGCTGCCCGAGCTGCCGGAAGCGGCGATCACCGAGCAGGCCAGCCTGGCCGAGCTCGGCGCCAGCTCGATCGACCGGGTCGAGGTCAGCATCGGCGCCATGGAGGCGATCGGCCTGGCGCTGCCGCTGACCGCCCTGGCCGGCATTTCCTCGATCGGCGAGCTGGTCGACCGGCTGGCGCAGCACAGCCCATGACGCGCGGCCTGCAGCGCGTCGTCGTCACCGGGATCGGCGTGCTGGCGCCAGGGGTAGCCGACGCCGCTGATTTCGAAAAATTCCTGAAGCGCGGGCAGACGGCGCTGCGGCCGATGCGCGGCGGCGAATGGCCCGGCCTGCCGGCGGGCAGCCCGGCCGCGCGGCTGGAAGGCTTCGACACCCTGGCCCGGCTGGCGGCGCTGCCGGCCCAGGCGCGGCGCGCCGGCCGCGGCGGGTCGCGCGCCCTGGTCGCGGGGCTGGCCACCGGCCTGGCGGCGCTGGCCGATGCCGGGCTGGACGGCCCCGCCAGCTTCGGCACGGTGGTCGCCGGCAGCAACCTGGCGCAGACCCGCAACCTGTCGGCGGCGCGGAAATGGATCGAGCAGCCGGAATGGACCCCGCCCGGCCAGGCGCATGAGGTCTTCGACACGCATCTGGGCGCCGTGCTGGCCGAGGCCGCCGGGCTGCAGGGGCCGGGCCTCTCCGTCGGCGCCGCCTCGGCCAGCGGCAACACGGCGGTCGCGGTCGCCGCCGACCTGATCGCGCTGGGGCGGATGCCGGGCTGCGTGGTGCTGGCGCCGCCGCCCGACCTGTCGCCGGTGGAATGGCAGGCGCTGCGCTCGATCGGGGCGCTGGCGCCGCCGGGCCAGGCCTGCCGCCCCTTCGACGCCGCCACCGCCGGCTTCGCCCCCGGCGAGGCCTGCGCGGCCCTCGTGCTGGAAAGCCTGGACCATGCCCGCGCCCGCGGCGCCCGGATCCGCGCCGAGATCGCCGGCCATGGCCAGGCGCAGCAGGCCCGGCGCGGCACCGCCCCCGACGCCGCCAGCGCCCTGGCCGCGATGCGCCAGGCCCTGGCCATGGCGGGGATCACGGCGCGGCAGCTGGACCAGATCAACGCCCATGCCACCGGCACCCCGGCCGGCGACGCCGCCGAGATCCGCGCGCTGCAGCAGCTGCTGGAAGGGGCAAAGGTGCCGGTGAACGCCACCAAGTCGCTGACCGGCCATGCCATCCAGGGCGCGGCGCTGATCGAGCTGGCCGCGGTGATCCTGCAGATGGAGCTTTCTTTCCTGCATGGCACGGCGGGGCTGGCCGCGCCGATCGCGGAAGACCTGCGGCTGGTCGGGCCCGAGGGGATCGCACGGCACGAAAGCCGCTGGGCGCTGAGCGCCGCGCATGGTTTCGGCGGGCTGGCCACGGCGGTGGTGCTGCGGAACGGAGCGGAGATCGCATGACCCCTGTCGGCATCGAGGATCTGGGGGTCTATGCCGGGCGCGTGGCGCTCGACGTGGCGATGCTGGCCGAGGCGCGGCAGCTCAACCCGGCGCGCTTCGCCAATCTGCTGATGCGGCGGAAAAGCCTCTGCGCGCCGTGGGAGGACCCGATCTCCTTCGCGGTGAACGCCGCCCGGCCGGTGCTGGCGTCGCTCGATGCCGCGGGACGCGACAGCATCGAGCTGCTGATCGTCGCCACCGAATCCGGCGTCGACTGGGGCAAGTCGGCGGCGACCTATGTGCATCACTACCTGGACCTGCCGAAGCATTGTCGCCTCTTCGAGGTGAAGCAGGCCTGCTATGGCGGCACCGCGGCGCTGCAGATGGCGGCGGCCAGCATCGCCATGTCGGCCAATCCGGCGGCGCGGGCCCTGGTGATCGCGACCGATCTCGGCCGGCCGGTGCCGCATTCCTATGCCGAACCGTCGCAGGGCTCGGCGGCGGTGGCGCTGCTGGTGTCGCGCCAGCCGCATCTGCTGGCCCTCGAGCCCGGGGCCAGCGGCGTGCATGGCTACGAGGTGATGGACGCCTGCCGGCCGACGCCGGACAGCGAGACCGGCGATGCCGATCTTTCCGTCCTGAGCTACCTGGATTGCCTGGAGCACAGTTTTCGCGCCTATGCCGCGCGGCATCCTTCCGGCGCCGATTTCCAGGGGCACTTCGACCTGCTGGCCTGGCACACGCCCTTCGGCGGCATGGTGAAGGGCGCGCATCGGACGATGATGCGCAAGTTCCGCCAGGCGCCGCCCGCCGCGGCGGAGGCCGATTTCGAGGCCCGCATGCGCCCCGCCCTGCAATTCTGCCAGGAGGTGGGGAATGTCTATTCGGCCACCGTGTTCCTGGCGCTGGCAGGCGCCCTGGCAGGCGGCACCTTCCCGGCCGACCGCCCGGCGCGGGTCGGGCTGTTTTCCTATGGCTCCGGCTGCTGCTCGGAATTCTATTCCGGTCTGGCCACCGCCGAGGCCGGGGCGCGGGTTCGGGCGCGCGGCATCGGCGCGGCGCTGGCCGCCCGCGTCGCGGTCGAGATGCCGGTCTATGAAGCGCTGATCGAGCGCACCCGCGACGGCATGATCGGCGCCCGCAACGCGACGCCGCCGCGCGACGGGCTCGACGCGCTGTACGACCAGGGTTTCGCCGGCAGCGGCCTGCTGGTGCTGGACCGGATCGAGAATTACAGGCGGCTGTATCAATGGGCGTGAGCGTCGCGCCGCGTGGAAAAATCCTGTTCGCGACGCTGGATGCGCCGGAGCGCGGCAATCCGCTGAACCGCGCCACCATCGAAGGGCTGCATGCCGCGCTGGACCAGGCCGAGGCCGATCCGGCGCTGCGGCTGCTGGCCATCGCCGGGGATGCGCGGGTCTTCTGCTCGGGGATGGATTTTTCCGAGGCGAGCCAGACCGAGGCCACGGATGCCGCCGCGATCCGGGCACCGATGGAACGGCTCTACGCGCTGTTCGACCGGTTCTCCAGCAGCGAGGTGGTGGTGGTGGCGCTGGTCGAAGGGCCGGCGACGGCGGGCGGGCTGGGGCTGGTCGCGGCCAGCGATGTCGCCATCGCGACGCCCGCCGCCAGCTTCCAGTTGTCGGAGATTTTGTTCGGGCTGCTGCCGGCGACGATCGCGCCCTTCCTGGTGCGGCGGATGGGGGTGCAGGACCCCTATCGCATGGCGCTGACCGCCGAGCGGATGGATGCGGCCACCGCCCTGGCGCGCCGCCTGGTCGACGAGGTGGTCGAGGACCCGCAGGACGCGCTGCGGCGGCTGATGATCCGGGTGAACCGGGCCGCCAAGCCCGATGTCGCCGCGACCAAGGCCTATTTCCGCAGCCTGTGGATCATCGACGAGGCCACCCGGGCCCGCGCGGTGGAGGCGATCAGCGCGCGGGTCGCCGATCCGTCGGCGATGCAGGGGATCCGGCGCTTCCTCGACCAGGGGGGGATGCCGTGGCAGAAGCCGTGACGCTGCACTGGCAGGAGGGCGGCGCCATCGCAGTGGTCGGCATGGCCGAGCGCGAAGGGCGCAACACCTTCACCATCCCGCTGGTCACCGGACTGGCCGAGGCCTTTGCCGCCATTGCCGCCGCGCCGGAGGCGAAGGTCGTGGTGCTGCATGGCTATGACACGGTCTTCTCGGCCGGGGGGACGCTGGAGGAGCTGATCGGCATCGCCGACGGCAAGCAGCGCTTCGACGAGGCCGGGTTCTTCCGCATGCTGCTGGATTGCGAGCTGCCGGTGATCGCGGCGATGCAGGGACATGCGCTGGGGGGCGGGCTGGTCTTCGGGCTTTATGCCGATCTCTGCGTGCTGGCGCAGGAAGCGCTCTATGCCACCAACTTCATGAAATACGGCTTCACGCCCGGGATGGGGGCGACGCTGATCGTGCCGAACCGCCTGGGCCAGGCGCTGGGCCAGGAGATGCTGTTCACCGCGCAGGGCTATCATGGCGGGGTGCTGAGGCAGCGCGGCGTCGGCATGCCGGTGGTGCCGCGCGCCGAGGTTCTGCCGGTGGCCCTGCGCCTGGCGCGCGAGCTTGCCGTGAAGCCGCGTGTCGCCTTGATGTTGTTGAAGGATGCGCTGGCGGCGCCGATCCGCGAGGCTTTGCCCGCCGCGGTCGCGCGCGAGCAGGCGATGCACGAGGTGACCTTTTCCCAGCCCGGCATCCACGCGCAGATTCGCGGCAGGTTTGGCGCCTAGAATGAGGGGGCCCGGGGGAATTCAATTCCCCCGGCGGGGGTCCAGGGGGCGGAGCCCCTTGGCCTGAGCATGTCGTTGAGCGTCTCCGCTGCCCCGTGCATCAGTTTTTCGGCAAGGGTGGCGACGTTGCGCTGCTTCCAGTCTTCCAGGGGCGTGCCTTTGAGCCACCGGTTGAGCGCCCCCATGGCCGGGCCGCAATGGATCTGGAAGTTCACGCGCTGGCTGGGGTCGCCGTCGATGGCCAGTCGGTTGGTGTGGATGAAGTACCAGCGGAAGACCATGGCCATGCGCTTCTTCGGATTGGCCTCGGCGGTGGCGAGCTCCTGGGGGGCAGCGCGGCGGTAGTAGCTGGCGGTTTCCTGCCAGACGGCGTCGATGCTGCGGCCGAACCAGCGGTTCTCGATCTCGGCCAGGGTGGCGGCCGGGATATCGTCGAGAGAGTCGTGGCGGGTGTAGAGCTCGTAGAGGCGCTGGGCGCGGCCGGGGAAGAGGGTGCCGCGGCGCAGCACCTGGACCTTGGCGCCGATCTCGAACATGTCACCGGCCGGCGCCATGTCGGTATCGGCGAGATCCGCCCGGGCCAGCAGGTCCTTGACCGCGTCGCTGGTGCCGGCCTCCGGCGTGCATTGGTTGATCGAGCCGGTCATGACGAAATCGGCGCCGAGCACGAAGGCTGCGGCGATGGCCTGGGGCGTGCCGAGGCCGCCGGCGGCGCCGATGCGGACGCGCTGGCGCAGGCGGTGCTCGGCGGCCAGCTCGTCGCGCAGGCTGGCGATATGGGGGACCAGGGTGAAGGCGACGCGGCGGTCGGTGTGGCCGCCGGAATCCGCCTCGGCGCAGATGTCGTCGGCCAGCGGGATCTCGGCCGCGAGGCGCGCTTCGTCGGGCGTGATGCGGCCGGCGGCGGCCAGCTCCGCCACCATGGCCGCCGGCGCGGGGGCGAGGAACTGGCGGGCGACCTCGGGGCGGGACAGCTTGGCCAGCAGGCGGTGGCGCGCGGTGACCTGGCCATCGGCGGCGCGGGTGAGACCGGTCAGGCGGTAGCGCAGCAAGGCGGGGGTGACCTGGACGAAGGCCGAGGCCTCGATGCGGGTGACGCGGCGGGCCAGCAGCAGGTCGGTCAGCGCCTCCTCCTGCGCCGGCAGCACGAAATTATGCAGGAAATTCACGCCCCAGGGGGCGGTGGGCGGCAGGGTGGATTGCAGCCGGTCGATCGCCTCGGCGATGCGCGGCAGGGTGCAGCCGCCGGCGCCGAAGAAGCCGAGCAGCCCGCGGCGGGCGAGCGCCTCCAGCATCGGTTCGGAGGCGATGGCCTTGACCATGGCGCCGACGACATAGTTCAGCCGGACGCCATGGGCGGCCTGGAAGCCCGGGTCGCCCAGGCTGGCGCCATCCGGAAACGGCGACGCCGCCGCGGGCACGCCCGAGGGGGCGGCCGGCGACGGCGTGGCAGCGAGCCAATTGGTCAAGGAGGGCTAAGCCGCCTCAATCATCGTCGTCGTCGTCATCATCATCGTCATCGTCGTCATCACTGTCGAGCAGGCTGGCGAGGGTGGTCTTCTCGCGCACCAGGACGATGACGACGGCGGCGCTCTCGTCGATGACGCCTTCCTCGCGCAGCGCCTCGACGGCGTTGTCGACCTTGCGCATCAGCGGACCTTCGCCACGGCGCAGCTTGCGGATGCGCTTGCGGACGTGGCGGCCGAGATCGACGATGCAGAATTCGTCGGTACCGGCCTCCGCCGCCGCGGCGGGTGCCGCCGCGGGCTTGATGGTGGTGTCAACCATGCCTCTGCCTTCTCCTGCCTTCCCGTGGGAGCCGAGCGATCGCGCTCAGTCGCTGTCGCGCACCGCGCGGTAGATGTTGCGCGGCAGGTCCTTCAGCCAACCGTCGCGCTTGCGGCGGTTGGAGCGCTCATGCCGGGCGAGGTAGATCTGGGCGGCGCCCAGCTGGCGGCGCATCGCCTTGCGCATGCTGCGCTCCAGCGGCTTCAGCACCTTGGCCTGCTTGCGGCGGCGCGGGCCGGCATCGTCCAGCTCACCGGCGCGGATGACGCCGCTGCCGGGGCGGACGATGGTGACGCGCACGCCGCCATCGAGGATTTCCTCGATCGGGTCGCGGCGGCCGGCGCGGAACAGCACCTGCTCCTTGCCGCGGCCGTTGCGGGCGATCCGGACGACGGAAACCTTGCGCACGCCGCGCAGCACCGCACCCTTGTCGAAGACGATGTGAGCCACTGGCCAACCTTCCGCAGCTTTGCCGTGGCGCAGACTATTGCGGTCTTACGGTAATGGGAAGCATCATCTGGCGCCGGATGCAGCCCGACCGATGGCGTTTTCGTGTCGGGCCTTCGCCATGCCGGGATCGAGGAGCCGGGCCCTTGCCGCAGCCACCGACAGAGCGCCCCTCGCCCCCCGCCCCGGCGCGCCAGCCGCTGATCAAGCGCGAGGTCTTCGCCATGGTGGCCGAGGGCAGCCTGCCGGCGGCGGCGGGCGCGGCGCTGCTGCAACGGCTGCAGGCGGCCGATGCCAGCTTCTCGCTCGATGCCCGGGACCCGGTGGAACCGATCGCGGTGGTCGGCATGGCCGGGCGCTTCGCCGGCGCCCCCGACCTCGAGGCCTATTGGCGGTTGCTGGAGGGCGGCGGCGACGCCATGGGTCCCGCGCCCGCCGCGCGTTGGGGCGAGGACGCCCCCGGGCTGCGCGGCGGCTTCCTGGCGGATGCCGAGGATTTCGACCCGGGCTTCTTCCGCATCCTGCCGGCCGAGGCCGCGCTGATGGACCCGCAGCAGCGCCTCTTCCTGGAACAATGCTGGCTGGCGCTGGAACATGCCGGCCGCGCCGGGGCCTCGGCCGCCGGCAGCCGCTGTGGCGTCTTCGTCGGCGCCGGCGCCGGCGACTACGCGCATCGCTTCCACGGCACCGCGGCCGCCGAGGATCCGGTCGGGCTGATGGGCAATGTGCCCTCGATCCTGGCGGCGCGCATCGCCTATCACCTGAACCTGAAGGGCCCGGCGATCGCGCTGGACACCGCCTGCTCCTCCTCGCTGGCGGCGGTGCACCTGGCCTGCGAGAGCCTGCGCGCCGGTGGCTGCGACCTGGCCATCGCCGGCGGCGTGGCGGTGATCTCCACCCCCGCCTTCGCCCGCGCCATGGCCAAGGGCGGCGCCATTTCGCCTTCCGGCGCCTGCCGCCCCTTCGACGCCGCCGCCGACGGCTTCCTGCCCGGCGAAGGCGCCGGCGCCGTGGTGCTGAAGCGGCTGTCGGCGGCGCTGCGCGACGGCGACACGATCCATGGCGTGATCCGCGCCAGCGGGCTGAACCAGGATGGCCGCACCAACGGCATCACCGCGCCCAGCGCGCCCGCCCAGGCTGTTCTGGCCGCCGAGGTCTGGCGGGCCGCCGGGATTTCCCCGGATCGCATCGGCTATGTCGAGACGCATGGCACGGGCACGCCGCTGGGCGACCCGATCGAGCTGGAAGGCCTGCTGGGCGCGATGCGCGCATCCGGCACGATGCCGGCGGCAGGAAGCTGCGCCATCGGCTCGGCCAAGGCGGCGATCGGGCATACGCTGACGGCGGCGGGCATCGCCGGGCTGCTGAAGCTGCTGCTGATGCTGCACCACCGTCGCATCCCGCCGCAGCCCGGCTTCAGCCGCGCCAATCCGGGCTTCGACCTGGCGGCCAGCCCGTTCTTCGTGCCGCGCGCGGCGCAGGACTGGGCGGATCGCGGCGCGCCGCGGGCGGCGGCGCTGTCCTCCTTCGGCTTCAGCGGCACCAATGCGCATCTGCTGCTGGAGGAAGCGCCGGTTTCGCGCGCCGCTCCTGCGGTCGAGGCGGCATCGCGGTTGTTCGTGCTCTCCGCCCGCAGCGAGACAGCGCTGCGCCGCCAGGCCGGGCTGCTGGCCGCGCATCTGGCGGCGGCGCCGGGGATCGCTTTGCGCGATCTTGCCTTCACCCTGGCGGAAGGCCGCGCCGTGCTGGCGCATCGGCTGGCGATCGAGGCCGGGGATGCCGAGCTTCTTCGGTCCAGCCTGAAAAGCTTCGCGGCAACCGGCGTCCTTCCAGGGAGTCTCGCCGCCTCGGATGTCGCCGCGCGCTTCCTCGCCGGCGGTGCGATTTCCGGCGCGGACGCGGCCGGCGCGGCCAAGGCGTCGCGCATCCCGCTGCCCAGCCAGCCCTTCGACCGTGCCCGCTTCGGCCTGCCGCCGCAGCCCGCCGCGGCCACCGTGTCGACGGAACCGCCCGAGGCCGTGCTGGGAGCGCTGCGCCCCTCCGGCGCCGCGCCCGAAGGCCTGGCGCAACAGGGAGAAAGCTTCGCCGCGGTCGAGGCCTGGGGGCGCCAGGCCCTGGCCAGCCGGCTGGCGGCGCTGGGCCTGTTCGACCGGCCGGCGGCGCAGACCCCGGCCGGGCTGCGCCGCGCGCTGGGCATCGCGGCACCCCGGGAAAAATCATGGGAGGCGCTGCTCGGCCTGCTGGCGCGGCTCGGCGCGGTCGATCTGCGCGACGGGCTGGTGCGCGGCGTTCCCGGCTTCCAGGCAAGTCCGGCGGCTGCGCTGGAAGAATCCCGTGTCGCGCTGGTGCAGGGCGATCCGCAACTTGCCCCCTTCCTGGCGCTGCTGGCCCGCTGCGTCGACAATATTCCTGCCCTGCTGCAGGGGAAGATCACCGCGCCGGAAGTGCTGTTCCCTGACGGCGACATGGCGCTGGTCGAGGGCGTCTATCGCGGCAATCCGCTGGCCGACCTGTTCAACGCGCAGCTCGCCGGCTGCGTCGCGACCCTGGCCCGCCGCGCCAAGCGGCGCCATGGCCGGCCACCGCGCATCCTCGAGGTCGGCGCCGGCGTCGGCGGCGCGACCGCGGGCATCCTGGCGGCGCTGGATGCGGCGGGGCTGGGCGATGTCGCCTATGTCTACAGCGATGTCTCGGCCGCTTTCCTGCAGGCCGGGCGCGGACGCTTCGCCGCCGGCCATCCGGGCTTCGCCACCCAGCTGCTGGACCTGGAGGATGCCGCCGCCTGCGCTGGCCTGCCCGAGGGCGGCTTCGACATCGTCATCGCCGCCAATGTCGTGCACGCCCTGCGCGACATCGGCACGGCGCTGGCGCGGCTGCAGCGGCTGGCGGCGCCCGATGGTGGCGCGCTGCTGCTGAACGAGGTCACCGCGCTGCAGGATTTCGCGACGCTCACCTTCGGCCTGACCGATGGCTGGTGGGCGGCGACGGATGTGGCGACGCGCATCCCGGGATCGCCGCTGCTCTCGGCCCCCGCCTGGCGCGCGGCCTTCACGAAGGCGGGCTTCGCCGCCAGCGCCGCCTTCGGCCTGCCGGGCGAGGCGAGCGAAGAAAAATACGGCCAGTCGATCCTGGTGGCGCTGCGCGATGCGCCGCCACTGGCGGTCGCGCCGCCCCCGCCGCCCGTCACCGCGCTGCCGCCGGTCGTGGCGAAACCCGTGTCGATGCCGAGAAACTTGCTGGCCGCGGTGCTGGAAGAAGTCGCCACGGCGCTGGAGCTTCCTGTCGCGCAATTGTCCAGCCGCGACCGCCTCGCCGATATCGGCGTCGACTCCCTGCTCGGGCTGAAGGTCGTCGCCCGGCTGAACGCGCGCTTCTCGCTCGACCTGCGACCAACCGTGCTGTTCGACCACCCGACGCCGGAGGCGCTGGCGAAACTGCTGGCCGGCAGCGGCGCGGTGGTCGACACCGCCGCCGTGCCGGCCGCCATCGCCGAAGACCGCCGCATCGCGGTGATCGGCATGGCCGGCCGCTTCGGCGATACCGGCAATCTGGAAGAGTTCCGCCGCTTGCTGGCCGAGGGCCGTTCCGGCATCACCGAGGTTCCGCCCGAGCGCTGGTCCGCCGACGAAGCCGCGCTGCCCGAGGCGCTGGCCGGCAGCGGCGCCTATCTGCGCTGGGGCGGCTTCCTGCGCGATGCCGGGCATTTCGACCCGCTGTTCTTCCGCATCTCCGGCAAGGAGGCGGAGCTCTCCGACCCGCAGCACCGCATCTTCCTGACCGAAGCCTGGCGCGCGCTGGAAGATGCCGGCTATGGCGAGGCGACGCTGGACGGCATGCGCTGCGGCGTCTTCGTCGGCGCGCATGGCGGCGACTACACCCATCGCATGGCGCAGCTCGGCATCGTGCCCGAGGCCTTCGCCTTCATGGGCAATGCCGCCTCGATCCTGGCGGCGCGCATCGCCTATCTCCTGAACCTGAAAGGGCCGAGCCTGGCGGTGGACACCGCCTGCTCCTCCTCGTTGGTGGCGCTGCATCTTGCCTGTCGCAGCCTGAGCTCGGGTGAATGCGACATGGCGCTGGCCGGCGGCGCCTTCGTCACCACCACCATGGGCTTCAACGCCGCGGCCGCCAAGGCGGGGATGCTGTCGCCGCGCGGCCAATGCCGCAGCTTCGATGCCGGCGCCGACGGCTTCGTCCCCGGCGAGGGCGCCGGCGTCGTCGTGCTGAAGCGCCTGTCGGACGCTCTGCGTGACGGCGACCATGTCGAGGCGGTGATCCTGGCCAGCGCGGTCAACCAGGACGGCCGCACCAACGGCATCACCGCGCCCAGCCCGGAATCCCAGGCCGCCGTCATCGCCGAGGCCCATGCCCTGGCCGGCATCGACGCTGCCAGCATCACCGCGATCGAGGCGCATGGCACCGGCACGCCGCTGGGCGACCCGATCGAGGTCGAGGGCCTGACCCGCGCCTTCCAACGCGGCGGAGCGACGTCGAAGAATTTCTGCGCCCTGGGCTCGGTGAAGACGAATATCGGCCATGCCGCGCATGCCGCGGGCATCGCCGGCTTCCTGAAGATGCTGCTGCAGATCAGGGATTCCCGGCTCTATCCCTCGCTGAATTTTTCCACCGTCAACCCGCATCTGGCGCTCGACGCGTCGCCATTCTTCGTCAACACCGATGGCCAGGACTGGCAAGTCGCCGCGGGTGGCACGCGCATCGGCGGCGTCTCCTCCTTCGGCTTCAGCGGCACCAATGCGCATCTGCTGCTGGCCGAGCCGCCACCACGCGCCGCCCCCCCCGCCGGCGAGCCGCCATTTCTCCTGTTGCTCTCGGCGCGCGACCCGGCCGCGCTGCAACGGCGGCGGCAGGACCTGGCGAGCTGGCTGGACGCCAATCCCGCAGCGCCATTGGCCGATGTCGCCTTCACCCTTGCCGCAGGCCGCACGCATTTCTCCGACCGGTTTTCCGTGATGGCCGCCGACCGCGACAGCCTGATCGCGGCGCTGCGTGGCGCGCCAACGACGGTGCCGCCCGGCAACCGCGCCACGGCGCTGCAGGCGATGGCCGCGCGCTATCTCGACGGCGAGGACCCCTCGCCCACCGAGCCGCTGCTGACCGGCCGCCGCCTGTCGCTGCCGACCTATCCCTTCGCCGAGCGCGCCTATTGGCTCGGCGCGCCGGCGGCCAGCACGACGCTGCTGGCGCCGCGCTGGGTCGCCGCGCCCCCTGCGCCGCAAGCCGGCACGCCGGGCACGCTGTGGCTGCTGGGCACGCCGCCGGACGGCGTCGCGACCGGGCTGCGCCAGGCCGGCTGGAGCGTCATCGAGGCCGCGCCCGATGCCGACCTCGCCGCGCTGCACGGCAAAAGCCCGCCGCAAGCCTGCATCCTGGCCGCCCCGACCGAGCCCGGCGAGGAGGCCGCGCTGCGCCCGCTGGCCACCCTGGCCAAGCTCCTGGCCGGCGGCGGGGTCCCGCTGCTGCGGCTGCATGACGGCAGCGCCGCGGCGCTGGCGGCGCAATCGCTCGGCCGCTCGATGGGCTTCGCCGGCACGCCCCTGGCGCTGCGCCTGGTGCAGGGTGCGACGACATCCGCGCGGATCCTCGCGGAACTTGCAAGCCCTGGCCTGGATCCGGTGCGCTGGACGCCGCAGGGCCTGCGCGAGCAGCGCGTGCTGCAACCGATCCTCGCTGGCGCCGGCTTCACCCTGCGCCGGGGCGGCGGCTATCTGATCACCGGGGGCGGCGGCGTGCTGGCCGGGCTGCTGGCCCGCGAGCTGGCGCGCCGCAGCGGCGGCCGCATCGCGCTGCTCGGCCGCGGCGCGGCGGATGACGCGCGGCTGGCAGCGCTGCGCGCCGCCGGCGCCGCCGAGGCGGTCTGGCTGCAGGCCGATGTCACCGATCCTGCCGCTCTCGACAGGGAACTGGCGAAATTCCGTAGGGGTGGGCCGCTGCACGGCGTGCTGCATCTGGCCGGCGTGCCGGGCCAGCGCGTGCTGGCCGAGAAGGACTGGCCCGAGATGGCCGCCGTGCTGGCGCCGAAGCTGGCCGGCGCCCGCGCGCTGGATGCCGCGACCACGACCGATCCGTTGGATTTCTTCGTGGCCTTCGGCTCGCTGGCGGGTGAGCTCGGCGATTTCGGCCAGGGCGACTATGCCATGGCCAATGCCGGGCTCGGCCATTGGGCCGCCGAACGCGCCGCCGGCAACCGCCCCGGCATCAGCCTGGCGCTGGGCTGGCCGCTGTGGCGCGAGGGCCGCCAGGTGCTCTCTGAAGAGGGCGAGAAGATCTTCCTGCGCGCTGCCGGCATGCCTTTCCTGGAGACGGCGGCCGGGATCGAGGCGCTGCTGGCCGGCCTGGCCTCGGGCGAGCCCTCGCTCGCGGTGGTGCCGGGCGATGCTGGCCTGGCCGCGCGGCTTTTTGCGACAGCACCACCGCCGGCCGCCAACCGCCAGTCCCCGCTGGAGAACAAGCTGGCGGAGATGATCGCGGGGCTGCTGCGGCTGCAGGGGGTGCCGCTCGGCCGCGACACCGGCTTCGCCGAATTCGGTTTCGATTCCATCGCGCTGAAAGAGTTCGCTGTCCAGATCGGTGAATCCTGCGGCATTGCGCTGACCCCGGCGGTGTTCTTCGCGCATGGCAGCATCGCCAGCCTGGCCGGGCATTTGCTGGCGGAGCACGCGCCGGCCGTCGAGCGCCTGCTCGGCGCGCCCGCCGCGGCGGCGGCGCCGATGCAAAAGCCCGTCGCCACAGCGCGCAAGATCGACAACGATGCCGTCGCCATCATCGGCATGGCCGGGCGCTTCCCGCGCAGCCCGGATCTCGCGGGTTTCTGGCGCCACCTGGAATCCGGCACCGACCTGACCGGCCCGCTGCCGGCCTCGCGCCTCGCCTGGCTGCCCGGCGCCCTGCCCGCCGGCGAGACGCTTCCGCGCGGCGGCTTCCTCGACGACGTCGAAGGCTTCGATCCCGGCTTCTTCCGCATGACGCTGCGCGAGGCCGTGCATCTCGACCCGCAGCACCGGCTGGCGCTGGAGGCCGCCTGGCATGCGGTGGAGGATGCCGGCATCGCCATGGCCGAGCTGGCCGGCAAGAATGTCGGCGTCTTCTTCGGACAGCAGGTGAACGACTATGCCGGGCTGATGCCGCCCGGGCGCGACGAGGCACGGGCGCAGATCACCCTCGGCAATATCGCCGCCATGCTGCCGAACCGGATTTCTTTTCTCTTCGACCTGCGCGGGCCGAGCCAGGCGATCGACACCGCCTGCTCCTCGGCGCTGGTCGCGCTGCATCGCGCGGCACGCGCGGTGGCTTCCGGCGAATGCGACATGGCGCTGGCCGGCGGTGTCAGCCTGATGCTCTCGGTCGAAAGCCTGGTGAGCACACAACGTCTGGGCATCCTGGCCCCCGACGGCGTCTGCCGCGCCTTCGACGCCGAGGGCCGCGGCTACGTCAAGGGCGAGGGCGTCGGCTGCGTGCTGCTGAAACCGCTGTCGCAGGCGCTGGCCGATGGCGACACAGTGCAGGCTGTGATCCTGGGCAGCGCCGAGAATCACGGCGGCCATGCGCAATCGCTGACCGCGCCCAATGCCCTGGCGCAGCAGGCGGTGATCGAGGCGGCGCTGGACCGTGCCGGCGTCACCTCCGACACCATCGGCTGGGTCGAGGCGCATGGCACCGGCACCGAGCTCGGCGACCCGGTGGAGGCGCTGGCGCTGCGCCGCGCCTTCGCCGCGCGCGCCGGGGACACGGTGCCGGCGCCGCGTTGCCGCATCGGCGCGTTGAAGCCGATGCTGGGCCATCTGGAGCCGGCCTCGGGCATTGCCGGACTGTTGAAGGTCGCGCTGTCGCTGCGCCATCGGCTGCAGCCTTCCACGCTGAACTTCGCAACACTGAACCCGCATGTCGACCTGGCCGGCAGCCCGCTGGAGATGGACGGGCGCATGGCCGCCTGGGCGCCACTGCGCGACCGCGACGGCACGGCTTTGCCACGACGGGCTGGCATCAGCGCCTTCGGCTTCGGCGGCAGCAACGCGCATCTGGTGCTGCAGGAGGCGCCGCCAGCGCCCCCCGCCGCCCGCGTGACGGGACCGCTTCTGCTGCTGGTCTCGGCGCGCGATCGCGCCCGGCTGATCGAATCCCTTGCAGCCCTGGCCGCGCATCTTGAGGAACCCGGCGCCGATCCCGACCGCCAGGCCCTGGCCGATACGCTGATGCTGGGGCGGAACCCTCTCGCCGCCCGCGCCGCGCTGCTGCTGCGGCCCGGCGCCGATCCTGCCGCCGCCTTCTCGGCTTTGGCCGAGGCGCTGGCTGCGGGGCGCAGCATTCCGGCAGGTTGCTGGACCGGCGAGGCGCCGTCCACCGCTATCCCCCTCGCCGCCGACGAGACAGACCAGCACAGGGAAATCTGGCAGCAGGGCGCGTTGGGCAGCCTGGCGGCGCTGTGGACGCAAGGCGCCACGGTGGATTGGCGCGCGCTGCGCGGCACGGCGCCGCGGCGCATTCCGCTGCCCGGCACGCGCTTCGCCCGGCAGCGCTGCTGGTTCGACCATCCCGCCGGCGCCGCCTTGGTCGCGAAGCCTGCCCCTATCGCCGCACCGCCGCCGCCGCAGCAGCCTGTGCTGGCCACCGATCGCGACGCGCTGCGCGACCGGCTGCGCGCCATGGTGGCCAGCGCGCTCTACCTGGAGCCGGAAGCGATCAGCACCACCGCCGGCTTTGGCGATCTTGGCCTCGACAGCATTCTTGCCGTCGAACTGACGCGCGGCATCAACGAGGCCTTCGCCACCACGCTGCAGACCGCGCGACTCTACGACCATGCCACCATCGAGGCCCTGGCCGACCATCTGGCCGCGCTCGTCCCGCTCGCCCCTGGGCTGCCGCCGGCGCCGGTGCCGATCGCTGCGCCGCCGATCGCTGCGCCGCCGGTCGACGATCAGCAGATCACCGGCAAGCTGCGCGCGCTGCTGGCGGCGGCGCTCTTCGTCGCGCCCGAGGATCTCGACAGCGAGACAAGCTTTGGCGATCTCGGCCTGGACAGCATCCTGGCCATCGAATTCACCCGCGCGGTGAACGATGAATTCGGCACCACGCTCGGTGCGGCGCGGCTCTACGACCACGCCAACCTGGCAGCGCTGGCGGCGCATCTGGCGGGGCTGCAGGGCAGCGCGACGGCCCACCTCACCGGTGCGGCCGCCGAGGTTCTTGCCTTCCTGCAACAGGCCTTGCCGCCGGCAGCGCCGCATGACCCCGCGACGCCATTGGCCGAGATCGGGCTGGAACCCGCCGCCGCGCTGGCCTTGCTGGAAGCGCTGAACCGGCGCTTCGGCTGCGCTTTGGCGCCGGATGAGGTTGGCCGCTGCCACGATCTGGCCGCGCTCGCCCGTCTGGTCGCGGGCCGCCTCGCGCCGCCGCCTGAGCCCGTGCCGCCGGCACCACCCCCGCCGCCGCGCCCCACGCCGGAGGCCCGCGCCCGGACCGAACCTGGCAGCGGTGAACAGGAAAAAGTCGCGATCATCGGCTTCGCCTGCCGCTATCCTGGCGCGCCCGATGCGGAAGCCTTCTGGGACCTGCTGCAGGACGGCCGCAGCGCCATCACCGAAGGGCCGACGGAGCCCTGGCGCGCCGCGCTCTATCGCCGCCAGCTCGAGGAAGCCGGACGCAGCGACACCAGGCCATGGGGCGGCTTCATCGAAGGCGCCGACCGCTTCGACCCGCTGTTCTTCAGCCTCTCGCCGAAAGAGGCGGAGATGATGGACCCGCAGCAGCGGCTGTTTCTGGAAACCGCCTGGCATGCGCTGGAGCAAGGCGGCCAGACGCCGGCGATGCTGAACGGCAGCGCCTGCGGCATTTTCGTCGGCGTTGGCCAGGGCGATTACGCGCAGCTGATGCCGCGTGGCGGCAGCGCGGCCGAGGCGCAGATTTCCGGCCAGATGCTGCTCGGCAACACCGCCTCGATCCTGGCGGCGCGGCTGGCCTATCTGCTCAATCTGAAAGGGCCCAGCCTGGCGCTGGACACCGCCTGCTCCTCCTCGCTGGTGGCGCTGCATCTGGCGCGGCGCAGCATCCTGGACGGCGAATGCGATCTCGCCTTGGCCGGCGGCATCAACCTGATGCTGACGCCGCAGATGCATCTGATGACCGGCGCCTCCGGCATGCTGGCCGCTGATGGCCGCTGCAAGACCTTCGACGATTCCGCCGACGGCTTCGTCCCCGGCGAGGGCGTCGGCGTCGTGCTGCTGAAGCGCCTCGAGCTCGCGCGGCGCGACGGCGACACGGTGCTGGCGGTGCTGCTGGGCTCGGGCACCAACCAGGACGGCAAGACCAGCAGCCTGACCGCGCCCAGCGCCGCCTCGCAGGCCGCGCTGCTGAAGCGCGTGCAGCAGCGCCACGGCATCGACCCGCGCGGCATCGGCCTGGTCGAGGCGCATGGCACGGGCACCAAGCTCGGCGATCCGATCGAGCTTTCGGCCCTCGCCGAGGTTTTCGCGGGATTGCCGAAGGGCGCGCTGCCGGTCGGCGCGGTGAAGACCAATATCGGCCACACGCTGGCCGCGGCCGGTGTCGCCGGCGTCATCAAGCTGCTGCTGGCGCTGCGCCACCAGGCCATTCCGCCAAGCCTTTTCTTCAATACGCCGAACCGGCATTTCGACCTGGCTTCCTCGCCCTTTCGCATTCCGGTGGCGCTCGAGCCCTGGCAGGCGCCGCGCATCGCCGCCACCAGCTCCTTCGGCTTCAGCGGCACCAATGCGCATTTGGTGCTGGCGGAAGACGACGCGGCGCCCGTCGCCGCTCATCAGCGCGCCTGGCAGCCGGTGCTGCTTTCGGCCCGCGACACGACCGCGCTGGACCGTATGGCGCGGCGGCTGGACGCCTGGCTGGCGCAGCATCCGGAAGCGCCGCTGGCCGATATCGCCTTCACCCTCGGCCGCCGGCGCGCCGTCTTCGCGCAGCGCCGCGCCTTTGTCGTTGGCGATCTTGCAGGACTGCGCGCGGCTTTGTCCGGGGTGCTGCTGCCGCCAGCCGATGCGTCGCTGCAGGTCATGGCCGATCGCTGGGTGGCGCGCGACGCGACCGTCGACTGGGCGCCGCTGCTGCCTGCCGGCCGCGTGCTGCCGCTGCCCGGCTATGCCTTCGCGCCGGATCGCCACTGGCTACCCGAGACCGGCCCGCGCGAGGCCGCCCTGCCACCGATCCCCGCCGGCGCCGCGCTGCTCGACCAGCACCGCGTCGGCGGCGCCCCGCGCCTGCCCGCCGCGGCCAGCCCGTCGCTGCTGCGCGCCGCCCTGGGCGATCTCGCGCCACAGGGCCCGCTGCGGTTGCGCGACCTGGCCTGGCCGCGTCCGCTGGTGCCGGAGGGCGATGCCCTGGCCCTCACCGCGCGCCTGACGCCCGAAGGCGACGGCTGGCGGATCGCGCTGTCGGACGCCGCCGGCACCGCCGTCACCGCCCATGCCGAGGCCGAGACCGGCACGCCGCCGCGCCTGTCCTTCGACACCATCGCCGCCCGTTGCAGGACGCAGGCCGATCCCGCAGCACTGGCACAGTTGCTCGTGGCCGGCGGCATCGCCTATGGGCCTGCCTTCGATGCGCTGGCGGGCCTGGCCACCGGCGATGCCGAGGTATTGGCCACCCTGCAACGCCCGCAGGTTTGCACCGATGCCGATTGGCCCGTTGTCGCGCTGGATGCAGCACTGCGCAGCGCTGCTGCTTTGGCGCTCGGCCAGGCGCCCGCCCCTGGCCAGGCGACGCTGCTGCCGGCCGGGGCGGCAACCTTGCGGCTCTGGATCACCACACCGCTGCCCGACCGGCTGCGGGCGCATCTGCGCGCCCATCCCGGAGACCAGGAATTCCGCTGCGACCTGGACATCGCCGATGCCGAAGGCGCCGTGCTGCTCAGCGTCGAAGGCTTTTTCACCCGTCCCGCAATCCTGCCAAGCGGCGAGATTTTTCTGCTGCGCCCGCAATGGCGGTTCGAGCCGCTGGAAACACGGGCGACGCCCTCGACCGCGCCGCTGCTGATCCTCCATGGCGAGGCCGAGGCCGCCTGGGCCCGCGACGCCGCCGCCCGGCTGCAGCCACGCCGCGTGCATCTGGCGCGCCGCGACGCGCCGCTTGACCCTGCGCTGCTGGCGGAATGCCCGGAGGTCCTCTTCGCGGCATGGCGGGCGACGGATGACCGCGGCATGCCCGATGCCGCCACCCTGGCCACCGCAGAAACGCAAGGTGTCCACCGCCTGCTGTCACTGTTGCAGCAATGGCCCGAGCAGCCCGGCCGCCGCCTGGTGCTGGCCACCCGCGGCGTCCATGCCGTGCTGCCGGGCGAGGCGGTGGATTGCGCTTTTGCCGCCCTCCCCGGCCTTGCTGGCACCGCCGCCCGCGAGTTCTTGTCCGTCGCCATCAGCCAGATCGACCTGTCGCCCACGGAAGACAGCGCCGCCGAGATCGACGCGCTGCTGGCCGAACCGGGCGGCGAGCCCGAGGCCATCGCCTTCCGCGCCGGTCGTCGTTTCCGTCGTCATCTGGAGCGCTTCGCCGCCCCCGACAGCGAAATCCCGCTGCCGCAGGGCGCGGTCGGCGTCATCCTGGGCGGTGCCGGCGGTATCGGCGTGGCGCTCAGCCGGCAGCTGGCGCACGACCATGCGGCAAGGCTGCTCTGGATCGGGCGGCGGCCGCTGGATGCCGCTATCCAGGCGGCGCTGGACAGCGTCGCCGCGGCGGGCGGCCACGCGCGCTATGCCCAGGCCGATGCCGGCGACGCCGTGGCGCTGGCCGCGTTGCTGGACAGCGTCGAGGCCGAATGGGGACCGATCGCGCTCGCCGTGCACGCGACCCTGTCGCTGCAGGATGCCAGCCTGCCGCGGATGCGCGCCGAAGAACTGACCGCTGCGCTGGCCGCCAAGTCGGCGCCGGCCATCGCGCTCAGCACGGCGCTGGGCGCGCGCAGGCCGCTTCTGCTGGTCTTCTCCTCGGCCAACAGTTTTACCCTCAATCGCGGCCAGGCGAATTACGCGGCGGGCTGCAGCTTCGTCGATGCCTGGGCGCGCCAGGCCGGCCCGCATGTCGTCGTCGTCAATTGGGGCTTTTGGGGGGATGTCGGCGCCGTCGCGGCCGAGAACTATCGCCGCCGGGCGGAGCGCGAGGGCGTCTCTCCGCTGACCGTCCCCGAAGGCCTCGGCGCATTGAAAAAAATCCTGGGCAGCGGGATGGCGCAGGCGGCGGTGCTGAAGCTGGCGCCGGAGGCTGCCTCCTCGGCCGGCGCGCAATTTGGCGCGGCCTTCCAGCGGCGCGCCGATCCCGTTCTCGCCGATTTCGCTGTCGCCTGCAGCAACGCCGCCACGGCCTTCCCGCCGACCCCACCGGAAAAGCTCGCCGCCGCCGAGGCCGCCTTGCAGCCGCTGCTGGCCTATGGCGCCGGCCGGCTGGAAACGCAGCTCGCGGCCACCACGAGCGTTGTCCCCGCCCAGGCAAGACTGCACGAGGCGCTGCGCCGGCTGCTGGCGCGGCATCACCGGCCTTCGGGCGCGCCGGTGCCGCCGGCGCCGACGGACGCGGGCGGCATCGGCGCGATGCGCGCGCTGCTCGACGCCGCGCTGGACGGGTTGCCCGCGGTGCTGGCCGGCCGCCCCGGCGCCGAAATCCTGTTCCCCAACGGGTCCAGCGCGCTCGTCGAGGCGGTCTATCGCGACAATCCGTTGGTCGACCGCTTCAACGACCAGCTCGCCACCCTGGCCGAGGGCCTGGCCGCCGCCTGCCCGCGCCCGCTCTCGATCCTGGAGATCGGCGCCGGCACCGGCGGCGCCACCGCCGGGGTTCTCGCCACGCTGCGCGCCGCGGGCCATGCCTTCGACTACACCTTCACCGATATCGCGCCGGCTTTGCTGGAAGCGGCGCGCAGCCGCTTCGCCGGGCCGGAGCTGCGCTTCGCCCTGCTCGACATCGGACGTGACCCGGCGGCGCAGGGCCAAGCGGGGGCGCATGACCTGGTCATCGCCTCCAACGTGCTGCATGCGACGGCCGACATCATGGCGACGCTGCGCCATGCCAAGGCGCTGCTGCGCCCGGGCGGCGTGCTGCTGCTGAACGAGGTCACCGCGGCCGCCGATTTCGCCACCCTGACCTTCGGCCTGACCGCCGATTGGTGGCGGTTTTCGGATGCACCGCGCCGCCTGCCCGACAGCCCGGCCCTGGACCTTCCGGCCTGGCGCGCCGCCCTCGGCGAGTCCGGCTTTTTTTCCGTGCTTCCCGTCGGCGTCGGCGAGGACGAGAAGCCGGGGCAATGCGTCATCGCCGCGGTCAGCGATGGCTGGCTCGGCCAGGCTGCGCCGCCGCCGCGCAGCGCCACGCCGACCGCCGCCCCGCGCGTCTTGCCCGAGGGCGATATCACCACCTATCTGACGAAAATCTTCGGCGAGGTGCTGAAGCTGGCGCCGGACAGCATCGACCCCGCCACGCCCTATGAGCAATACGGCGTCGATTCCCTGGTGACGCAGGAGCTGCGCGTCCGGCTGGAACGCGACCTCGGCCCGCTGCCGCAGACGCTGCTGCTCGAGCACAGCGATATCTCCTCCCTGGCCACGACCTTGCAGAGCAGCCATGGCGCGATGCTCGCCGCCCGCGCGACGCCGGCGGTGATCCGCGAGGATGACGACGCCATCGCCATCATCGGCGCCAGCGGCCGCTTCCCCGGCGCGCCGGATCTTGCTTCCTTCTGGACGCTGCTGCGAAATGGCGAGACGGCGCTCGGCCCGGTGCCGGCGGATCGCTGGGACACCACCCGCCACCCGCTGACCGGCGGTTTTTTGCCAGACGTCGACCGCTTCGACCCGCTGCATTTCGGCATCGCCCCGCCCGAGGCCGCCCTGCTCGACCCGCAGGAACGCCTGCTGCTGGAGGCGAGCTGGGCCGCGCTGGAAGATGCCGGCACGCCGCGGGCCAGGCTGCGCGCGCTGACCGAAGGCCGCGTCGGCGTCTTCGTCGCGGCCAGCAGCCAGGACTGGCTGCGCCTCTCGGCCGAGGCCTGGGCGGCGGGGAATGCCGCGGCCGGCGGCGGCGGCGCCTGGGGCATCGCCAACCGGATTTCTTTCCAATTCGACTTCCACGGGCCCAGCCTGGCGGTGGACACCGCCTGCGCCGGCGGGCTGACCGCGCTGCATCTCGCCTGCGCCAGCCTGCAACGCGGCGAATGCGCCGCCGCTTTGGTCGGCGGCGTGCATCTCATCCTGCATCCACGCGCGCCGAAGGGGCTGGCGGAGCTCGGCATGCTGTCGCCCTCCGGCGCCGCCCGCGCCTTCACCGCCGAGGCGGACGGCATGCTTGGCGGCGAGGGCGTCGCGGCGCTGCTGCTGCGGCCGCTGAAGGATGCGCAGCGCGACGGGCAGCGCATCCTCGGCGTGATCCGCGGCTCGGCGCTGGGCGGGTCGGGGCGGACGGCGGCCTATATGCTGCCCAACCCCCGGTCGCAGCAGGCGGTGATCCAGGCGGCGCTGGACCGCGCGCAGCTGGCCCCCGCCGCCATCGACTATCTCGAGGCCCAGGCGGTCGGCTCGCCGGTGGCCGATCCGGTGGAGATCACCGCGCTCGGCCGCGTCTTCGACGGTGCGCCGCTGCGGATCGGCTCGATCAAGCCGAATATCGGCCATCTGGAAGCGGCCTCGGGCCTGGCGCAGCTGCTGAAGGTGCTGGCGCAGCTCGAGCACCGCACCCTGGCGCCGACGCGTCTCGAGGGCGCGCCACACCCGTCCCTCGCCGGCACCGGATTGTCGCTGCAGACACGGGCAGAAAACTGGCCGGCGCGCGCGGATGGCAGCCCACGACGCGCGGCGATCAGCGCTTTCGGCGCCGGCGGCAGCACGGCGCATCTGGTGCTGGAAGAGGCCCCCGCCGCGCCGGGCTTCGAGGCGCCCCATGGCCCGCTGCTGCTGCCGCTTTCCGCCCGCACGCCGGCCCTGCTGCGGCAGGTCGCGACCCGGCTGCTGGCGGCGCTCGACGCCCCCGATGCGCCGCTGCTGGCCGCGGTGGCCTTCACCCTGCAGACCGGGCGCGAGGCGCTGGCCTGCCGCTGCATCCTGCGCGCCGCCGACACCGCGGCCGCCATCCTGCTGCTGCAGGAATACGAAGCCGGCCGCGCCCATCCCGACCTGCTGACCAGCGACGCCCCCGGCATTGCCGGCGCCTGGCTCGCCGGCGGCACGGTGGATTGGGCGGCGCTCTGGTCCAAGGCGCCACACCCCGTCCGCCTGCCGACCTATCCTTTCGAGCGGCTGCGCTGCTGGCTGCCGCGGGCGGAACCCAAGGCGCCCCTGCCGACCACGGGCCGCGCCCTGGTGGTCAGCCAGCCCTCCTCCCCCGACGGCATCACCATCCAGGCCGTGCCATTGGCGCCGCCCGGCCCCGGCCAGGTGCTGATCGCCACCCGCGCCTTCGCGCTGAATTTTTCCGATGTGCTGAGCCTGTCGGGCGTCTATCCCAACCTGCCGCCCTATCCCTTCACCCCGGGGATGGAGCTGGCGGGCGAGGTCCTGGCCGTCGGCGCTGATGTCAAAAGCCTCGCCCCCGGCGATCGGGTGGCGGCGCTGACCGGCACCGGCGGCCAGGCCACCCATGTCCTCGCCGCGGCCGAGCGGGTGGTGCGGATCCCGGACCACCTCGACTTCGCCAGCGCCGCCGCGGCGCCGGTCGCCTTGCTGACCGCGCGGCACAGCTTCGACCGCGCGGCGCTGCAGCCGGGCGAGACCGTGCTGGTGCAAAGCGCCGCCGGCGGCGTCGGCCTGGCCGCCCTGCGCATGGCCAAGGCGCGCGGCGCCCGGGTGATCGGCGTCGTCGGCTCGGCCGCCAAGGTTTCTTTCCTCGCCGAGACGGAGGGTGTCGCGGCCATCGATCGCACGGCCGGCAACCTGGTCGAGGTGGTGCGGGCGATGACCGGCGGGCGCGGCGTCGATGTGGTGCTGAACACCAGCGGCCAGGCGGCGATGATCCAGACCGGGCTGTCGCTGCTGGCGCCGGGCGGGCGCTATGTCGAGCTGGCGCTGGCCGGGCTGCGCGCCGCCGGGCCGCTCGACCTGTCGGGGCTGGTCGAGAACCAGAGCCTGATCGCCGTCAATCTGGGCCGGATGCTGGGCCAGGCTGGCGAGGCCCAGGCCGCGTTGAAAGGAGCCATCGCCGAGGCCACGCGGCAGCCACCCGCCATCGGCCGCCGCTACCGGCTGGATGACTTGAAGGAGGCCTATCGCTGGCTGGCCAGCGGCGAGAGCACCGGCAAGCTGGTGGTCACCCTCGACGCCGCCGACGCCATCGCCGAAACACCGCTGCCACCCCCCGCCCCCCGTGCCGTGCCGATGGCCGCGACCGCCCTGGCGCCGCTGCTGGCCGGCCTCGCCGCCGAGATCTTCGAGATCCCCGCCGACAGCTTTCTGGCGGGCAAAAGCCTGACGGAGAGCGGGCTGACCAGCCTGATGGCGCTGACCCTGGCGGGCCGCATCCAGCAGGCCACCGGCCTGCCGCTCGGCGCCGCCGCGCTCTGGGAGTTTCCATCCGTCCCCGCCCTGGCCGCGGAAATCGAGAAACGTCTCGCTGGGCCGGTCGCAGCGACGACAGCGCATGACCCGGTCGTGGTGCTGCGCGGCCATGGCTCGCGCATGCCCTCCTGGTGGGTGCATGGCGCGGCCGGCGAGACCTCCTGGGCGGTCAATCTGACGCGGGCGCTCGGCCCCGACTTCCCCGCCTTCGCGCTGGAGGCTTTGGGCCTCGCCGAGGACGCGCCGCCGCCGCTCGACGACCTGCCCGCCATGGCGGCGCGCTATGTCGCGGCGATCCAGCAGCGGCAGCCGGCGGGGCCGCTCTGGCTCGGCGGCTATTCGGCCGGCGGGCCGATCGCCTTCGAGATGGCGCGGCAGCTGCAGGCGGCCGGGCGGCAGGTGGCGCGGCTGGTGCTGCTGGACGCGCCGGCGCCGGGCAGCCAGGCGCTGCGCGGCATGGCCGAGGCCGCGCCCGGCCTGCTGCACCGCCTGTCCGGCCGCTGGCTGGCCGAGCGCTGGGGCCTGCCGCCGCTGGACGAGGCCGGGCTGGAGGGGCTGCCCGCCGCGGCCGTGCGCGACCGGGTCGTGGCGCATCTGGCCGGCGACACCGCCGAGCGCGCGCCGGACCGCCTGGCGCGGCAGCTGGACGCGCTGGAGCGGGTGGGCCAGGCCACCGGCCGGGCGCTCGGCGCCTATCGGCCGGGGGGCCGGCTGGAGGGCAAGGTCGAGGTGCTGCTCTTCGCCTGCCGCGGCGGCATGGGCGGCCGCTTCGCCGAGGCGGGCGACTACCGCGCCGGCTGGCAGCCGCTGCTGGCCGCGCCGCTGCGGCGCCACGCGGTGGAAGCCGACCATTTCTCCCTGATGCTGCCGCCGCATGTCGGCACTGTCGCCGGGCTGCTGGCGGCGCTGCCCGACCCTGCCGACGGGCTGGCCGCGGCGGCGGAATGAGCATCACCCTGCCGCCGGCGACCCTGCCGGCCGAAGTGCTGGACCGCATGCTGCATGCGCTGGCGGCGCAGCGGACCAGCGGGCTGATCCACCTGTTCCTCGGCTGGCCGGCCGCGGCGCCCCCGCCCGACGCCGCGCGCCTGGCCCGCGCCGCGCGCCTGCTGGTCGATGCCGAGCCGGTGCTGGCCTGCCGCCTGCTGCCCGAGGGCCGCGACGGGCTGCGCTGGCACCGCCACCCCGATATCGACGCCATCCCCTGGTTCGAGGCGATCGAGGCGTCCGATCGCGACGCCGCCATCCGCCAGGTCATCGGCGCCGAGGAGCCGGCCGAGGGCCGCAACCTGATCCTGCGCCTGGCGCGGCTCGGGGATGGCGGCTGGCTGCTGGCGCTGTCGGTCAACCATGTCGTGGCCGATGGCGCCGCGGTCTATGACTGCGCCTATCGGCTGGCGGCGCTGCACGACGCCCTGGCCGCCGATCCGGCGCATCACCCGGCGCCCAACCTGTCCAGCCGCGACAGCTATGAGTGGATGGCCAATTTCTCCGGCCGCCACTGGCTGCGGGTGCTGCGCCGCGACCTGGGCGAGCTGCGCCAGGCCGGCACCCGGACCCTGGGGCTGAGCGGCCCTGCCGATCTCGCCGGCTGGCTGGCGGCGCCGCGCGACGCGCCGGCCTATGCCGCCGTGACCATCGAGCCGGCGCGGCTGGCCGCCCTCGACCGCCAGGCCGTGGCCCTCGGCGCCAGCCGGCTGGAGCTGCTGGTGGCGGCGCTGGCGCGCAGCTTCCACGCCATGCTGGACGCGCAGGGTCCCGCCGCCTTCCGCGTCATCCTGCCGGGCAACCTGCGGCGCTATGCCGGGGCCAGCCGGCAGCCGGCGATCCGCAACATGTCGGGCATGGCGGCGATGACCTTCACCGTCGATCCCGCCACCCCCTTCGCCACCACGCTCGCCGCCGCCCGCGCCGAGGGCGCCCGGCTGAAGCGCGGGCTGGCCGGCGCCACCAACCCGCTGGCGGTCGGCGTCATGCGGCGGCTGGGCCGGCGGCGGCTGGACGCGATGCTGCAGGGCGTGGTGGCGCGCGGGCTGGCGCGGCCCTCGCCGCCGACCTTCACCAATGTCGGCCGCCTCGCCGAGCCGCGGCTGCGCTTCGGCGGCGTGCTGCCGCAGGATGCCATGCTGCTGACCATGGCCTTCCCGCGGCCGCTGCTGCTAATCACCGGCACCGAGTTCCGCCGCGCCCTGACGCTGGCCATCGGCTTCCAGGCGGAGGGCTGGTCCAGCGCGCGGATGCAGCCGCTGCTGGACCGGATGCTGGCCGAGCTGCCGGCATGAGCGAAGAACCCCTCCCGGGCCCCCGCTGCTGGTTCGCCGCCAATCTCGGCTGGCTGCGCGACCCGGCCGGCTATCACGCGCGGCAACGCCAGCGCTTCGGCGACCCGCTGGGCGGCTGGCTCGGCCGGCTGCGGCTGGCGCTGACCGGCAGCCCGGCCGGGGTGCGGCAGGTCTTCGCCGCCCCGCTCGACACCTATGCGCCGGTCGGCGTCGACCTGGCGGGGATGCTGGGCGCCGAGGCCCTGCCGGTGCTGGAGGGTGCCGCGCATCTGGCGCTGCGCCGCCGCGTCAACGCCGTGCTGCTGGAGGGCGAGGCCGCCCAGGCCGGCCCCGCCATCCTGGCCATCGCCCGCGCCGAGATCGCCGCCTGGCCGCGCGGCCGCGCCATGCCCGCCGGGCCGCTGCTGCAGCGGCTGTCCTTCGCGGTGATCATGCGGGTGGTCTTCGGCGTGATAGCACCCGGCCGCGCCGAGGCCTATCGCGCTGCCTTCGCCCGGCTCGCACGCCATGCCGGCATCGGGCTGGTGCTGCTGCCGGCGCTGCGCCGCGACCTCGGGCCGTGGAGCCCCTGGCGGCGCTTCCTTGAGGCCCGCGCCACGGTGCACCGGCTGATCGCCGAGGACCTGGCAGCCGCCCGGGCCAGCAGCGATGCGGCGCGCTTCGACACCCTGGCCCGGCTGGCGGCGCTGCGCGAGGCGGATGGCGCGCCGTCCCTGTCCGATGCGGCGATCCGCGACACGCTGGTGGTGCTGCTCTCGGCCGGGCATGAGAGCACCGCCGCCGCCATGGCCTGGGCGCTGCTTCATTGCTGGGCGACGCCCGGCGTGCTGCCGCGGCTGCGGGCGGAGCTCGACGGCTGCGACGGCGCGGCCGCGTCGCTGCTGCGGCTGCCCTTCCTCGAGGCCTGCGCGCGCGAGGCGCTGCGCATCGCGCCGGTCGCGCCGATGATGGTGCGGCAGCTGGCGCGGCCGATGACGCTCGCCGGCCACGACCTGCCGGCCGGCATGCTGGTCGGCGCCTCCGCCGAGCTCGCCCATGCCGACCCGGCCGTCTTCCCGGAGCCGGAAAAGTTCCGCCCGGAGCGCTTCCTCGACGCCCGCTTCCGCGCCCATGAGTTTTTCCCCTTCGGCGGCGGGCGGCGGCTCTGTCCCGGCGCGCGGCTGGCGCTGGAAGAGATCCGCCTGGTGCTGGCGGTGCTGGCGCGCACGCCCGGGCTGGCGCTCGCCGATCACCGCCCGCCGCGGCGGGTGTTCAGCGGCCCGCTGCTGGCGCCAAGCCGCGGCGGTCCCCGCATTCTGCTGCAGGAGCAAGCGACATGACCCGATCCGAGGTGCTCGACCTGATGTGCGAGGCCGCCCGCCTGCCCCCCGGCAGCATCGCCGGCGGCGAGCGGCTGGACGCCATCCCCGGCTGGGATTCGCTGGCCGGCGTCGAGTTCGAGATGCTGGTGCTCAGCCATTTCGACCTCGACCTCGACACCATGAAGGTGACCGAGGCCGAGACGGTGCCGCAGCTGCTGGCGCTGTTCGACGGCAGGCTCGAGGATTAGTCGCGCCGCGACAGCTCGCGCTGCACCCGGATCAGCGCCCGCAGCGTCAGGAAGCCCATGACGAACAGGAAGCCCCACCACAGCGGGCTGATCAGCGGCAGCGGCAGGGTGCCCAGCGGGTTCAGGCTTTCCAGCCCCAGGTCGTCGGCCAGCGCCGGATGGTGCTGCTGCAGATAGGTCATGCCGACCATGGCCATGCCGATCGCCGCCCCCAGCTTCAGCCCGCGCGCCAGGATGACGCCGATGCGCGAGACCTTCGACGCCGTCGCCTGCAGCACGATGGCCTGGTTGCGGACGATCTGCCCGACGGCCATGTTGTAGTCGCTGACCTGGGCGATCAGGTTGCCCAGCCCGTCGCGGATGGTGCGCGGCCGCAGCAGCCCGCGCAGCCGCCGCCCCGAGGCCTCGGCGAAATAGGCGCGGAACAGCCGGATGTAGTTCATGTCCGGGAACAGCTCGTTGAGCGAGGCGTCCATCGTCGCCCAGGCGCGGCCGAGCTTCATCAGGTCCCAGCTCTGCGCCACGCCGTAGCGCGCCAGCACCGCGCCGGCGGCGTTGCTGCCCGACAGCACGTTGCGCTCGTGATAGGGCAGCCCGTCGATATGCACCTTGGCCGCCCAGTCGCGGTAGCTGCGCACCAGCTCGGCGCGCAGCTGCGGCACGTCGCCGGCGCGCACATTGCTGCAGATCCGCAGCAGCAGGTCGGCGGCCTTGGCGAAGTCCTGGTTGCCCAGCGCCCGCAGCATGCCCTGGTAGATGCCGAGGAACTGGCGGTCGACGGAGCCCACGCTGCCCAGGTCGATCAGCGCGAAGCGGCCGTTGCGCAGCAGGATGATGTTGCCGGGATGCAGGTCGGCATGGAAGAAATTCTCCTCCATCAGCTGGCGCATGTAGCTGGAGAACAGCCGCTCGCCGACCTCCTCCGGCTCGACGTCGTTCTCGGCGCACCAGGCGCGCACCCGCTCGGGGTCGGTCGCGCGGACGCGGATGTAATCCGCCATCATCACGCCCCAGACGCATTCGCTGACCAGGATGCGCGCCGTCGAGGCCTCGCGGAAGACGCGGGGGATCAGGACCTTGTCGTCGCGCAGCAGCTTGCGCATGCGGCGCATATTGGCCGCCTCGAAGCGGAAGTCGGTCTCCTCGGCGATGATGCGGCGCAGCTCGTCCAGCGCATCCTCGAGCCGCAGCGCGCGCACCTTGGGGATCAGCCGGGCGACGGCGACGAAGCCGCGCAGCACGGCGAAGTCGCGCTCGAAGACCTCGCGCACGCCGGGCCGCTGCACCTTGACGATGACATCGACATTCGGATGCCGCAGCCGCCCCAGATGCACCTGGCTGATCGAGGCGGCGGCGAAGGGCACCGGGCTCAGCGTCTCGAACAATTCCTCGACGCGGCCCTCGCCCAGCTCCTCGCGGATGATGCGCATCGATTCCTCGGGCGGGAAGCCGATGGCGCTGTACTGCAGCCGGTTCATCTCCTCGCAGAAGCGCGGGTCCAGCACGTCGGAGCGCAGCGCGATCAGCTGCCCCATCTTCACCCAGAGCCCGCCCAGCCGCTCGAAGATCTCGCGCAGCTCGCGCGCCGCGCGCGCCGCCTCGTACTTGCCAATGACCCGGGCGAATGCGACCCTGCCCAGATAGCCGAGCAGCGTGCGCGCGATGCGCAGCGTCGCCAGCCTTCCCACCTGCGGCGGCGCGGCGAAGGCCAGCCCCGCGCTGCTGGTGAGGGGAACCAGGTCGGAAGGGCGCAGGTGTTCGGACAATGCCGAGGTCTTGATCGGGGTGGCCTCGGCGAGGCGCCCTTCCTGCGGTCGCCACAGGCGCATCCGGCGGCGGCGCGGCGGCGGCGGCTCGCCCGGCCCATCCTTGGGCGGCACCGCGTCCCGGTCTGTCTCCATCACCTGGCCAGGTCCCGTCCTTCGATCCGAGCCGGCAGTATAGCCCTTCCTGCGGCCACGGCGCCATGACCGGCGGATCGCCTCCCGCCGAGCTGCCCCCCGTCGACCTGCCCCCCGT
>NZ_CACSJM010000068.1 GCF_902706185.1 Roseomonas sp. 18066 | reverse complement strand
GTATACGAGCCCGGGCAAGACCATCGCGCCCCCCGGCACAAACCGCTTGACCGAACCCAGGTTAAGGCCTTTATTGCGACTAACTCGCAGTTGCAAACGAGCGCTGGCGGAGGGCGGCCTACTACCGTCCCACCGCAATCCGGATCCCGCATTCTCCCCGGGCCTCCGCTGGCGCAAACGAGCTCTGCGGGATACCGGCCCTGGCCTGCAGGGGAGGCCATGGCCGGGAGCGGACCGAGGGGATCGGGCGCATAATGCGAACCGTCCGATCCAGCCTTGCGGAACCTGAAGGGGGATGCCGCAGGCCATCGATTTGCACACGGGCAGGGTGTGCTTCCTCGGTTCGCGCCCCCTTCCTTCGACCCTCCCGCCACCGTGATCCGGTTCGTTATCGCATCGGAATAGAGTGGCGCCGGCCGCCTGGCAAGGCGGCGCGGGGAGCGTCAAGCCGATGAATCCGAACCAGGCTCTGTGGGAGAAGGGCGACTTCACCCAGCTCGCCGCCGCCATGCGCGACAGCGGCGCGGCGCTGGTCGCGCGCCTCGGCGTGGTCGCGGGCCAGCGCGTGCTCGACCTGGGCTGCGGCGACGGCACCACCGCGCTGCCCGCCGCCGAGCGCGGGGCGGAGGTCACCGGCGTCGACATCTCCCGCCCCCTGGTCGCCGCCGGCAACCGCCGCGCCCAGGCGGCGGGGCTGAAGAACCTGCGCTTCCAGCACGGCGATGCCGGCGACCTGCGCGACCTGCCGGATGCCTATTTCGACCTCGTTGTCAGCATCTTCGGCGCCATGTTCGCGCCGAAGCCCTTCGAGGTGGCCAAGGCCATGCTGCGGGTGACCAGGCCGGGCGGGCGCATCGTCATGGGCAACTGGATCCCGAACGACCCGACGCTGGTGGCGCAGATCCTGCGCATCAGCGCCGCCTATTCGCCGCCGCCGCCCGAGGGCTTCGTCAGCCCGATGCTCTGGGGCCTGGAGGCGCAGGTGGTCGAGCGGTTCACCGCGGCCGGCGTGTCGCCCGCGGCGATCACCGTCGAGCGCGACAGCTATGTCTTCCGCGACCCGGCGCCGCCGGCCGGCTTCCTGGAGAAATTCCGCCGCTTCTACGGCCCGACCATGAATGCCTTCGAGGCGGCGGAGAAGGAAGGCCGCGCCGCGGCGTTGCAGCACGAGCTGCAGGCGCTGTTCGAGCGCCACAACACGGCCGCGCAGGGCACCGAGATCGCCGCCGCCTTCCTGCGGGTGACGGTGCAGCGCTAGCACGAGGCGTCATCGCTCCGCCCATCCGATCCGCTCGTGCTGCCGCCTGCTGACCTGCGCCGCGAATCGGCAGAAGCCCAGGACGGTGCCGGGCGCCATCCGCCCGGCGTCACGCGCGCGGAAGACGATTTCCGCCTGGCTGTCGCCACGGGGCGCCACGGGGCGCCACGGGGCGCCAGACCGACGACAACCCTGCCGCTTGACCCGGCCCGCCCCAATACGCATTAATGCGCATCGGCTCCCGGAGGTATCGGCCATGGGCTATGACCGCGCGGCGCCCAAGCGGCGCACCAATCTGACCCTCAATGAGAGCCTGGTCGCACAGGCGCGCGCCCTGACGCCCAACCTGTCCGACACCGTCGAGCAGCTGCTGGCCCGGTTCGTCGAGGAAGGCGCCGGCGCCGAGGCGGAGCGCCGGCGCAGGAACGCCCTGCATGCGAAGGCGAGCGCCGCCTGCGTCGAGCAGCACGGGGGATGGGCCGACGCCTTCTCGACGCTCTGATGCCGCGTCAGTTCGACGTCTGCCGCAACCCCGGCCGGAACCGCACCTCCATCCCCTACGTGGTTGCGGTCCAGTCCAACGAGTTCGAGGATCACCCCCGCCGGGTCGTGGTGCCGCTCGTCATGGCCGCCGGCTTCGGCACGGAGGAGAGCGACATCGGCCCGCGGTTCATCGTCGAGGGCATCGCCGTCGTCTTCGATCCGCTCCAGATCGCCAGCATCCCGGCCTCGGCCCTGGGTGAGCCGATCCTGTCGCTGCGCGATGACGAGGACAGGATCGTCCGGGCGCTCGACACGATGTTCAGCGTGGCGTGGCGCTGACCGGGCAACGCCGCGCGCGGCCTGGCGCGCCGCCGATGCGCATCGCGCATTCCGGGCAGCAGGATGATGCAGCCAGGGTGAGTTGCCTGATCGCGTGATTCAGGCCTTTCGGTGATGCCACCTCACGCCATCACGCTATCGCCCAGGCCCTCACCCGGCTGCAGCAGCAC
The DNA here is from genome assembly GCF_902706185.1 of Roseomonas sp. 18066. Classification (GTDB taxonomy): domain Bacteria; phylum Pseudomonadota; class Alphaproteobacteria; order Acetobacterales; family Acetobacteraceae; genus Pseudoroseomonas. The sequence continues at coordinate 29,097 of NZ_CACSJM010000068.1, read as the reverse complement.
GCGCAGCCCGCCCGCCGGCGCGCGTTGCAGCCGCAGCGCGCCGCCGCTGCCCTCCAGCAGGTCGCGGGTGATGGCCAGGCCGAAGCCGGTGCCGGGGCGGCTCTCATCCCAGCGCTGGCCGCGGGCGATGGATTCCGCCAGGTCCGGCGCCAGGCCGGGCCCGTCATCCTCGACCACCAGGGCGCGGCCCTCGACGCCCAGCCGCACCACGCCGCCGGCCCATTTGCGGGCATTGTCCAGCACATTGCCCAGCATCTCGGTCAGGTCGCCTTCCTCGACCGGGAAGGTGAAGTCGGCCGGCACCTCCAGCCGCCAGTCGATGCCGCGATCGGCGGGCAGCCGCTGCAGCACCGAGAAAAGCTTCTGCGCCAGCGGCCGCACGGGCGTGCCGTGGCGGCGCAGCACGGCGCCGCCGCCGGCGCGGGCGCGGGCCAGCGCGCGGTCCACCTGGCGGGCCATGGCCTGGACCTGCTCCTCGACCTCGGCGGCCTGCGCACCGCGATTCTCGGCGCGCAGGCGCCGGGCCAGCGCGGCCAGCACCGCCAGCGGCGTCTTCAGCCCATGCGCCATGTCGCCGGCCTGCATGCGGGCGCGCCCCACCGCGCGTTCCTGCAGCGTGACCAGCCGGTTCAGCGCCTCGACCACCGGCCGCACCTCGTCCGGCACGGCACCCGACAGGGTGGCGCGCTGACCGGCCTCGACGGCGCGCAGGTCGCGGCCCAGCGCCCGGAAGGGCAGCATGGCGCGGTGGACGAAGGCCGCCATGGCCAGCACCAGCACCAGCCCGAGCCCCGCCAGCGAAGGCACCAACAGAGCCAGAAAATTGTCGCGGCTGGCGGCGAGATCCCGGCGGTCGATGGCGACCAGGATGGCGTAGTCGGCCTCGGCACCGCGGCGGCCCAGCGCCACGGCGCGGCGCACCGCCAGCAGGCTGCTGCGCTCGGGGCCGGCCAGCGTCAGCACCTCGGGCTCGGCGCCCTGGACGATGCCGGGCGGGAAGGCGGGGGGCTGCAGCCGCGCATCCCACAGCGAGCGGCTGCGCAGCAGGGCGCCGCCGCCCTCGACCTGCCAGTAGAGCCCGCCATAGGCGGTGGCCAGGCGCGGATCGGCCGGCTCCTGCAGCAGGCGCGGCCCGCCCTCGGGGCCGGGCTCCAGCTGGGCGGCGATGAACTTGGCGGTGCGGTCCAGGTCGTCGGTCGCCCGCGCCGCCAGCTCGCGCTCGAAGATCACCACCAGACCGGCCCCGGCGAGCAGCAGCGCCAGGGCGATCAGCGCCGCGGCGGCGCCGACCAGCCGCAGCCGCAGCGAGCCGCGCCGGATCAGCGTCATGCGGCGGCGATCACATAGCCATGGCCGCGCCGCGTCTCGATCAGCGGCGTGCCCAGCTTGCGGCGCAGCCGCGCCAGCAGCGCCTCGATGGCGTTGGTCTCGCGCTCGGCCTCGCCGTCATAGAGATGGTCGAGCAGCTCGCCGGCCGGCACCGCGCGGCCGCGATGGTGCAGCAGATAGGCCAGCAGCCGGTATTCCAGCGCGGTCAGCGCCAGGGCCCGGCCATCGACGGCCACCGTGCGGCTGCGGGTGTCGAGCTCCAGGGGCCCCGCCACCAGCAGGGCCGAGGCATGGCCTGCAGCGCGGCGCAGGATGGCGCGCAGCCGGGCCAGCAGCTCCTCCATGCGGAAGGGCTTGGCCAGATAGTCGTCGGCGCCGGCATCGATCCCCTCGACCTTCTCGCGCCAGCCGTCGCGGGCGGTCAGGATCAGCACCGGCATGGTCGAGCCGGCGCCCCGCAGCCGCCGCAGCAGGCTGAGCCCGTCCAGCCGCGGCAGGCCGAGATCGAGGATCATCGCGTCATAGGCCTCGACCTCGGCCTGGAACCAGGCGGCCTCGCCATCGACGGCGAGGTCGACGGCATAGCCGGCCTGCTCCAGCGCGCCGCGCAGGTCGGCGGCGATATGCGGCTCGTCCTCGGCGACCAGCAGCCGCATTCAGTCGATCTCCAGGATGCGCAGCGTGGTCGCCTCGATCTCGACCTCGCGCCGCTGGCCGCGGGCGGTCAGCACCTTGATCTCATAGATCCAGCGGCCGTCGTCGCGGTCGAGCTCGACGCCGACGATGTCGCCCGGCACGGCGCGGCGCACCACGGCCAGCACGTCCTCCAGCGGGCGGATCTCGCCGCGCTCCAGCGCCTGGCGGGCGCAATCCTGCTCGTTGCGGCAGCCCAGCCGGCGCCAGTCGTCGCCATCGGCCCGGGCGGCGGCGACGGGCAGCAGCAGCAGGCCGAGCAGCAGGAGGCGAGGGGGCAGGGTCACGCGGGGGGATATAGCCCAGCCCCGCTGACATTGCGCTGACAGCGCGCGTCAGGCTGGCGGGGGGTCGGCCTGCCAGGATGCCCCCCGTCAACGAAACACGGAGCTTTCTTCCCATGCGCATCCTGACCGCTTCGGCCCTGGCCCTGCTGGGCCTCGCCGCCATCCCCGCCGCCGCCATGGCCGACGACCGCTGCCCGCGCGTCGCCCGCGATGCCTGGATGCCGATGGAGCAGGTGGTCTCCCGCGTGCAGCAGATGGGCTACACGGCGGAAGAGATCAGCCGCGACGATGGCTGCTGGGAGGTCGAGGCGCGCGACCGCAACGGGGTGAAGGTCGAGTTCAAGCTGGACCCGGTCAGCGGCGCGCTGGTGACCCGCCAGGGCGCGCCAGGGGCCCCGGCCGGCCAGGCGCCGCGCTAAGCCTGCGGGCGGGGCCGTTCGACGGCCTCGTCCAGCCCCCGGTCGGCGGGGTCCAGCCGTGCCTCCAGCGCGTCGAGCGTCTTGCCGAATTCGGCGCGCAATTCTTCCTTCCGCGCCTCGGGCAGCCAGCTGGCCTCGATGCCGGCCAGGCTCAGCCGGCGGGCATCGTCCGGCTGCCAGCCATTGGCGGCGAAGAGCGTGCGCCAGCAATGGTTCATCGTGGTGCGGAAGAAGGTCGGGTCGTCGGTGCCGAGCACGATGGTGAGCCCCGCCTCGACCATCCGCTTGATGCGCTGCTGGCGCGGCCCCCGGTTGCCCGGGATCGAGGACCAGCAGGCCATGGTGAAGGGCACGCCCTCGGCCGCGGCGCGGGCGGTGATCGCCGGGTCCGCCAGCATGTTGTAGCCATGGTCGAGGCGGTCGCAGCCCAGCGCGTCGCGGCAATGGGTGAAATGCGCGGGCGGCCCCTCATAGAGGGTCTGGTTGTCCTCGCAGACATGGGCGGTGCGGCGCAGCCCGGCGCGCGCGGCGCGGCGCCAGGCCTCGACCCAGACCAGCGGCGGGCCGGCGCGCTCGGCGCCATCGAGCCCCACCCCCACCACCTGGTGGCGCGGATGGCCGGCGATCCAGTCGAGCATCTCCAACGCCTCGGAGGGCAGGCAGACGCTGCGGTCGATGCAGGCGATCAACAGAGAAGAAACGCCGAACTCGGCCTCGGCGCGCTCGAGGCCTTCGATCAGCCCGTCGACGATGTCCGGATAGATCGCGCCGTTGGGCGTGTAGTAATGCGGGTTGAAGAAGATCTCGGTGTGGCGGACGCTGCCATGGCGATGCAGGTCCTCGATGCATTCATAGGCGACCCGGGCGAAATCCTCGCGGTCCTTAACGGCCAGCGCGCCAAGGCGAAGGATTTCCAGGAAGCCGTAGAAATCCTGCCATTGAAAGAGAGTTTCCGCCGGCCGCGGCAGGATGACGCCGTTCTTCTCGGCGAGCTCCACCAGCGTGGTCGCGCGGACGGCGCCGGCGATATGCAGGTGCAGCTCGACCTTCGGCACCAGGTCGATGAAGTCGGAATAGGACAGCACGCCGCTCACCGGCCGATGTTCCACAGGAACATGGCAGGACCCGTCAGCACCCCGGTCAGGTCGGCGCGCCAGGCGGAGGGCGTCACGAACTGGCCGAGCGGCATGTAGAAGCCGGCCTCGGCGGCGCGGGCATGGATCTTTTCTGACAATTGCTTGCGGGCCTCCTCGCTGGAGGCCGCGGCGAACTCGCCGCGCAGCTTTTCCACCTCGGCATCCTCCGGCCAGCCGGCGAAGCCCGCCGGGCCGGGGCCGGCGCCATTCAGATAGACATTCTGCAGCGGGGTCTGCATGTCGGGGACGGTGTTGGTGGTGTGGAAGACGTTCCAGCCCTCGGGCCGGGCGCGGCGGCCGAAGAAGGTGTTCAGGTCCATGCTCTGCAGGTCGACCTTGAAGCCGAGCTTCGTCAGCAGATCCTGCGTCACCAGGCCCAGCGCCGCGATGCCCGGCGCATCGGCCGGGTGCAGGATGACCACCGGGCGCGACAGGTCGGCGCCGCTCTCGGCCAGCAGTTTCTGGGCCGCCGCGAAATCCGTCGCGGGCGGCAGGCCGGCGGTGGTCTCATAGGGCGTGCCGCAGCCGTAAAAGCTGCGGCATTCGCGGCCGAATTCGGGGCGGCCGGCGACACCCGGCAGGTAGTCCGCCTGGTTCACCGCCAGCATCACCGCGCGGCGGACCTTCGGATTGTCGAAGGGCGGCAGGCGATGGTTGAAGCGCAGAATGCCCTGGTAGCCGAAGGGGCTGACCACCTGCACCTTCACCTGGCGGTTGCGCTCCAGCACCGGCAGGACATCGGCCGGGACGCGCTCCAGATAATCAACCTCGCCCGTGGTCAAGGCGGCTACCTGGGTCGAGACATCGGGCATGGCAATCAGCTCGACCCGCTCGAAACGGGCGAGCTTGCCGCCGCTGGCCCAGACCGGGGCGCCCTCGCGCGGGCGATAGGCGGCGTTGCGGGCCAGCACGATGCGGTCGCCGGGGCGGTACTCTTCCGCGACGAAGCGATAGGGGCCGGAGCCGATCGGCGTCGCGATCGGCTGGCTGGGGGGTGTCTCGGCCAGGCGCTTGGGCATGATCATCGGCACCATGGCGCCGGGCTTGGCCAGCGCCTCCAGCACCAGGCCGAAGGGACGCGCCAGCACCAGGCGGAAGCTGCGGGCGTCGACCGGCTGCAGCGTCGCGGTCGCGCGCAGCAGCAGCCCGCCCAGCGCGTCGCGCGCGGCCCAGCGGCGGAGGCTCGCGACCACATCCTCGGCCGTGACCGGCGCGCCGTCATGGAAGGCGAGGCCCTCGCGCAGGGTGAAGCGCCAGGTCAGGCCATCGGCGCTGCGCTCGAAATTCTCCACCATCTGCGGCTGCGGCCGCCACTGGTCGTCCATGGCGAACAGCGTGTCGAAGACGAGATAGGAAAAATCGCGGGCGGTGAAGCTGGTGGTGAAATGCGGGTCGAGGATGGTGGTCAGCGTCTCCGGCACCACCCGCAGCGTCTGGGCGCGGGAGACCGCCTGGGCCCGGGCCGGCGCAGCCAGCAAGGCGGGCGCGGCCAGGGCAGGCGCGGCCAGGGCGGCGGCAAGCAGGTGTCGGCGATGCATGGGGAGAGCTCCTCGCAGGTCGGGCGCCGGCATCTAGGGGCAGGGCCGCGCCGCCGACAAGGCCGTTCCGCCAGCGGGCCGCGCGCAGCCGGCCTCGGGGTCGGCGAGCGCCGGCTACAGCCCGACCTTGCCCGCCGGGCTGGCGCCGCCCAGGCGCGAACGGCGGACATAGCTGCGCATCGTGGTCAGGCTGCGGTGCCGGCTGTGACCCATGATCTCCTCGTCGGGGATGCCGGCGCGATAGGCGGTGGTGATGAAGCCGGCGCGCAGCCCATGCGGCGACAGCGGCTCCAGCAGCGTCGCGCGGATCCCGGCCTGCTGCGCCCGCTTCAGCAGGATCAGCCGCAGCGCCTCGCCGGTCAGCGCGCCCTCGCGGATCGTCTGGTGCCGCGTCACGCCGCGGAAGGCCGGGCCGCGGGCGATGCCGGCGGCCTGCAGCCAGGCCTGCAGCGCGCGCACCGGGCAGGTGGCCAGGGCCTGGCCCTGGGGGATGCCGATGCGCTGGCCTTCGCCTTCCTGGTCGGTCTTGGAGCGCGGGATCAGCAGCTCCAGCCCGCGCGGCTTCCAGGCGATATGCTCGACGGCGATGCCGCAGAGCTCCGAGCGCCGCAGCGCGCCGGCGAAGCCGAGCAGCAGCAAGGCACGGTCGCGCAGGCCGGCCAGGTCGTCGTCGCAGACCGCGACCAGCCGCTGGATCTCGGGCGTGGTCAGCGCCTGGGCGCGCTTCGGCGGGTCGCCATGGGTGCGGCCGATGCCGCGCAGCACCTCGCGGATGGCGGTGTGGCGGGTGTCGAGCGGCTGCCCGGCCAGGCGATGCGCCCGCGCGATGCCGGCGACCTTCCGCCGCAGCGTGGCCCGGGCATAGCCTTCGCCGAGCTCCGCCAGATAGTCGCCGACGCGCTCCGGCGGCGCCGGCAGCGCCGGGACGCCCCGGGCCTGGCACCAGGCGTTGAAAGAAACCCAGTCGGCGGTATAGGCGCGCACCGTCGCCTCGGCATCGGCGGCGACACGGTAGCGCGCGGCGAGGCGGGCGGCGCGGCCGACGGCATCCTGGGACGGCTTCTCGGTCATGGCGCTGAGGCTAGGGGCCGGTCCACCCCCATGTCAACTTGCGATAATGTTCCTTCTCGCAAGTCAGGATCGAGCCGGATTCACCCTGGGCGACCCGCGCCGCCGGTGCCAAGCTCGCGCCCATGCATGACGAACTGATCCGCCTGACCGCGACCGAGGCCGTCGCCCGCCTGCAGCGTGGCGAGGTCTCGCCCCTGGAGCTGGTCGAGGCCGCCGCCGCCCGCATCGCACAGGTCGAGCCGGCGGTGAACGCGCTGCCGACGCTCTGCCTGGACCGCGCCCGCGACCATGCCCGCCGGCTGATGGAGGGCCAGGGGCGCGCGCGGCAGGGCAGCGCCGGCTGGCTGGCCGGGCTGCCGGTCAGCATCAAGGACCTGACCGACGTCGCGGGCGTGCGCACCACCTATGGCTCGCCGATCTTCCGCGACCATGTGCCGGCGGCCTCGCACCCGGTGGTGCAGCGGATCGAGGCGCAGGGCGGCATCGTCATCGGCAAATCGAACACGCCGGAATTCGGCGCCGGCGGCTCCACCTTCAACGAGGTCTTCGGCCGCACCCGCAACCCCTGGAACACGTCGCTCACCTGCGGCGGCTCGACGGGCGGCGGCGCGGTGTCGGTCGCCACCGGCGAGGCCTGGCTGGCCCAGGGCACCGACCATGGCGGCAGCCTGCGCCGGCCGGGCACCTATTGCGGCGTGGTCGGGCTGCGGCCCTCGCCCGGGCGGGTGACGCGGGGCACGGTGAACAATCTTTTTTCGCCGTTGTCGGTGCAGGGACCGATGGCGCGGAACATTGCCGATCTCGCGCTGTTCCTCGACAGCATGGCCGGCTGGTGTCCGATGGACCCGCTGACCTATGACGCCCCTGCCCGCGCCTATGCCGATGCCGTGGCCGCCGCCGAGGCGGAGCGGCCGAAGCGCATCGCCTTCACCACCGACTTCAACGGCGCGCTGCCGGTCGACCGCGAGACCCAGGCGCTGACCCGCGCCGCCATGCGCCACTTCGAGGATCTCGGCTGCGTCGTCGAGGAATTCGCGCCCGATCTCGGCGAGCTGTCAGAAGCCTTCCTGGTCCTGCGCAGCCAGTCCTTCGTCGTCGACCGCGAGGCGCAGCTGGCCACGCATCGCGACCAGATCAAGCCCGACATCATCTGGAACACCGAGCGCGGCCTGGCCGCGACGCCGAGCCAGCTGGCCTGGGCCGACCGGCAGCGCGCCGCCTTCTACCGCCGCATGGCGGCGATGTTCGCGCGCTACGACATCTTCGTCACGCCGGGCGCGCCGACGCCGGCCTTCGACGTGATGCTGCGCAACCCGGCGACCATCGCCGGCGTGACGCTGGACAACTACATGGCCGGCTCGATGCTGAACGCCGCCATCACCATGGCCGGCTGCCCGGCGGTGGCCGTGCCCTGCGGGTTGGACCAGTTCGGCCGGCCGGTCGGGCTGCAGGTGGTGGCGCCGCCGCGGCGCGACGACCGCGCGCTGCAGGCCGCCGCTTTGTTCGAGCAGGCCAGCGGCTTCTCCCTGAAAGCCCCGCTGGACCCGCGGCCGGGGGTGGTGCCCCCGGCCGAAGCTGCCGCTTAACGCTTGCGGCGCTGCTGCGTCACGTCGCGCACCGCGCCGCGCGCCGCGCTGGTGGTAAGCGCGGCATAGGCCTGCAGCGCCGTCGAGACCACGCGCTCGCGGCCGACCGGCACCCAGGCCTCCTCACCGCGGGCTTCCATGGCGGCGCGGCGCTCGGCCAGCACCGCGTCGTCGACGGCCAGGCGGATGATGCGGTTCGGGATGTCGATCTCGATCCGGTCGCCCTCCTCGACCAGGCCGATGGTGCCGCCCTCGGCCGCCTCGGGCGAGCAATGCCCGATGGACAGGCCCGAGGAGCCGCCGGAGAAGCGGCCATCGGTGACCAGGGCGCAGGCCTTGCCCAGCCCCTTCGACTTCAGGTAGCTGGTCGGATACAGCATCTCCTGCATGCCCGGCCCGCCCTTGGGGCCTTCGTAGCGGATCAGCACCACGTCGCCGGCGGCGACCTTGCCGCCCAGGATGCCCTCCACCGCGGCATCCTGGCTTTCAAACAGCCGCGCCGGGCCGTTGAACACCAGGATCGAGGCGTCGACGCCCGCGGTCTTCACGATGCAGCCGTCTTCCGCCAGGTTGCCGTAGAGCACGGCCAGGCCGCCATCCTTGGAGAAGGCGTGCTCGAGGTTGCGGATGACGCCCTTCTCGCGGTCGAGGTCCAGCTCTTCCCAGCGGGCCGACTGGCTGAAGGCCTGGGTGGTCGGGATGCCGCCCGGGGCCGCGCTGAACAGGGTCTGCGCCGTCTTGCCGGCGCCACGCTTCAGGTCCCAGCGATCGAGCGCGTCGGACAGGGTGGCCGCGTGCACGGTGCTGCAGGAGGTGTCGAGCAGCCCGGCGCGGTCCAGCTCGCCCAAAATACCAAGGATGCCGCCGGCGCGGTGGACGTCCTCGACATGGACATTGGCGACGGCGGGGGCGACCTTGCACAGCACCGGCACGCGGCGCGACAGCCGGTCGATGTCGCGCATGGTGAAGCCGACCTGGCCCTCCTCGGAGGCGGCCAGCAGGTGCAGCACGGTGTTGGTCGAGCCGCCCATGGCGATGTCCAGCGTCATCGCATTCTCGAAGGCGGCGAAGCTGGCGATGTTGCGCGGCAGGGCGCTGGCATCATCCTGCTCGTACCAGCGGCGGGCGAGATCGACGATGGTGCGGCCGGCCTCGAGGAACAGATCCTTGCGGTCGGCATGGGTGGCGAGGACGGTGCCGTTGCCGGGCAGCGCCAGGCCCAGCGCCTCGGTCAGGCAGTTCATCGAATTGGCGGTGAACATGCCCGAGCAGCTGCCGCAGGTCGGGCAGGCCGAGCGCTCGATGACCTGGACTTCCTCGTCGGTCACGTTGGAATCGGCCGCCGCGACCATGGCGTCGATCAGGTCGATGCTGCGCTTCTGGCCGCGATGGACGACCTTGCCGGCCTCCATCGGGCCGCCGGAGACGAAGATCACCGGGATGTTCAGGCGCATCGCCGCCATCAGCATGCCGGGCGTGATCTTGTCGCAGTTGCTGATGCAGACCATCGCGTCGGCGCAATGGGCATTGACCATGTATTCGACGGAATCGGCGATCAGCTCGCGCGACGGCAGGCTGTAGAGCATGCCGCCATGCCCCATGGCGATGCCGTCATCCACCGCGATGGTGTTGAATTCCTTGGCGACGCCGCCGGCGGCCTCGATCTCGCGCGCGACCAGCTGGCCCAGGTCCTTCAGATGGACATGGCCGGGGACGAACTGGGTGAAGGAATTGGCCACCGCGATGATCGGCTTGCCGAAGTCGGAATCCTTCATGCCCGTCGCGCGCCAGAGGCCGCGGGCGCCGGCCATGTTGCGGCCATGCGTGGTGGTGCGGGAGCGATAGGCAGGCATGCGGACGTCCTCCGGGAGCGATCTTGGGGCAGTGCTGGCTGCCGGTGGCGGCCACCCTGCCCGTCCCGGCCTTCCCGGCGGCCCCGCGCGGGGGGCAGGAGCAGCCGGGATAGCGGAGAAACCATTGCCCCCGGCCGCGGTCAAGCGTCGAGGGGGAAGCCCTGGCAGACGCCCCGCGCAACCGTCACAGCAGCCCGGCCGCGATCTCGCCCTGCATATGCGCCAGGAAGTTGCGGATCAGCGGGATCTCGGCGAATTCGCGGCGCCAGATCATCCAGGCCTCGCGCAGCACCGGCCGGCCATCGGCGAAATGCAGCGGCGCCGACCACAGCGGCCGGCCCGGGCCCAGGAAGTTCGGCGCCAGGAAGATGCCGTAGCCCAGCCCGTTGGCGATCATCTCCAGGCAGGTGTCGCCGTGGTTGGCGCGCATGCCGACCAGCGGGCGGGCGCGGAAATGGCTGTGCCACCAGCGCTCCACCAGGCGGCGGGCGAAGGGGTCGCTCAGATAGGCGATCTGCGGGGTGGCCGGCAGCGCCGCCAGCGCGATCGGCGCGGCATGCACCAGGCAGGCCTGCTCGCTGCCGATCAGCGCGCGCTCGAAGCCGCCTTCCAGCTCGCCGCGGATGAAGCCGACATGGATCTCGTCGCGCTCCAGCCGGCGGACCACGCTGGCGCTGATATCGGTCGCGATGTCGAGCGCGGCGCCGGGATAGGCCTGCTGGAAGCGGCGCAGGCAGGGCGGCAGCAGGTGGCGGGCGAAGCCGTTGGTCATGCCGAGCCGCACCGTGCCGGAGGCGCCGCTGCCCAGCCGCAGCAGGTTGCCGCGGATCTCGGCCAGGCGCGCCAGCATCTGCTCGGCCTCGTCGGCCAGGTACTCGCCCTCCGGCGTGAAGCTGATGCCCTTCGAGGTGCGCAGCACCAGCCGCACGCCCAGCGCCGCCTCGATGCCCTGCAGCTTCTTCGACAGGTTGGGCTGGCTCATGAACAGCCGGTCGGCGGCGCGGGTGACGTTTGGCGTGCGCCGCAGCTCGGCGATGATCTTCCAGGCGGCCTCGTCCATCGGGCATCCTTTATGGCCATTCCATTTTGGAATGACTTCCGATGAAAGACAACGATTTTACAGTCCCAAGAAGTTTCCCTATGACCGATGCGATCGGCACCGGTGGCTTTGCCCCGCGCTGAAGTAACGACGCCTGGATTCACGGAAGAAATCCAGCGGCAGGGGTGGATCGCCGTGGTCGAATGGCGGCCCCTTCGCCATGCGGTCAAGAAAACAGCCCGAAGGATGCTGGCATCCGGGGCGAAAAGGGGCGGCATGATCTACCACCATCTCTACAAGAACTTCGCGAAGAAGGATCAGGTGACGGTCGGGCTGATCGGCGCCGGGGCCTATGGCACCGCCATCGTCACCCAGGACCCGCACACGCCGCGGATGCATGTCGCCGCCGTCGCCGACCTGTCGCTCGCCGCCGCCCGCGGCGCCTATGAGAAGGCGGGCTTCGCCGCCGAGACGCTGGCCGAATGCGCCACGCTGGAGCAGGCCGAGGCCGCCATCGCCGCCGGCAAGCGCATCTACACCGACAATTGCGACATCATCGCCGGCATCCGCGCCCTCGACATGGTCTGCGAGAGCACCGGCACGCCCGAGGCCAGCGCCCGCTATGCGCTCGACGCCATCGCGCAGGGCAAGCACGTGGCGATGATCACCAAGGACTGCGACATCGCCATCGGCCCGATCCTGAAGCAGCGGGCGCAGGCGAAGGGCGTGGTCTACACCCCGGTCGATGGCGACCAGCACGGGCTGCTGATCCAGCTCTACGAATGGGCCAAGTCGGTCGGGCTGACGGTGCTGAGCGGCGGCAAGGCCACCGATGGCGAGTTCATCTATGACCGCGCCGCCTCCACGGTGCGGATCAAGACCGACAAGAAGATCCACGCGCCTTCCGTCGAGGTCATCGAGGTCGCGCCCGAGGACCGCCCCTGGATGGAGATGATCCCGGCCGGCCGCTCGGAAGAATACATCGCCCAGCGCAAGCGGATCATGGCGCGGCTGCCGCAGCCGGGCGCCTACGACCTGTGCGAGATGGCGGTGGCCGCCAACTACACCGGCCTGGCGCCGATGGTCGACACGCTGGTGCATGCGCCGCTGCGCATCACCGAGATCCCGGTCGCCTATGCCACCACCGCCCAGGGCGGCATCTTCCCCGCGGCCAACACGCTGGACCTGGCCACCTGCCTGCGCGCGCCGGACGAATCCGGCCTGGGTGGCGGCGTCTTCCTGGTGGTGCGCTGCGACAACGCCTATTCCAACCATGTGCTGACCACCAAGGGCCAGATCGCCAATTACGACGACAGCGCCGCCGTCATCTACCGCCCCTATCACCTCTGCGGCGTCGAGACCTCCAGCACCATCCTGGTCGCCGGCCTGCTCGGGCTGGACACCGGCTCGGACGACTACCGCCCGCGCTACGACCTGGTGAAGGTCGCCGCCCGCGACATCGCCGCCGGCGAGGTGTTCGGCAACGACCACAGCCAGCAGCTGACGGCGCGCATCGTGCCGGCGATCCCGGTCGCCCCGGGCAATGCCGCCTGCGCCCATCTGCTGACCGGCAACCGCGCCCGGGTCGATATCCCGGCCGGCACGCTGGTCACCTATGACATGGTGGAGGAGCCGGAGGGCTCGCTGCTCTGGGACCTCCGCCGCCAGCAGGACGCCGCCTTCTTGAGCTGATTGCCGCGACGCGCCGTCCCGAAACGTCCAAGACTCCGAGAGATAAAAAGAATGCTCGCCTCCCTGGCCTGGCTGACGGTCATCGTCTTCATGGCGCTGATCCTGACCAAGAAGATGCATCCCTTCACCGCCATCGTGCTGATCCCGGTGCTCTTCGCCGTGGTCGGCGCGCTGCTCGGCCTCTACGAGGCGCCGACCGCGCGCACGCTGAAGATGCCGGTCGACGCCGTGACGCTGTGGGACCAGATCAGCGTGCTGGGGGTGTGGATCAAGCAGGGGCTGACCCGGACCTCCGGCACCGCCTTCATGCTGTTCTTCGCCATCATGTTCTTCTCGCTGATGCTGAATGTCGGGCTGTTCGACCCGCTGGCGCGCAAGGTGGTGCACCTGGCCAAGGGCGACCCGCTGAAGGTGCTGGTGGCGACCAGCCTGCTGGCCACCATCGTCTCGATGAGCGGCGACGGCACCACGACCACGCTGATCTGCTGCACGGCGCTGATCCCGGTCTATCGCAAGCTCAACCTGAAGATGATGCATCTGGGCGTGCTGCTGATCCTGCAGAACACCATCCTGAACCTGCTGCCCTGGAGCGGGCCGACGGCGCGCGTCATCGCGGTGATCGAGGGCATCGACGTGCAGCGGCTGCTCAACGGCCTGCTGCCGGGGATGATCCTGGCCAGCCTGTTCGTCACCGGCGGCGCCTATGCGCTGGGCCTGTCGGAGCGCCGGCGGCTCGGCGTGCAGCACCTGTCGGATGCCGATATCGACGCCATCTTCGCCGAGAGCAGCAGCGAGGCCGATGCGCTGAAGCGGCCGCAGCACACGGTGGTGAACGGGCTGCTGACCTTCGCCTCGCTCGCGCTGCTGATCAGCGGCACCTTCGACCCGGTCTTCATCTTCCTGGTCGGCACCGTGCTGGCCCTGGTCATCAACTACAAGACGCTGGCCGAGCAGAAGGACCGCCTCTACGCCAATTCCGGCGAGGTGCTGGCCACCGTCATCATGGTGATCGGCGCCGGCGTCTTCATGGGCCTCTTCACCAACAGCGGCATGTCCGACGCCCTGGCCAGCAGCCTGGTCAATGTGGTGCCGGAGACGATGGGCCGCTTCTGGGGGCTGATCGTGGTGCTGATCTCGGCGCCGGGCGGCTTCTTCCTCTCCAACGACGCCTTCTTCTACGGGGTGCTGCCGGTGCTGGTGCAGGCCGGCAAGATCTACGGCTTCACCCCCTTCGAGGTCGGCTTCGCCTCGCTGCTGGGCCAGGCCTTCCACATGCTCAGCCCGTTGACCGCCTTCATCTACCTGCTGCTCAGCATGACCAAGCTGGACATGGGCGAATGGCAGCGCGCCTGCTTCGGCTGGTGCTTCGCGATCTTCGTGATCTTCATTGCCGCGGCGATGGCCTTCGGTATGGTGCCGCTGTACCGCTGATCCTGGGAGAGAACGAAAAATGCGCCGCATCGCTGTCATCAGCGTCACGCTGAACGCCGTCACGCCAATGATGCGGCGTTTTTCTCAAGAGCCCGGCGCCTGGGCGGTCACCAATCTGCTGGACGAGGCGCTGCAGGCGGAAATCGCCGCCGAGGGCCGTGTCACCGACCGTTCGATGGCGCAGATGGGGGCGCTGCTCGGCCGCGCCGCGGCGATCAAGGCTGAGGCGGTGCTGCTGACCTGCACCGTCTTCTCGCCCTTCCTGCCGGCGCTGCGCCAGCTTTTCGCCATGCCGCTGATCGGCGCCGATGTGGCGATGCTGGAGCAGGCCGCCGGGCTGCGCCGCCGCACCGTCATCCTGTGCACCTTCCCCGCCGCGCTGGCCGGGTCGGCCGCGATGTTCGAGGCGGCCTCGGACGGCGCGAAGGCCGATGTGGTGCTGGTCGAGGGCGCCCAGGCCGCCATGGCCGCCGGCGACCCGGCCCGGCACGACGCTCTGATCGCGGCATCCATCCGCGACCATGCGCAGAAATACGAGGTCGTCGTGCTGGCGCAGATGTCGATGGCCGGCGCCGCGGCGCTGGTGCCCGACTGCCCGGTGCCGCTGCTGACCAGCCCGGATTGCGCCGTGGCCGCCCTGCGCGGCGCCCTGCCCGGCTAGCCGGACGACCCCCGCACCACCAGCCGGCCGCGCAGCGACACCGTCTCGTCCGGCAGGCCGCGATCGGCCATGCGCGCCTGCAGCAGGTCCAGCGCGCGGCCGATCATGGCGGGCAGCGGCTGCTCCACCGTGGTCAGGTCATACTGCGGCCAGGCGCCGGCGGGCAGCCCGTCGAAGCCCACCACCGCCATGTCGCGCGGCGCCGTCAGCCCTGCCATCCGCAGCGCGTCGATCACCCCCATGGCCATGACGTCGCTGACCGCGAAGACCGCGTCGGGCCGCTCGGCCGCCGGCAGCGCCGCGATCTGCTGCCCGGCCGCGAAGCCGCCCTGATGCGACGAGCGGCCATCGAGGCGCAGCGGACGCTCCAGCCCCAGCGCCATCAGCGCGTCGCAGAAGCCCTGGTCGCGCTCCTGCCCGGTGGAGCTCGAGGTCGAGGTGCGCACCAGGGCGAAGCGCCGCCGCCCCTGCCCGGTCAGCAGCTCCGCCAATTGCCGGCTGCCGAAGCGGTTGTCGCAGGTCACCGCGCTGGAATTCAGCCGCGCCACGCGGTTGACCATGACCACCGGCACGCCGTTGGCGGCGCAGACCGCGCCGACATGCGACGGCAGCTCCACCGAGGTCATCAGGCAGCCATCGACCTGGTATTGCAGCAGCGCATCGGCGGTACGGTCCTCGACGGCGCCGGCTCCGGCATGGATCACCAGCAGCCGCATGCCGCGCGCCGCCGCCTGGCCCACCGCCTCGTGCAGCAGCTCGGTGTAGAAGGGGTTGGTGGGCGGGCCCAGCACCACGCCGATCAGCCCGCTGCGCCCCGATGACAGGGTGCGCGCCGAGGCATGCGGCGTGTAGCCGGATTCCTGCGCCAGGCGGGCGATGCGCGCCCGCGTCTCGGCCGAGATGCGGGTATCGCCCTTCAGCGCCCGCGAGATGGTGGACGGCGCGACGCCGATCTGCCGCGACAGGGTGACGATGGTGGTGCGGCGGCCCTCCGCGGCGGGCGGCGCCTTCGGCGGCAGGTCTTTCATCCTGGCATTCTAGCATGGTTGTGGCCGCCGCCAGCGCGGTTTCGCGCAAATATGCGCAAATGTTTGCGCATCCGCTTGCGCCGCAACATCCGGCGCCGCGCGCGCAAACGTGCGGAGAATCGAAAGTATCGTGTTGACATAGGTAAAGTGCCGGGCGCTATATCGGCCATCGAATGCGCAAACGTTCGCGCATCGGAGGAAACAGCAAAGGCGAGCGGCGGATCCAGACCGGGCCGCCGATGGTGGCGATGCGCGCCGGGCCCCTGCCCCGCCATCCGCCCCGCGCCGCAGGAGAGGAATGGCCATGAGCGGCACGCAGCGTCAGATCAAGATGGTGGGCTTCCTGCAGGCGCAGAACTGCTCCATCGCGCCCGGCTCCTGGCGGCATCCGGCCGGGGCGACCGACTTCACCGCGCCGGAATATTTCCAGCGCCTGGGCCGCGTCATGGAGGAAGGCAAGTTCCACATGACCTTCTTCGACGACCGCCTGGCGCTGCCCGACATCTTCAACGACGACTATCGCGACGCGGTGGCCAACGGCGTGCGCGTCGTCAAGATGGACCCGGTCTCGATCATCACCATGATCGGCGCGGTGACCAGCCGGCTCGGCCTCGGCATCACCTATTCCACCACCTATTACGAGCCCTTCCACGTCGCCCGCCTGTTCGGCACGCTGGACCTGATGACCAAGGGCCGCGCCGCCTGGAATGTCGTCACCTCGCTGAACAATTCGGAAGCCGCCAATTTCGGCCGCACCGAGCACCTGGCGCATGACCTGCGCTACGACCGCGCCGACGAGTTCATGGAGGTCGTCATGGGCCTCTGGGATTCCTGGGAGGATGGCGCGCTGCTGGTCGACAAGGAGAGCGGCCGCTTCGCCGACCCCGACCGCGTGCATGCGCTGAACCACAAGGGAAAATACTTTTCGGCCAAGGGCCCGCTGCCGGTGCCGCGCTCGGCGCAGGGCTCGCCGGTGCTGATCCAGGCCGGGCAGAGCGGCCGCGGCCGCAGCTTCGCCGGCCGCTGGGGCGAGCTGATCTTCGTGGTCTATCCGAACCTCGCTGTCGGGCAGAAGCAGTATGGCGAGCTGAAGGCCGCCGTCGCCGCCGCCGGGCGCAACCCGGACGAGGTCAATGTCTGCCCGGCCTGCTATGTCTGCGTCGCCGACAGCCAGCAGGCGGCCGAGGAGAAGCGCGAATATATCCGCGCTTTGGCCAAGCCGATCGACGCGCTGGTGCTGCTGTCGGAAGCGCTGAACTTCGATTTCGGCAGCAAGGACCTGGATTCCGAGTTCACCGACGACGACCTGAAGAAGCTGTCCTGGAGCGGCTTCCGCGACCGCGTGGTGACGCTGTCCGGCAAGGCCAACCCGACGGTGCGCGACTTCGTGCATTTCTCCGGCCGCGGCACCATCGGCGAGTTCCCGATCTTCTGCGGCACGCCGAAGACCGTCGCCGACCAGATGGAAGAGTGGTTCACCTCGAAGGCCTGCGACGGCTTCGTCCTCGCCGCGACCCACACCCCCGGCGCCTTCGAGGACTTCACCCGGTATGTCGTGCCGGAGCTGCAGCGCCGCGGCCTGTACCACAAGGACTATGCCGGCGCGACGCTGCGGGAAAACCTCGGCCTGCAGCGGCCCGAGGCCGGCGCCTGGCGCAACCCGCAACTGCGCCAGGCCTCCTGACCATGCCGGCCGACAGCCTGCTGCGGGAAGGCCCGCCGGATGCCGCGACCTTCCGCCGCTGCATGCGCGGCCAGGCCGGCACCGTCGCCGTCATCACCTGCGGCGCCGGCGACGCCCGCACCGGGCTGACGGCCACCGCCGTCTGCCCGGTGACCGACACGCCGCCGACCCTGCTGGTCTGCGTCAACGCCAATGCCAGCGCGCATCCGGTGATCACCGCCACGGGCCGCTTCGGCGTCAACCTGCTGGCCGGCGGCCAGCAGGAGATCGCGGCGCGCTTCGCCGGGCGCGACGGCATCGCCGGCGCGGCCCGCTATGACGGCGCCGACTGGCGCCAGGCCGAGGGCGGCGCGCCGCTGCTGGCCGCGGCCCTGGTCGCCTTCGACTGCCGGCTGGAGGCCGCCCATCGCCATGGCAGCCACACCATCTTCATCGGCCGCATCGAGGCCGCGCAATGGCGCGAGGATACCGCCCCGCTGCTCTATCTCGACGGCCGCTTCGGCCAGTTCGCCGCGCCGCCCGACTGAGTGACGACCGGATCCGCCAAGGCTCCGCTGGACGACAAGAAAGAATGGGAGAGAAAGCATGACCCCGAGCCGCCGCCTGCTGCTGCAGGCGACCGCCGCCGCGCCCCTGGCCATCCCCTTGGCCATCCCCGCCCTGCGCCCGGCGCTGGCCGCCGACCCGGCCTGGCCGACCAAGCCGGTGCGCATCGTCGTCCCCTATGCCCCCGGCGGCGGCACCGACGTGACGGTGCGGGCGCTGGCGGAAGTGCTCGGCCAGAAGCTGGGCCAGAGCTTCGTCATCGACAACCGCGCCGGCGCCAATGGCGTGGTGGGGTCGGAAGGCGTGGCGCGCAGCGCGCCCGATGGCTACAACTATGTCGCCGCCACCAGCACGCATGTGATGAACCGGCAGATCGTGCCGCAGCTGCCCTATCACCCGATCAACGACTTCACGCCGATCGCCATGCTGGCGCGCTATCCGCTGGTGCTGATGACCGGCAAGGACAGCCCCTACAAGACGCTGGCCGACCTGCTGAAGGATGCGCGCGCCCAGCGTGGCCAGATCGCGCAGGGCACCTCGGACGCGCAATCCTCCTACTGCGCCAACAACTTCGCCAAGCAGGCGAAGGTCGAGATGGTCGAGGTGCCCTATCGCGGCAGCGGCGCCTATCTGGCCGACCTGACCGGCGGCCACCTGCCGGTCGCCTGGGGCAGCACGGCCACCGCCATGCCGCTGCTCTCCGCCGGCACGGTGCGCATCCTGGCGATCTCCTCCCCCGAGCGCTCGCGCTTCCTGCCCGATGCGCCGACCCTGGCCGAGGGCGGCGTCGACAACGCGGCCTTCGCCGGCTGGTTCGGGCTGTTCGCCCCGGCCAAGCTGTCGCCGGCCATCGCCGACAAGCTGAACGCCACCATCCAGCAGGCCTTCGCCGACCCGGTGATGCAGAAGCGCCTCGACAATTTCGCCGTCGATCCGGCGCCGATGGACCGCGCCGCCTTCGCCAGCCTGCTGCTCGAGGAAGACCGCCGCTGGGAGGCCGCCGCGCGCGACAACCTGCTGCCGCGCGGCTGACCCCGTTTCCCGAGATTCCCTTGACCGCATCAGGAGCCTGACTTGAACGAATATCGCATGCTCTCGACCAGCGGCATCCTCGGCTATGGCTATGCCGAGGAATCGCTGAAGATCGGCATGTCGTGGCAGCCGCATCTGATCGGCTGCGACGGCGGCAGCACCGATCCGGGCCCGTACTACCTGGGCGCCGGCAAATCCTTCACCTCGCGCCTGGCGGTCAAGCGGGACCTGCGGCTGATGCTGATCGCGGCGGTGGCCGCGCGCATTCCCTGCATCATCGGCACCTCCGGCGGCGCCGGCGGCGAGCCGCATCTGCAGGACACCGCCGCCCTGGTCCGCGAGATCGCGCGCGAGGAGGGGCTTTCCTTCAAGATGGCGCTGATCCATTCGGAGCAGTCAAAGGAATCCCTCATCGAGCGGGTCAATGCAGGGAAATCGCGGCCGCTCGGAAAAATGCCGCCGCTGGATGCCGACCGCATCAACCGTGCGGAACGCATTGTCGGCATGATGGGCCCGGAGCCATTTGTAAAAGCGCTGGATGGCGGCGCGCAGGTGATCCTGGCCGGCCGTTCCAGCGACCCGGCGCAATGGGCGGGCCCGGCCATGCGCGCCGGCATCCCGCCGGCGCCGGCCTGGTATGCCGGCAAGATGCTGGAATGCGGCGCCGAGCCCTCGGTGCCGAAGGAGCCCGACAACATCTTCCTGCGGGTCTATGACGACCACCTGATCTGCGAGCCGCCGAACCCGATCCGCCGCTCGACGCCGCTGGCGGTCGCCAATTTCGCGCTGCACGAGAATTCCAGCCCGATCCACCACACCGAGCCGGGCGGGCTGCTCGACACCAGCGACTGCGTCTTCGAGGCGGTGAACGACCGCGCGGTCAAGGTCAGCGGCATGACCTGGACGCCGGCGAAAGAATACACCATCAAGCTGGAAGGCGTGGAGCGCGCCGGCTATCGCGCCATCACCATCTGCGGCACACGCGACCCGGTGCTGATCGGCCAGATCGACAGCTACCTGGCGACGCATCGCGAGAAGGTGGGCCTCAAGGCCGCCTCCTTCGGGGTGCCGCCGGAAGACTACACCATGATCGTCCGCACCTATGGCAAGGACGGCGTCATGGCGGGGTGGGAGCCGGTGAAGCAGATCACCTCGCATGAGCTCGGCTTCGTCGTCGAGGTGGTGGCCAAGACCCAGGACATCGCCAATGCGGTGATCGCCATGGCGCGCACCTCGATGCTGCATGCCGACTTCCCCGGGCGGCTGTGCAAGGAGGGCAACATGGCCTTCCCCTTCAGCCCCTCCGACATCGAGCTCGGGCCGATGTTCCGCTTCAGCATCTTCCATGTGGTAGCGCCGAAGGACCCCTTCGAGATGTTCCCCATCGAATACGAGACCGTCTGAAGGAGGAACGGAAAGATGCCCCGCATCCGCGACATCGCGCAGATCTGCAAGAGCAAGAATGCCGGCCCCTTCATGGTCACCATCGACGTGCTGTTCGAGGACCATGAGCGCTACCGCAAGGTCAAGGCGACCGGCGTGCTGAACGCCGCCCTCTTCGCCCGCCTCTACGGCGTGGCGGAGGAGGATGTGCTGTTCACCCCCTACGACACGGCGGCCGCCTTCAAGGCGACCCTGCCGCGGCTGGTCCCGGCCGGCGACATCGGCGACACCGACGTCTATGGCGCGCAGCAGCACGCGCCGCTGCTGGATGTCGAGGTGCCGCTGAACGACTGACGGCCGACAGGAGGAAGGAGGGGAAGAAAAAATGTCCGCGCAGACGGAAACATCCGATATCCGGCGGGTGGCGCTGGCCAGCTTCGTCGGCTCCACGCTGGAATGGTATGACTTCTTCATTTTCGGCTCCGCCGCCGCGCTGGTCTTCAACCAGCTGTTCTTCCCTTCCTTCGATCCGCTGACCGGCGTCATCGCCAGCTTCGCCACCTTCGCCATCGGCTTCATCGCGCGGCCGATCGGCGGCATCGTCTTCGGCCATTACGGCGACCGTATCGGCCGCAAGGCGATGCTGGTGCTCAGCCTGACCATGATGGGCGGCGTCACCTTCCTGATCGGGCTGCTGCCCGGCTATGCCAGCATCGGCATCTGGGCGCCGATCCTGCTGACCACGCTGCGCTTCCTGCAAGGCTTCGCGGTGGGCGGCGAATGGGGCGGCGCCACGCTGATGGTGGTCGAGCACGCGCCGGCGAAAAGCCGTGGCTTCTACGGCAGCTGGCCGCAGATGGGCATCCCGGCGGCGCTTCTCCTGTCGTCCGGCGTCATGGCCGCCGTTTCCGCCGCCACCACGCCCGAGCAGTTTTCTTCCTGGGGCTGGCGGGTGCCATTCCTGCTCAGCGGGCTGCTGCTGGTGGTCGGCATCATCATCCGCCGCAGCGTCACCGAATCCCCGAGCTTCCAGAAGATGCAGCAGGCCGGCCATCGCGAGAGCTTGCCGCTGGCCACCGTCGTCACCCGCCATCGCGGCCGCACCGGGCTGATGATCGCGGCCCAGGCGGCGGAGAACACCAGCTTCTACGTCATCGCCGTCTATGCGCTGAGCTACCTGACCACCGTGCTGGGCTTCAGCCGGGCCGTGGCGCTGGAGGCGCTGATGATCGGCGCCACCGCCTGCCTGGTGGCGCAGCCGCTGATGGCGGCGCTGTCCGACCGCATCGGCCGCCGCCGCGTCTATATCGGCGGCGCGGCCTTCATCGGCCTGGCCATCGTGCCTTTCTTCCTGCTGCTGAACACGCGGGACTTCGGCATGGTCGCCTTCGCCATGGTGGCGATGCTGGCCATCGGCCAGGGGGCGATGCAGTCGGTCAAGCCCGCGCTCTTCGCCGAGCAATACGAGGCCTCGATCCGCTATAGCGGCCTGTCCATCGCCTATCAGTTCGCGACCGTGGTCTGGAGCGGCCCGACGCCGATCCTGGCCGCCAGCCTCTGGGCCTGGTCGGGCAGCTGGTGGCCGCTGGCGCTCTATGTCATCGCCGCCTCGCTGATCGCCATGCTCTGCACCCGCCAGCTGCGCGAGGCCGCCGGCCGGCCGCTGGCCGAGGTGGAGGACAGGCCGCAGACCCTGGAGCGCGCCGCATGACCTTCTTCCAGATCGGCGATGCGCGGATCACACCGGTCGTCGAGATGGTCGACCGCAGCTTCGATTTTTTTCGGTTCTTTCCAAAGGCGACGCGGACCGCCTATGACGAGAACCTCGACTGGATGGCCCCCGGCCATCTGGATGCGCAGACTGGCCGTTTGCTTCTGTCCATGCACTCCTGGCTGGTAGAACTGAACGGAAAAAAAATCCTGATCGATGGCTGCGTCGGCAACGGCAAGCAGCGCGACGGGCGGCCGGACTGGTGCAACCTGGACACGCCTTTCCTGGCCCAGCTCGAGGCTGCCGGGGCCAGGCCGGAAGACATCGACTATGTCCTCTGCACCCATCTCCACGCCGACCACATCGGCTGGAACACCCGGAAAGAGAACGGGCGCTGGGTGCCGACCTTCCCAAAGGCGCAATATGTCTTCTCCCGCCGCGAGCGCGATTTCTGGGAAAGCCAGCGCGGCGCCCCCGGCCCGCATTGGCAGGCCTATGCGGACAGCGTGCTGCCGGTGGTCGCCGCCGGCCAGGCGCTGGCCGTCGACGACCGCCACCTGATCGAGGGAAGGCTGCAGCTGGAGCCCGCCCCCGGCCATACCCCCGGCCATGTCGCCATCTGGCTGACCCTGGCGCCGGGCGACGCGACGCCGGCCGGGGTCTTCACCGGCGACATCATCCACCACCCCATCCAGGCGCGGCATCCGGGCTGGAGCTGCATGGGCTGCCGCGACCCGGACCAGGCGGCGGCCACCCGCCAGGCCCTGCTCGAACGCTGCGCCGACAGCGGCGCCCTGCTCTTTCCCGGCCATTTCATGGCGCCGCACGCCGCCCGCATCCACCGCACCGGCGCTGCCTTCACCGTCGAGCTGGTCTGCGCCCCCGGCGATTGATTTGCGAGCCGGTCGCATCCAGGGCTATAGCCCGCCCGACACGACGGGAAAGGATGCGCCATGCCAGCGCCCGACCACCAGCCGGCCGACAAGCCGCCCGGTTTGCGCGACCCCGTCCTGATGGCGCTGATGGTCGCCACCTTCTCCGGCAGCCTGGCGATGATGGCCTTCGTGGCGCTGGTCGGGCCGGTGGCCCGGGTCGCCGGCCTCGCCCCCTGGCAGGCGGGGATGGCCGTCACCGCTTCTGGAATCATGTGGATGCTGGGCGCCCGGCCCTGGGGCCTGGCCAGCGACCGGCTCGGCCGCCGCCGCGTGCTGGTGCTGGGGGCGGCCGGCTTCACCCTGGCCTATTGGGCGCTGTGCCTGATCATCGACGCCGCGCTGCGCTGGCAGCTGCCGGTCTGGCTGGCCTTCGCCGGGCTGGTGATCGGCCGCGCGGCGGTCGGCGGCACCTATGCCGCCATCCCCGCCGCCAGCGGCGCGCTGATCGCCGACCGGGTGGCGCCGGCGCATCGGGCCGGGGCCATGGCGCTGCTCGGCACCGGCAGCGGCGCCGGGCTGGTGCTGGGCCCGGCGCTGGCCGCCGCCCTGGTGCCCTATGGCCTCAGCACGCCGCTGCTGGTCACCGCCCTGCTGCCGCTGGTGGCGCTCGTCGCCATCGCCACCCTGGTGCCGGTGCAGGCGCAGCAGCCGCGCCCCGCCCGCAAGGCGATCAGCCTGCGCGACCCCCGGCTGCGCCACCCGCTGGCCATCGGCTTCAGCGCCATGTTCAGCGTGGCCATCGCCCAGGTCAGCATCGGCTTCTTCGCCCTCGACCGGCTCGGCCTGCCGCCGGAGGCCGCGGCCCAGGCCGCCGGCAGCGCGCTGATGCTGGTGGGCATCGCCCTCGTCATCTCCCAGGCCATCGCCACCCGGCTGCGCCTGCCGCCGCGGGTGATGATCGGCTGGGGCGCGGCGGTGGCAGGCCTCGGCTTCGGCGCCGTCTCGCTGGCGCAGGACACCACCATGCTGGGCGCCTGCTATTTCGTGGCGGCGACGGGCATGGGCTGGGTCTTCCCGGCCTTCCAGGCGATGACCGCCAATGCGGTCGAGCCCGGCGAGCAGGGCGGCGCCGCGGGTGCCGCCGGCGCCGCCCAGGGCCTGGGCATGGTGGTCGGGCCGGTCGCCGGCAGCATCCTCTACATGGCCGGGCCCAGCCTGCCTTACCTGCTGGTGGGGGCGCTGCTGCTGGCGGCCTCGGCCTCGGTCTGGCTGACCCGCGCGCCCCGGGGGGGCCCGCCCCTTGCCCGGCCCGGCCCCGGGGCATAATGATAATGACTATCAATTAGGGCGACGCCATCCGGGTCGACCTGTGCCATGGAAGACGGATGCCTGCCTTGCTCCCGCTGAACCAGACCTGGCCCGCCGAGCTCGCGGCGCGCTACCGGGCCGCAGGCTATTGGCGCGGCGAGACTTTCTTTTCGTTTTTGCGGGACCGGGTCGCCGAGCATCCGGAGCGGATCGCCATCGTCGGCGGCGGGCAGCGCTGGTCCTATGCCGAGCTGGCATCCCGGGCGGAGAAGGCGGCGGCCGGCTTCCTGGCCCTCGGCCTGCAGCCCGGCGACCGGGTCGTGGTCCAGCTGGGCAATATCCCGGAGTTCTTCTCGGCGGTCTTCGGGCTGTTCCGCGCCGGGCTGGTGCCGGTCTATGCCCTGCCGGCGCATCGCCTGACCGAGATCACCCATTTCGTCCAGAAATCCGAGGCCGCCGGCTACCTGGCCGCCGCGCGCGGACTGGACGGCTTCGACTACACGACCATCGCCCGCGCCCTGCCGGAGGCCGCGCCGACGCTGCGCCAGGTCATCCTGGTCGGCGAGGCGGCTGGGTTCGGCTCCTTCGACAGCCTGGATGGCGACATCGCCAGCCTGCCCGCCGATCCCGACCCGTCCAGCGTCGCCTTCCTGCAGATCTCCGGCGGCACCACCGGCCTGTCGAAGCTGATCCCGCGGACGCATGACGACTACATCTACAGCTTCCGCGCCAGCAACGCGCTGTGCGACGTGACAGGCGACAGCGTCTACCTGGTGGCGCTGCCGGCGGCGCATAACTTCCCGATGAGCTCGCCCGGGCATATGGGCACGCTCTATGCCGGCGGGCGCGTGGTGCTCAGCCCGCTGCCCAACCCCGACACCGCCTTCCCGCTGATCGCCGCCGAGCGCGTCACCATCACCGGGCTGGTGCCGCCGCTGGCGCTGCTCTGGGCCCAGGCGGCGAGCACGGGCACGAAGCACGACCTGTCCAGCCTGGATGTGCTGCTGGTCGGCGGCGCCAAGCTGACGCCGGAAGCCGCCCGCCGCCTGCGCGCCGCCCTGTCCTGCCGGCTGCAGCAGGTCTTCGGCATGGCCGAGGGGCTGGTGAACTATACCCGCCTGGACGACCCCGAGGCGCAGATCCTGGAAACCCAGGGCCGCCCGCAAAGCGAGGGCGACGAGGTGCTGATCCTCGACGACCTGGGCGAGCCGGTGCCCGAGGGCGAGCCCGGCCACCTGCTGACCCGCGGCCCCTACACCATCCGCGCCTACCACAACGACGCCGCCGCCAATGCGCGGTCCTTCACCCCTGACGGCTTCTACCGCACCGGCGACATCGTCCGCCGCACGCCCGAGGGCAACCTGCTGGTCCAGGGCCGCGCCGGCGACCACATCAACCGCGCCGGCGAGAAGATCTCGGCCGAGGAGATCGAGGACCATCTCCTCGCCCATGACGCGGTCTTCGACGCCGTCGTCGTCTCCGTCCCCGACGAATTCCTGGGCGAGCGCAGCTGCGCCTTCGTCATCCCGCGCGGCGCGGCGCCGAAGGGCGCGGCGCTGAAGGCCTGGATGCGCGGCCGCGGCATCGCGGAATTCAAGGTGCCCGACCAGGTCGTCATCGTCGCCGAATTCGAGACCACCGCCGCCGGCAAGATCAGCCGCAAGGAGCTGCGCGCCCGGCTGCGCGCCCGTCTGCTGGCCGACGAAGCCGCCGGCTGACAACTGAGGAATTTTTGCCCGTCATGACCGAAGCCGCCCCCCTGACCCGCGAGCGCATGCGCGACGACATCGCCAGGCTGCTGCGCATGCCCGCCGGCGAGATCGGCGACGACGACGACCTGGGCGATCTCGGCCTGGATTCGATGCGCGCCATGGCCCTGCTGCAGCGCTGGACCGAAGGCGGGTTGCAGCTCGACTTCGCCGAGATGGCCGAGCGCCCGAGCCTGGCCGCCTGGTGGGCGGTCGCCGAGCGCGCCCAGGGCTGACGGGCAATGGCTGACGGGGGCGGCGGCGCGACCCGGCTGGACCTGCCGCTGACCGAGGCGCAGGAAGGCCTGTGGTTTGCCCAGCGCCTGGACCCCGGCAACCCGCTGTTCAACACCGGCCAATACATTTCCCTGATCGGCCCGCTGGACGTCGAGGCGTTTCGACGCGCCGTCGACGGCATGGTCGCCGAGGCCGATGGCCTGGCGCTGCGCATCGCCGATTCCGTGGAGGGCATCCGCCAGCTGCTGGACGTGGCGCAGCGGCCCTGGCTGCGGGTGATCGACGTTTCCGCCGAAGCCGATCCGCTGGCAGTCGCGCGCGCCGAAATGCTCGCCGACATGGCGACGCCGGTGGACCCGGCCCGTGGCGGGCTGGCGGCCGAGCGGCTCTATCGCCTGGGGCCCGACCACCACCTTTGGTACCAGCGCGCGCATCACCTGGTCCTCGACGGCTTCGGCACCGAGCTTTTGGTCAAGCGCGTCGCGGAACTTTACGCGGGCACCCCCGGCCGCCCCCTGGCCGGCTATGCCGCGACCGCCGAGGCCGATGCCGCCTATCGCGCCGCGCCCCGCCGCGCCGACGACGCCGCCTATTGGCGGAACGCCATGGCGGGCGCCCCCGACAGCCCGGTCGCCGGCACTGCCCTGACCGGCCGCGCCGCGCATCGCGCCCATGCCATGATCGGCGACGAGGCGGGCGCCGAATTGCGCCGCGTCGCCGAAGCGCACGATCTCGCCTGGCCCGACCTGCTGACCGCGCTGCTCGGCGCCTATTGCCGCCGCCTGAGCGCCGAGCCCGAGGCGGTGATCGGCGTCACCTTCATGAACCGCTTTGGCAGCGCCGCGGCGCGGGTGCCCTCGACGCTGATGAATGTGCTGCCGCTGCGCATCCGCTTCGACGAATCGCTGCCGCTGGCCGAGGCGGTGGCCGATATCGCCGACCAGCTGGCCCGGCTGCGCCGCCATGGCCGCTACCGCGGCGAGCAGCTGCGCCGCGACCTGGGCCGCATCGGCGGCGGGCGGCGGCTGCATGGCGCCATCGTCAATATCCAGCCCTATCACGCCATCCCGCCTTTCGGGGCCGTCACCGCCGAGCTGACCCTGCTCGGCACCGGGCCGGTCGACGACATCACCTTCGACCTGCGCACCGATCCCGGCGCCTCGCGCCTGCGGCTCGATGTCGAGGCCAATCCCGGCCTGCACACCGCCGAGGAGGCCGCGGCCCACGCCACCCGCGCGGCGGCCTTCGTCGAAGCCGTGCTGGCCGCCGGCCGTTTCGACACGGTGCCGCTGGCGACACCGGCGGAGGCGCAGCGCTTCGTCCATGACGTCAATGCGACGGCGCATCCGGTGCCGGAGACGACGCTGGCCGCGCTGATGGCCCAGGCCATGGCCGCGCATCGCGACGAGGTGGCGCTGGTCTTCGACGGCGCCACCCTCACCTATGCCGAGCTGGACCGCCGCAGCGGGGCGCTGGCCGCGGAACTGGCCTCGCGCGGCATCGGCCCCGGCGCGCTGGTCGCCGTCGCCATCGACCGTTCCTTCGATCTGGTCGTCGCCCTGGTCGGCGTGCTGTGTGCCGGCGCCGGCTACCTGCCGCTCGACCCGGCGCATCCGGCCGAGCGCCTGGCGCGCATCCTGGCCTCGGCGCAGCCGGCGCTGATCCTGTCGGCGACCACCCTGACCGACGCGGTGCCGACGCTGCTGCCGGAATCCTGGCCGACCGAGGGCGACGCGCCGGAAGGCCCGGGCGTCGATGACGTGGCCTATGCGCTCTACACTTCCGGCTCCACCGGCGAGCCGAAGGGCGCGGTCATCACCCACCGCGCCATCGTCAACCGGCTGCTCTGGATGGGCGCGCAATACGGCGTCACCCCGGCCGACCGCATCCTGCAGAAGACCGCCGCCACCTTCGACGTCTCGGTCTGGGAATTCTTCCTGCCGCTGATCACCGGCGCCCGGCTGGTGCTGGCGGCCCCCGGCGCGCAGCGCGACCCGGCGGCCATCGCGAGCCTGATCCGCGACCAGGGCGTCAGCATCGCGCATTTCGTGCCCTCGATGCTGGCCGCCTTCCTGGCGCATCCGGATGCCGCCGGGCTGCGCATGGGGAAAGTCTTCTGTTCCGGCGAGGCGCTGACCGACGAGCTGCGCGACCGCTTCCACGCGACGATTTCTTCCCAGTTGCACAACCTCTACGGCCCCACCGAGGCCGCCGTCGATGTCAGCTATTGGCCCGCCGGCCCCGCGGATCGCAGCCACCCGCTGCCCATCGGCTTCCCGGTGTGGAACACGGCGCTGTACATTCTGGACGAGCAGCTGCGCCCGCTGCCGCCCGGCGTCACCGGCCATCTGTTCA
Source organism: Roseomonas sp. 18066 (assembly GCF_902706185.1). GTDB lineage: Bacteria > Pseudomonadota > Alphaproteobacteria > Acetobacterales > Acetobacteraceae > Pseudoroseomonas. Next base: position 455 of record NZ_CACSJM010000068.1, on the reverse strand, counting down.
TCGGCGGCGTGCAGCTCGCGAAAGAATATCTCGGCCGGCCCGACCTCACCGCGCGCGCCTTCATCGCCGACCCCTTTCGTCCCGGGCAGCGCATGTACCGCACCGGCGACCTGGCGATGTTCCGCGGTGACGGCGCCATCCTCTATCTCGGCCGCTCCGACGGGCAGGTGAAGCTGCGCGGCTTCCGCATCGAGCTCGGCGAGATCGAGGCCGCCATCGCCGTCTTCCCGACCATCCGCCAGGTCCGCGTCATCGCCCGCGAGGACCGCCCCGGTGACAAGCGCCTGGTCGCCTATCTGGTCGCGGCCCCGGACCATGACGCCGAGGCGCTGCGCACCCATCTGGCCGCCCGCCTGCCCGACTATATGATCCCCGCGGCCTTCGTGACCATGGCCGACCTCCCGGTGAACACCAGCGGCAAGCTGGACCGCGCGGCCCGGGGTGGTGGCCAGGTC
>NZ_CACSJM010000067.1 GCF_902706185.1 Roseomonas sp. 18066 | reverse complement strand
GCGTCGGCGCGGGCTTGCGCGGCGGCGGCGGCCTGGGCGCGCTCGGCGGCGTCGCGCTGGGCCAGGGCGGTTTCCAGCGCGCGCAGGCGCTGGAGCACCGCCAGGGGGTCACGCGCGGGCAGCGCCGGGCTCCATGCTCTGGGCGAGGATGCCGAAGGCCTCGCCGGCGGTCATCACCGGCTCGTCCTTGCGCTGCGACAGGAAGGCCTCGATGCGGGGGGCGATCTGCAGGGCCTCGTCGACGGCGGGGTCGGTGCCGGCGCGGTAGGCGCCGAGGCGCACCAGCTCGGCCATGTCGGATTGCAGCGAGAGGAGGCGGCGGGCGCGCTGCATGGTCTCGCGCTCGGGCGGGGTCAGGCAGCCGGGGACGGTGCGGGACAGGCTGCGCAGGATGTCGATGGCGGGCCAGCGGCCGCGCTCGCCGATCTTGCGGTCCAGCACGACATGGCCGTCGAGGATGCCGCGCACGGCGTCGGCGATCGGCTCGTCATGGTCGTCGCCTTCGACCAGCACGGTGAACAACCCAGTGATGGCGCCGCCCTGGCCTTCGAGGCCGGGGCCGGCGCGTTCCAGCAGGCGCGGCAGCTCGGCGAAGACACCGGGGGTGTAGCCGCGGGTGGCGGGGGGCTCGCCGGCGGCCAGGCCGATCTCGCGGCAGGCCAGGGCGAAGCGGGTGACGCTGTCCATCATCAGCAGGACGTGGCGGCCATTGGCGGCCAGGCTTTCGGCCACCGTCATGGCGGCATAGGCGGCCTCGCGCCGCATCAGCGGCGGCGAATCGGAGGTGGCGCAGACCACGACGCTGCGGGCCAGGCCTTCGGGGCCGAGGTCGTCCTCGATGAACTCGCGCAGCTCGCGGCCGCGCTCGCCGACCAGGCAGAGCACGGCGACGTCGCAATCGGCGCCGCGCGCCAGCATGGAGAGCAGCGTGGACTTGCCGACGCCGGAGGCGGCGAAGAGGCCCAGGCGCTGGCCGATGCGCATGGTGCAGAAGGCGTCCATGGCGCGGACGCCAAGGTCGAGGCGGGGCCCGAGCCGGGCGCGCAGCCCGGCCTCGGGTGGGCCGCCGCGCAGGGCACGGCCGACCGGCGCGCGGCCGACCGGGCCGCGGCCATCCATCGGCCGGCCGAGCGGGTCGACGACGCGGCCGAGCCAGCTGTCATCCGGGTGCAGCTGCGGCGGGCCCTGGAACACCACCGGGGCGCCGAGGCGGACGCCTTCCAGCGCGCCATAGGCCATGGCGCGAGCCTGGCCGCCGGCCAGGGCCACGACCTCGGCGGGGACGGGGCCATTGGCCGATTCGACCGTCACCCGGGCGCCGACCGACAGGAAGGGTTGCAGGCCGGTGATCTCGACCGACAGGGCACCAGCCGAGGCGACGCGGCCGGCGACGCGGCCCTGCGGCAGGGCGTGCAGCAGGCCTGCCGCCTGGCGGGCGCGGCCGGCGGTGGTCATCTCCCTCATGCCGCGCCCCAGAAGCGGGCGGCGGCGGGGCTGTCCAGGCGATAGGCGCCGTGGCAGCCGGCCAGCGGCACCAGCCGGCTGCGCAGGCTCAGCAGCACTTCCGCCGCCCCGAGATAGAGCAGCGCCTCCGGCGCCATCCGCTGCGCGCAGCTTTCCACGACCCGCTCCTTGGTGGGCTGGTCGAGGTAGATAAGCAGGTTGCGCAGCATCACCACGTCGAAACCCCCGGCGGAGGGTGGATTTTCGACCAGGTTGGCGGTCACGAATCGGCAATCGGCGCGCAGGGCGGAGATGGCGCGCAGGCCACCGGGCACGGTTTCGAACCAGCGGGCGCGTCGGGCCGGGCTCAGGCCCCGCGCCGCCTCGAAATCGGAGAAGAAGCCTTCGGAGGCCTTGGCGACGACACCGGAAGAAAGGTCGGTGCCGAGGATGTCGACGCCGCGCCCGCCCATGGCGGCGCGGCTTTCCTGCGCCAGGATGGCCAGCGAGAAGGCTTCCTGCCCGGTGGAGCAGGCGGCCGACCACAGCTTCAGCCGGGCCTCCCGCCCGCGCGCCGCGGCCAGCCGGGGCAGGGCGGTCTCGGCCAAGTGCCTGAACGGGATCTCGTCGCGGAAGAAGCTGGTCTCGTGGGTGGCGGTGGCGGTGGCCATCTCGGCCGCCAGCGCCGCGGCGCCGGGGCCGCGCAGCCGGCGCAGCAGCGCGCCGAGATCGGCCAGGCCATGCCGGCGCAGCAGCGGCGCCAGCCGGGTGACCAGCAGGTAGTCCTGCTCCGGCCCCAGCACGAGGCCGGAGATGCGGCGGATCACCAGCGCCAGCTCCTGGAACTCGGCCGCCGACAGGCCGCTGCGGGGCGGCACCGCCAGGGAGGGCAGCGCCGCGACCGGGACAGCCGGCGGCGTCATGCGGCGCCGATCAGCTCCGCCAGGCGCTGGGCGAGCTGCGGCAGCGGCAGCACCTCGCGCGCCGCACCCCGCTCGACCACGGCGCCGGGCATGCCCCAGACCACGCTGGTCGCCTGGTCCTGCGCCAGCACCAGCCCGCCGGCGGCGTCGATGGCGACCGAGCCCGGGCCGCCGTCATGGCCCATGCCGGTCAGCACGGCGACGGCGCAGCGGCCGCCATAGACCTGGGCCAGGCTGCGCAGCATCGGGTCGACGGCGGGGCGGCAGAAATGCTCCTCCGGCCCGTCCGACAGGGTGATGGTCGGCGGGCTGCCGGCGGCCACCAGCATGTGCCGGCCGCCCGGCGCCAGATAGGCGCGGCCGGGCAGCACCGGCTCGCCTTCCTTGGCGACCAGCACGGGCACCGGGCCTATCCGGCCCAGATGCTCGGCCAGCATCGGGATGAAGGCGGGCGGCATGTGCTGGGTCAGCAGCACCGGCAGGCGGGGCGGGCGGCGGAAGGCGCGGAAGACATGCGCCAGCGCCTCCGGCCCGCCGGTCGAGGAGCCGATGGCCAGCACCGCCGGCGGCACCGCCGAGCGCGGCGTGCGGCTGAGCACGATCGGCGCGGCAGCGGCCGCGGCGCGCGGCGGCGGCAGCGGGGCGTGGGCAGGGGAAGGCGCGGGCGCGGCGGCCGGCTGGCTGACGTTGAGCGCCGGCGTCGGCGAGGCGCGGCGGCGCAGCGCGCCATGGCCCTTGACGAGGGCCACCAGCTCGTTGGCGAAGCTCGCCTCCTCGGCGACCGAGGGCTTCGGCAGGCAGTCGGCAGCACCCCGGCGCATCGCCTCCATGGCCGCCGCGGCGCCCTTGGTGGTCAGCGTCGAGCAGACGATGACGCGCAGCCCCGGATCGGCCTGCAGCAGCAGCGGCAGGGCGGTCAGCCCGTCCATCACCGGCATCTCGATGTCGATCACCGCGACATCGATGCCGCCGCGGCGGATGGCGGCCACCGCCTCCTCGCCATTGCGGGCGCGGGCGGTGACATGCAGGCCGGGGTCGGCCTGCAGGATGCGGGCCATGGCGGCGCGGATCACCGCGCTGTCGTCGCAGAGCAGGATGCGCAGCGGCGCCGCCGCGGCGGCGGCGGGCTGCGGCAATCCCGGCGCCAAGCCGATCGTCACCGGCGGCTATCCGCCGTGGCGCGGGCGCCGAAGGCCAGCAGCCGGTCGGTGTCCAGCTCGATCAGCAGGCCTTCCTGCAGCCGGTGGACGGCGCTGGCATGCTCGCGCCAGGCGTCGCTCAGCGTGGCCGGCGCATCCTCGCGCTCCTCGCCGGTCAGCGTCAGCACCTCGCGCACGCCGTCGGCCAGCAGGCTGTAGAGCTCGTTCTCATGCTCGACCACCACGCTCATGCGCGGCGCGCCGGGCTCCGCCTCGGGCAGGCCCAGGCGGTTGCGCAGGTCGACCGCGGTGACGATGCGGCCACGCAGGTTGAGCACCCCGGCGACGCCCGGCGGGGCCAGCGGCACGCGGGCGATCTGCTCGCCGCGCAGCACGTCGCGCACGCGCGGGACGGGGATGCCGCAGAGCCGGCCGGCGACCAGCAGGGTCAGCACCAGGCGGGGCTCGTCGGCGGCCTCGCGCTGCGGCTTGCCGGCATCGCCCCGGGCCGGCTTGGCGGGCAGGGTGGCTAGGGTGGCGGGCGCGCTCATGCGGCCTCCTTCACGGTGCTGATCACCCGGGCCAGGGCGCCGAGGACGCGTTCGCTGTCGAACTTGCCGACATAATCGGTGAAGCCGAGCGCCAGGCCGCGCGCCTTGTCGGCCGGGCTGATGCGGCTGGTCAGCGCCACCACCGGGGTCTTCTGCCAGATGCCCTCGCGGCGCAGCTCGGCGATGAAGCCGAAGCCGTCCATGCCGGGCATCTCGATGTCGCTCAGGATGGCGTCGAACATGGCGCCGCCGGCGCGCAGCTTCAGCGCCTCGGACGGCTCGCCGCAGGCGGCGACCTCATAGCCGGCCGAGGTCAGGGCAGGGACCACCAGCTGGCGGAAGAAGCCGCTATCCTCGACGACCAGCACGCGGGGCGCCGCCTGCTCGGTCTTGCCGAACCAGTGCGGGTCGCCGAGGCGCAGCCAGTAGGAGCAGTCGAGCACGTCGGCCGCGCGGCCGGCGATGACGGCGGCGCCGAGGAAGCCGGCGCGGTCGGTCGACGGGCGCAGCACCAGCCGCTCCTCGATCACGTCGAGGATCTCGTCGACCATCAGGCCCAGGCTGCGGTTGCCGTCCTGGAAGACCAGCAGGTGCTGGGTCGAGCCAGCCGGCGGCTGGGTCCAGGGGCCGAGCGGCAGCAGCGGCATCAGCTGGCCGCGATACTGCACGGCCGGGCGGTTGCCGGCGGTCTCGATGCTGTCCGAGCGCAGCGCCTCGAGGCGGGCGATCAGGCCGAGCGGCACGGCGATCGGCGTCGCCTGGCCGCCGGCGCGGAACAGCAGCAGCTGCGAGCCGGTCTCCTCGACGGTGCCGGTGACGGCGGCGGCGGTTTCCTTGCGGGCGCTGCCGAGGCCGGCCATGCGGGCGAGGCCGGCGGGGTCGAGGATCATGATGACGCCGCCATCGCCGAGGATGGTGTTGCCGGAGAAGGCCTGCAGGTCGCGCAGGATCGGCGCCACCGGCTTGACGACGATTTCCTCGGTGTCGAAGACGCCGTCGACGAACAGGCCGAAGCGGGCGGTGTCGCCCTGCAGGACGGCGACGAAGCCCTGGGCGGCCGAGCCGCTTTCATGCGGGGCGGCCAGGCCCAGCAGCGCGCCGAGCTGCACCAGCGGCAGCAGCTGGCCGCGCAGGCGCATCACCGGCGCATCGTCGAGCCATTCGACGCTGGCGCCGCCCGAGCCCACGCGCACCAGCTCGACCACCGCGGCCTGCGGCACGGCGAAGCGCTCGTTGGCGGCCTGCACGACGAGGCCCGAGATGATCGCCAGCGTCAGCGGGATGCGGATGATCAGGGTGGTGCCCTGGCCCTCCACCGTCTGCAGGTCGACGGTGCCGCCGATCCGCTCGATGTTGCTGCGCACGACATCCATGCCGACGCCGCGGCCGGAGACGGCTGTCACCGCGGCCGCTGTCGAGAAGCCGGGGCGGAAGATGAAGCGCGCGGCCTCGGCATCGTCCATCGCGGCGACGGCGGCCTCCGTCGCCAGGCCGCGCTCGATGGCGCGCGAGCGGATGCGGGCGATGTTCAGCCCGCGCCCGTCATCGGCCAGCTCGATGACGATGCGGCCACCCTCCTGGCGGGCGGAGAGCGAGATGGTGCCATGCGCGACCTTGCCGGCGGCGCGGCGGATATCCGGCGTCTCCAGCCCATGGTCGGCGCTGTTGCGCACCATGTGGGTCAGCGGATCCTTGATCAGCTCCAGCACCTGGCGGTCGAGCTCGGTGTCGCCGCCGCTCTGCACCAGGTCGATGCGCTTGCCGAGCTCGGTGCCGAGGTCGCGTACCAGGCGGGGCAGCTTGGCCCAGGCGGCCGAGACCGGCTGCATCCGGGTCTTCATCACCCCTTCCTGCAGGTCGGAGGTGATGCGCGACAGCCGCTGCAGGGGGGCGGCGAAGGGGGTGTCGGTCTGGCCGCGGGCGACCTGCAGCAGCTGGTTGCGCACCAGCACCAGCTCGGAGGCCAGCGTCATCAGCTCGTCGAGCACCGGCAGCGAGACGCGGATGGCCTGCACCGGCATCGAGCTGTCGCCGTGCTGGGCGGCGGCCTTCTCCTCGGCCGGCTTCTCCACCGGCTTGGCGGCGGCGACCGGCGCGACGATGGCGGCGACGGGCTCGGCTTCGGCCGCGGGCTGCTCTTCCGAGGCGGCGTTGAGCTGGGCGACGAGGGCCGAGTCATCGCCGACCGGCTCGACGCCGGTCTCGGCGATGCCGGCCATGATCATGCGGATGGTGTCGATGGCGGCGAGCACCGCGGTGACGCCGGAGGGCGAGACGGCGATGTCGCCGTCGCGGTACAGGCCGAGCAGCGATTCAGCGGCATGCGCCACCGCTTCGAGCCGCGACAGGCCGAGGAAGCCGCAGGTGCCCTTGACGCTGTGGACCATGCGGAAGATGCGCGCCAGGATCTCGGCATCCTCGGAGGCGCGTTCGAGGTCCACCAGGGCCGTGTCGAGCTCGGCGAGAGCCTCGTTGGTCTCCGCCAGGAATTCCGAGATGAGGTCGTCCATGCCGCGAATCCGTTTATTTCGTGTCGGCAGGATGCGGGCGAGTTCGGACCAGTCTGTTAACCCGGCAGATAGGAATGCCGCGGAATTCGGCTTTTGTGCTTCTTTCCCCAAGGGGCCGGCGGCGGGAGCGGCGTCCTTACCTTCTGAGGGACGATTCTTCCAGCGCCGCGGCAGGGCGAAATTGTTAACGGATACGGCTTTGTTCAGGCTGGAATCGCCGCGTTTGAGCTTGGAAGCTTCGCCCGATCATCACGCCGTTGAAAATTCTTTCGCAGGTTTTTCAGGGGTTTGATGGGGGATTCGCCGGGCGGCGCGGAAAAATCGTCTCGGTAAACAACCCGTTCACAATTAGCGGCCAAATTCCCGTTGCCGCCCCATGACCGGGCGGAGATGGAAGGTACGGCGGATGAACCGCTTTAGTGACCTTCCTTCCCGATCAGCGCCCCGGAAAAGACAGGGGTCTGGTCGCGTCGCCCTTGACCGGGCGACGATGGTTCCCAGGAACTACCGCTATGGCCAACTCGGTCATCACCAACTCCGGCGCCAAGGTTGCGCTGCAGTCGCTGAACAAGATCAACAACCAGCTCGACAGCACCCAGAAGAAGGTGTCGACCGGCTTCAAGGTCGCCGACGCCAAGGATGACGGCGCCGCCTATGCCGTCGCCCAGAAGGTGCGTGCCGACGTGACCGGCCTGAACGCCGCCAATGATCAGCTCGGTGGTGTGAACGGCTTGCTGACCAGCACGCTGAAGGCGATCGACACCGTCTCCGGCAAGCTGTCCACCGACGTCTCGACCGTGCTGACCAAGCTGTCCGACTCGAACCTCGATGCCGGCACGCGCGAGCAGTACACCGAGCAGTTCAAGTCGCTCGTCACGCAGATGAACACCACGCTGCAGGACGCGAACTACAACGGCACGCGCCTGCTCTCCTCGACCGCGACCAACGACCTGACCGGCGCCGCCTACGAAGGCGGCTCGATGGAAGTGACCCGCAACGAGAAGGGCCAGAGCTACACGGTCAACTCGAGCGCCACCACCGCCGACCAGATGTCCTTCACCGACGATATCGCCACCGATATCTCGGGCATCACGACGATGACGGCGGACGAGGCCAAGCAGCTGCTGCAGGGCGTCGACAACACCGGCGCCGCCGTGACCTCGGTCACCGTCGGCGGCGTGGCGCTGAAGACCTTCACCTCGCTGACCTCGGACGTGAACTCGGCGCAGAACCAGCTGGGCAACGACAGCAAGTTCGTCGGCAGCCAGATGACCTACAACAGCTCGCGCATCGACGCGATGGAGGAAGGCCTGGGCTCGCTGGTGGACGCCGACCTCGCCAAGGAATCGGCCCGCCTGACCGCGCTGCAGACCCAGCAGCAGCTGGCGACGACCGCGCTGTCGACCGCCAACTCGGCGCCGCAGGTGCTGCTCTCGCTGTTCCGGTAATCTGAGATCGGGCAGGGGCCGGCGCCGCCACCAGGCGGGCCGCCGGCCCCCGCATCAAGACCGGGCCGGGCAGCGGCGACGCTGCCCGGCCCGTTCCGTTGTGCCGCCCCGCCTGGGCGCGGCTCAGAAACCGTTAACGATTTGCCGCCCCTCCCGGCGGCGGCGGGCCCCATTCCGGCCCCGCCAGCGCTGCGCCCCAGCCGGGCTGCGCGCTGCAATTCCAAGGCGCTGCCCGCCCTGCGCGGTTTTTTTCGCGGGCCGGTTCGAATTGGGAAGGATGGTAAACACCCCGTTCATAAATTCGGCCGAATTTCCCTTCGCCACCCAAGGACCGGGTGGAGACGGATGGTACGGCGGATAAGCCGCGCGGTGACCTTCCATGTCCGACCGGACGCACCCTGGAAAAGACGGGGGAAGCTGGTCGCACCGCTTAAAAGCAGGCGGTGTTGTGAACAGGAATTAAAGCCATGGCCAACTCGGTCATCACGAATTCTGGTGCCAAGGTTGCCCTGCAGTCGTTGAACAAGATCAACGAACAGCTGGACACGACGCAGAAGAAGGTGTCCACCGGCTACAAGGTGTCGGACGCCAAGGACGATGGCGCCGCCTATGCGGTGGCCCAGAAGGTCCGCGCCGATGTCTCCGGCCTGAACTCCGCCAACGACCAGCTCGGCGGCGTGAACGGCCTGCTCACCAGCACGCTGAAGGCGGTCGACACCGTCTCCACCACCCTGGTGAACGATGTCAGCACCGTGCTGACCAAGCTGTCCGACGCGAACCTCGATGCCGAGACGCGCAGCCAGTACACCGAGCAGTTCAAGTCGCTCGTGACGCGGATGAACACCACCCTGCAGGATGCCAGCTACAACGGCACCCGTCTGCTGGGCAGCACCGCCAACGACCCGCTGACCGGCGCCGCCTTCGAGGGCGGCTCGATGGAAGTGACCCGCAACGAGAAGGGTCAGAGCTACACGGTCAACGCGAACGCGACCTCGGCCGACAATCTGAGCTTCACCGACGACATCGCCACCGACATCACCGGCATCACCACGATGACGGCCGACGAGGCGAAGCAGCTGCTGCAGGGCGTCGACAACACCGGTGCCGCCGTGACCTCGGTCACCGTCGGCGGCGTGGCGCTGAAGACCTTCTCGGGCCTCAGCTCCTCGGTCAACACCACCTCGAACGCGCTCGGCAACGACAGCAAGTTCATCTCCAGCCAGCTGACCTACAACAGCGCCCGCATCGACGCGATGGAAGAGGGCCTGGGCTCGCTGGTCGACGCGGACCTCGCCAAGGAATCGGCCCGCCTGACCGCGCTGCAGACGCAGCAGCAGCTGGCGACGACCTCGCTGTCGACCGCCAACTCGGCGCCGCAGGTCCTGCTCTCGCTCTTCCGCTGAGCCAGGCGACCGCCTCTGAGGCCGCCGCGCCGCGGCAGGCCTGACAGGTCCGGACGACCCCCCGCCGTCCGGACCGGCCACCACAATCGAATCTGAACCGTACACGGGGCCCCGCGCCCCCCCGCCGTCAAAACGAGAGGCTGGTATCGTGTCCGCACCCAACTTCCACGCCCAGGCCTTGCGTGCCTATGGCGCCGTGAAGGCCGCCCGGTCGCTTCGCGAGCAGGAGGCCGAGGTCTATGCCCTGGTCTCCGGCCGCCTGCGCGTGGCCGTCGAGGGCTCCGACATCGAGCGTATCCGCGCCCGCAGCGATGCGACGCGCCTGTTCAGCACGGTCCGCGTGCTGACCCTGCACGAATCCTGCGAGCTGCCGCTGCCGCTGCGCGGCCAGATCGTCTCGGTCTGCCGCGCCGCGATGCGCGAGGCCGACAAGGACGATGCCGATCTCGGCTTCCTCGCCGATATCTGCGACAGCTTCGCCGCCGGCCTGCTGGGCCGCGCGCCCGCGATGGAGACGGGCGCCGCCGCATGAGCGAGACCCGCTCCCCGCGCGGCGCCGGCCGCCTGGTCCTCGACCTCCGCGCGGGCGACCGCATGCTGGTCAATGGCGCTGCCCTGCAGTTCAAGACGCGCACCAGCGTCATGCTGTCCAACCGCGCCCGCTTCCTGTTCGGCAAGCAGATCATGTCGCCCGAGGATGCGCGCACGCCGGCGCGCCGGGTCTACTTCGCCATCCAGGCGGCCTATATCGCCGAGGAGGACGAGCGCGACCAGTTCGTCGCCATGGCGCGCGGCCTGGCCGACGAATACGCGGCCGCCACCACCTCCGCCACCGCGCGCAGCGTGCTGGCGCTGGCCATCTCCGATCTGGAGATCGGCGATTGCTGGGAAGCGATGCGGCGTGTCCGCGTGCTCTTCCCGCATGATGATGCGATGCTGAACGCCAGCCACGACGCGCCGGTCGCCGCCGCCGCGCCGGGCTGAACCCCGGGGGCCGCCCCCCGGCCGACTTGTGAGGAGGCCGCCATGCCGATCAATCCCTATCTCGGCACGCTGTTCGGCTACGGCTCGGACAGCGGTGGGATGACGGGCTCCGATCGCATCGGCCTGTACAACAAGACGCTGAAGAACGAGGCGAAGGATACCGAGCGCCTCTCCAAGGACGCGTCGATCAAGCGCGACCTGGAGCGGCTGCAGAAGGCGATCAGCAGCGCCAAGACGCCGGCCGATCTGCTGAAGGACCCGACCGCGCGCAAGGTGCTGCTGCAGGCCTATGGCCTGGCCGGGCAGGAAGACAATGTCGCCCTCGCCACCAAGGCGCTGACCTCCGACACCACGGTCACCGGCAACCTGGCCTCCCAGTTGACCAACGCGGCCTGGAAGACGGCGGCGCAGTCGCTCGACTTCGCCAAGTCCGGCCTGACCAAGCTGAAGGACCCGACGGTCTTCGCCGAGATCAAGGCGAACTTCATCGAATACCAGCGCGTCTCCGAGGTTGCCGACCAGAGCACCGAAGTGTCCGACGCGCTGCATATCCGCAGCATGGAAGACAAGACGCCCGGCGTCTACAACGTGCTCGGCGACAGGATCCTGCGCCGTGTCGCGCTGACCCTGGCCGGACTGCCGGACGAGATCGCCTACCAGTCCATCGAATCCCAGGCGCGGCAGGTCGAGAAACGCATCGACCTGAAGGAATTCTCCACCGCCGAAGGGCGCGAGAAGCTGATCAATCGGTACTTGATCATTTCAGGAAATACCGGCTTCTCGTACATGGCGTGAAGGCCGGGGGAAAGAATTCCCCCGGGCCCCCTTCTTTTTTTCTGATCCACGGCCGTTTGATGATCGGCGCTCCCTGCCGCAGGGCAGGGTGAGGGCATGACCGATCATCAGAAACGCGCAGCCGGCGAAGCCGCGGCCGAAATCATCCAGGACAAGACCATCGTCGGCCTGGGCACCGGCTCCACGGCGGTTTATTTCGTCACGGCCCTGGCGCGGCGAAACCTCGACCTGACCTGCGTCGCCACCTCCCGCGCCACGGCCGGCCTCGCCACAAGCCTCGGCCTGCGCCTGGCGGAGCTCGACGACATCCCCCGCATCGACGTCACCGTCGACGGCGCCGACGAGATCGGGCCGGGCCTGGCGCTGATCAAGGGCGGCGGCGGCGCCCTGCTGCGCGAGAAGCTGGTCTGGCAGGCCTCCACCCGCTGCATCGTCATCGCCGACGCGGCCAAGCGCGTGGCGGTGCTCGGCCGCTTCCCGCTGCCCGTCGAGGTCGTCCCCTTCGGCCACCGCCACACCGCGTCCCGCATCGCCGCCGCCCTGCGCAACGCCGGCATCGAGGCGACACCGACGCTGCGGGGTGATGGGAAGAAGCCCTTCGTCACCGACAACGGCAACCTGATCTACGACGCGGCCTGCGGCGCCATCGCCGATCCGGCGGCGCTGGGCCGGGCCTTGAAGGCGCTGGCCGGCGTCGTCGAGCACGGGATTTTCGCCGGCCTCGCCACCGAGGCGGTCATCGGCACCGACGCCGGCATCCTGCGCGCATGAAAAAGCCCGGCCCTCCCGTCAGGAGCAGCCGGGCGCACCGGGCAGGATAGCGAGGCGGAGAGGGCCACCGGCCCTCTCCCCGGGCAGAACTACGCGCGGATCGCGACCAGGAACTCGGAAGCGCGGCTGCGCAGCTCGCCGGCCGAGCCGGCCAGGCCCTCGGTCGCTTCCAGCATGCCATTGGCGGCCGTGCCGGTCTCGACCGCGGCCTCGCGGACGCGGCCGATGCGCTGGCTGACCGTGCCGGTGGCTTCCGCCACCTGGCTGGCGCTGCGCGCGATCTCCTGCGTCGCCGCACCCTGCTGCTCGACGGCGGCGGCGATGGCGGTGGAGATCTCGTTGGTCCGCTCGACCGTGCTGCCGATGCCGCGGATGGCCTCCACGGCGCGGCTGGTCACCGCCTGCATCTCGGCGATCTGGCTGCTGATCTCCTCGGTGGCGCGCGCCGTCTGGCCGGCGAGGTTCTTCACCTCCGACGCCACGACCGCGAAGCCCTTACCGGCCTCGCCCGCGCGGGCCGCCTCGATGGTCGCGTTCAGCGCCAGCAGGTTGGTCTGGCCGGCGATGTCGCCGATCAGCTTGACCACGTCGCCGATGCGGTTGGCGCTTTCGGCGAGGCTCCGCATGGTGGTGTCGGTGGCGCGCGCCTCGTGCACGGCGCGGTCGGTCACCTGGGCCGCCTCGCTGACGCGGCGGGTGATCTCGACGATCGAGGCCGCCATCTCCTCGGCCGCGGCGGCCACCGCCTGCACATCGGCATTGGCGCGGTCGGCGGCTTCCGCCACCAGGCTGGCTTCCTGGCCGGACAGCTTGGCGCTGCCGGTCAGCTGCTGGGCGGCCGCCTGCATCTCGGTGGCGCGGGAGACGACATTCTCGACGACGCCGCCGACCTGGCCCTCGAAGGTATCGGCCAGGCGGGCCTGCTCGGTCACCAGCGTCCAGACCAGCATCGGCCCGACATAGGCGCCGCTGCTGTCGCGGATGGCGGAGACGTTGAGGTCGATCACCTCGCGGCCGAGGTGCAGCCGCTCGCGATGCGGCAGGTTGGCCGCGTCCGACAGCAGCGCGCGCTGCTTCTCCGGGTCGCGGGCGAAGATGTCGATGCTCTGGCTGGTGACCTGGTCGGCGGCGCAGGGCAGGGCGTCGGGGATGTGGTCGGTCAGGATCTCGCGCATCCGCGCATTGACATAGGTGATGCGGAAATCCTGCTTCGGATCGCTCATCACCACGCCGGTCGGCATCTGCTCCAGCATCTGCCGCTGCGAGAAGGCCTCGGCCACCGTGCCGCGCAGCGCCTCGACGGCGCCGGCGATATTGCCGATCTCGTCGCGACGGTTGCGGTCGGGGACGGTGACGCTGGCATTGCCCTCGGCGATCTTCTTCAGCACCACCGCCAGGCGGCGCAGCGGCGAGGAGATGGCGCTGTTGGTCGCCAGGCCCGCCAGGATCAGCACCAGCGCGATCAGGCCGCCGGCGATCAGCGTGTCCTGCTTGACGCGCGCCAGGCTCGCCTCGCTGGCCAGCTGGCGCCGCTCGGAATCCTCGGTCATCGCCGCGTTGACGCCGGCCAGCGCCGCCTCGAGCTTGTTGCGCGCCGGATCGACCCGGCCCTCGCGCAGCTCGCCCAGCGCGCCGAGCCCGGTCACCATCTCGTCGGAGGCCGTCGCGATGGCGGCCGAGGCGGCGCCCATGCGGTTGACCTCGTTGCGCAGGCTGTCGCTCAGCGGGCCGGAGGAGACGCCGCGGAAATGCACGCGCTGCTGCGCGATGGCGCGGCGCAGGCGGCGGGCCTGCTCCTGGTCCTCGGTGCCGATGAAGCGCTGGGCGGAGGCGCGCAGGTCGTTGACCGCGCCGTGATAGGCCATCAGCCGCTGGCGCATCTCGTCGACGCGGGCCGGCTCGGTCAGCTCGAACTCCATGCTCGCGGCGACCGCCTCGAAGCGCTGGTCATACTCGTTCATGGCCGGGAACAGCACCTGGTCGCGGCGCTCGATCAGCTTGGTGCGCAGGTCGGTGACCTCGCGCAGCGCGCGGCCATATTCCTCGATCAGCGGCAGCACCTGCATCGCCATCTCGCGCTCGCGCGGCTGCGCCTTGCCGGCGCCCGCCTCGACGCGGTTGCGCAGCGCGTCCAGCCGTTCCTGCACGCCGCGCTGGGCGGCGCCGACGGCGTCCAGCGTCTGCGCGCTGACCACCATGCTGGAGAACAGCGCGGCGCGCACGCCCTCGGTCACGGCATCGCTCAGCGCGCCATCGGCCTCGGCCGCGTCGCGCAGCACATGGTTCTCGCCCAGCACGTCGGTCAGGCTGGAATTGGTGCGGATGACCAGGATGGAGAGCAGCGCGACCGTCAGCGCGGCCGATAGGGCGAGCTTGAGGCCCACCCTGAGGTTGAGGAAGAGGCGCATGAGACACGGTTCCTGCCAGTGTTGCCGGCAGGATGGTCAGAGGATTTTAACAGCCTGTTGACCAGTTGCGGGAGCGTTCTGAGGTCAAGCGGTTGATTTCCCTCGTTTTCACCCAGGGTAAACCCTTGATGACACGAGGGAAATTTGCAACCTGCGGTGGTCCCGGGGCGGGGGACCGGTTACAGCCCGGCGAAAAGATCCGTCGAAAGGTACCGCTCGGCGAAGGAGGCGGCGATTCCGACGATCAGCTTGCCTTCCATCGCCGGCTGCTCGGCCAGATCCAGCATGGCATGCAGCACGGCGCCGGAGGAAATGCCGATCGGCAGCCCCTCGGTGCGGGCGCAGAGCCGGGCGGCGGCGAAGCTCTCCCGCTCGGTCACCCGGCGGATGGTGTCGAGCAGGCCGAGCTCCAGCACGGCCGGGCGGAAGCCGGCGCCGATGCCCTGGATCTCGTGCGGCCCCGGATCGTCGCCCGACAGCACGGCGGATTCGGCCGGCTCCACCCCGATCACCCGCAGCCCCGCCCGGCGCGGCTTCAGCGCGCGGGCGATGCCGGTGACGGTGCCGCCGGTGCCGACGCCGGCCACCACCGCATCGACCAGGCCTGCCGAATCGGCCCAGATCTCCTCGGCCGTGGTCGCGGCATGGACGGCCGGGTTGGCCGGGTTGTCGAACTGCCGCGGCATCCAGGCATGCGGGGTGGCGGCGATGATCGCCTCGGCCCGGGCGATGGCGCCGGACATGCCCTGGGCCGCCGGCGTCAGCTCGACCTCGGCGCCCAGCAGCCGCAGCATCTTGCGGCGCTCGACGCTGGCGCCGTCGGGCATGGTGACGATCAGCCGGTAGCCCTTGGCGGCGGCGACCAGGCCCAGCGCGATGCCGGTATTGCCCGAGGTCGGCTCCACCAGCACCGATTCGCCGGGGCGGATCACGCCTTCGCGTTCGGCCGCCTCGACCATGGCCAGGCCGATGCGGTCCTTCACCGAGCCGAGCGGGTTGAAGAACTCCAGCTTCAAGGCCAGCCGGGCCTTGAGGCCGCGCGTGGCCTCGAGCCGGGGCAGGCGGACCAGGGGCGTGTGGCCGATGGTGGCCAGCACGCTCTCGTGCATCCCGGCGCCGGGCCGAGGATGGGGGGTGTTTCCTTCGGGCATGGAAGCCTTATATCACGGCAGTTCGGCGTGGTTCAGGGGGTCTTTGCAATGTTGTTGCGGCGTGATCGGGCGATGACGGCGGTTTCCATCGTGCTGGACGTGGCGTTCCACGCCGGCCGCGGCTCGACCGTGCCGGCCGGCGATATCGCCGACCGGCTGGGCGAGGCGCGGCGCGGCATCGAGCCGGTGCTGCAGGCGCTGTCGCGCGCCGGCATCCTGGGCAGCACCCGGGGGCCGAAGGGCGGCTACCGGCTGGGCCGGGCGGCGCGCGACATCTCGCTGCAGGAGGTGGTCTCGGCGGTGCTCAACCCGGATGTGCCGGGCGATGAGGCGCAGCCGGAGCCGCCGAGCCCGCTGCAGAAGGCGGTGATCCTGCCGCTGTGGGAGGAGCAGGAGAAGACGGTGCTGAACAGCCTGGCCGGCCAGACGGTGGCCGAGCTGCTGCGCCGCGCGGCGGTGGCGGGGCTGCGTCGCCCAACGCCGGAGGCGTTGAACTTCGCGATCTAGCGCCGGAGGCGTTGAACTTCGCGATCTAGCGCCGGAGGCGTTGAACTTCGCCATCTGACGCCGGTTCCGGTAGCCGGTCCTGACCGTTCGGTCAGACCTGGCTGCCGGTATCCCGCTGCCGTCGACCGGGCGCGCCGCAGCGCCTCGGCCGGCCGCAAAGCTTTGCTTGCGCGCTTGCTGCCGCCTCGTCATGGTTCATCGCAAGGGTCGGAAACTGATCCTGCGGGGACGGGCAAGAAGGGGGGGCGGGTGGCTGAGAGCATCCTTGAGACGGAAGGCCTGACCAAGGAATTCCTGGGATTCGTCGCCGTCGGCGATGTCTCGCTGAAAATCCGCCGCGGCAGCATCCACGGGCTGATCGGCCCGAACGGCGCCGGCAAGACGACCTGCTTCAACCTGCTGACCAAGTTCCTGCCGCCGAGCCGCGGCAGCATCCGCTTCGACGGCCGCGACATCACGAAGATGAAGCCGGCCGAGGTCGCCCGCCTCGGCCTGGTGCGCAGCTTCCAGATCTCCGCGGTGTTTCCGCACCTGACGGTGCTGGAGAATGTCCGCGTCGCGCTGCAGCGGGCGCGCGGCGGCAGCTTCGACTTCTGGCGATCCGACGGGCTGCTGCGCCGCTACGACGCCCGGGCGCGCGAGCTGCTCGAGGATGTCGGCCTCGGCGGCTACGCGCATCTGCCGGCCGGGCAATTGCCCTATGGCCGCAAGCGGGCGCTGGAGATCGCCACCACCCTGGCGCTCGACCCGGTGATGCTGCTGCTCGACGAGCCCACCGCCGGCATGACCGCGGAAGACGTCGACCGCATCGTGGCGCTGGTCAAGCGCGTGGCCGAGGGCCGCACCGTGCTGATGGTCGAGCACAACCTGAAGGTGGTCGAGGGCCTCTGCGACACCATCACCGTGCTGACCCGCGGCAAGGTGCTGGCCGAGGGGCCCTATGCCGAGGTCTCCCGCAACCCGCAGGTGATCGCCGCCTATCTGGGCACCGATCCCGCCATCTCCGGGGGTGCCGCGCATGGCTGAGGCGCTGATGCCCCAGGCGGAGCCGCTGCTCAAGGTCGAGGGGCTGCAGGCCTGGTACGGCGAGAGCCATGTGCTGCACGGCGTCGGCATCGAGGTGCGGCAGGGCGAGGTGGTCACCCTGCTCGGCCGCAACGGCGCCGGCAAGACCACGACGCTGCGCGCCATCATGGGGCTGGTGGCCAAGCGCCAGGGCAGCGTGCGCTTCGAGGGGCAGGAGCTGATCGGCGCCCGCAGCGACCGCATCGCCCGCGCCGGCATCGCGCTCTGCCCCGAGGAGCGCGGCATTTTTGCTAGTCTCGACGTGACGGAAAATCTCCTCCTGCCGCCGGTGGTGCGGCCGGGCGGGATGGACATCGAGGCCATCTACACGCTGTTCCCCAACCTGAAGGAACGCGCGCGCAGCCCGGGCACCAAGCTGTCGGGCGGCGAGCAGCAGATGCTGGCCATCGCCCGCATCCTGCGCACCGGCGCGCCGCTGCTGATGCTGGACGAGCCGACCGAGGGCCTGGCCCCGGTCATCGTCCAGCAGATCGGCCGCACCATCCGCGAGATCAAGGCGCGCGGCATCACCGTGCTGCTGGTCGAGCAGAATTTCCGCTTCGCCCAGACGGTCGCCGACCGCCACTACGTCATGGAGCATGGCCAGGTGGTGGATGCGGTCAGCAACCAGGAGCTCGCCGGCTCCATGGACCGTCTGCACGCCTATCTCGGCGTCTGACGCTGCGAGAGGTCCGGTGGGCGGGCGATGCGGTGGTGGCCCCGGCCCCCCGCAGCCGCCATCAGCCGGCGATCAGGTAAGTTCGCCGGTCATTGAGTTCGCCGGCCCCGGGCGCGGTCAGGGGCAGTTGGGAGAAGCACGAGAATGGCACAAGATCGCCGCAGCCTTCTGAAGGGCGCCGCCGCCGCGGCTCTGGTGCCCGCCGCCCTGGCCGGCCTGCCCGGCCGCGCCCGCGCCCAGGCAAACACGCTGAAGATCGGCGTGCTGAACGACCAGTCCGGCACCTATCGCGACCTGTCCGGCCCAGGCTCGGTGCAGGCGGTGCGCCAGGCGGTGGCCGAGATGGCCGGCAAGGGCATCCAGGTCGAGGTCGTGGTCGCCGACCACCAGAACAAGCCCGATGTCGGCGCCACCATCGCGCGGCAGTGGTTCGACCGCGACGGCGTCGATGCGGTGATCGACGTCCCCACCTCCTCGGTGGCGCTGGCGGTGGCGGCGATCGCGGAGGAGAAGAACAAGGTCTTCATCAACTCGGGCGCCGGCACCGCCGACCTGACCGGCAGCCAGTGCAACGCCAACACCATCCACTGGACCTACGACACCTGGATGCTGGCGCATTCGACCGGCGCCGCCATGGTGAAGGCCGGTGGCGACAGCTGGTTCTTCATCACCGCCGACTATGCCTTCGGCCATGCGCTGGAGCGTGACACCGGCGAGTTCGTCAAGGCGCAGGGTGGCCAGCTGCTGGGCAGTATCCGCACGCCCTTCCCGGGCACGACCGACTTCTCCTCCTTCCTGGTGCAGGCGCAGCGCAGCCGGGCCAAGGTGATCGGCCTGGCCAATGCCGGCGCCGACACCATCAACTGCGTCAAGCAGGCCGCCGAATTCGGCATCACCCGCCGCGGCACCAAGCTGGCCGGGCTGCTGGTCTTCATCTCCGACGTGCATGCGCTGGGGCTGAAGACCGCCCAGGGGCTGGTGCTGACCGAGACCTTCTACTGGGACATGAACGACCGCACCCGGGCGCTGACCCAGCGCATCGGCGACATCGACGGCGGCCGCAAGCCGACCATGGTGCAGGCCGGCTGCTATGCCGGCACGCTGCACTACCTGAAGGCGGCCCTCGCCATGGGGGCGGCCGATGCCCGCAAGAGCGGCGCCGACGTCATCGCCCGCATGAAGGCGATGCCGACCGACGACGACGCCTTCGGCCAGGGCAGCATCCGCGCCGACGGCCGCAAGATCCACCCGGCCTATCTGTTCGAGGTGAAGTCGCCCGAGGAGAGCAAGGGCCCCTGGGACTACTACAAGCTGCTGCAGACCACCGCCGCCGAGGAGGCCTTCCGCCCGGTCGCCGCCGGCGGCTGCCGCCTGACCCGCACCTGAGGCCGGGGAGGGGGCGCGCGCCCCCTCCCGACCCCTGGACCCTCTCGCTGCAGGAAGCCTTGGCCTTGCTCGAAGACCTGCTTTTCCAATTGGAGCTCGGCCTGCCGCAGGTGGTGCTCGGCCTGGTGAACGGCGCCTTCTACGCGCTGCTGTCGCTGGGCCTGGCCGTCATCTTCGGCATGCTGAACGTCATCAACTTCGCCCATGGCGCGCAGTTCATGATGGGCGCTTTCGTCGCCTGGATGCTGCTGAACTATGGCGGCATCGGCTATTGGCCGGCGCTGATCCTGGCGCCCTTGATCGTCGGCGCCTTCGGCGTGGTGCTGGAACGCACGATGATCAGCCGGCTGTACAAGCTGGACCATCTCTACGGGCTGCTGCTGACCTTCGGCATGGCGCTGATCATCGAGGGGCTGTTCCGCAACGAATTCGGCTCCTCCGGCATGCCCTATTCGCCGCCGGAGATCCTGTCGGGCCCGCCGATCGACCTCGGCTTCATGTTCCTGCCGAAATACCGGCTCTGGGTCGTCGTCGCCGCGCTGGTGATGAGCCTGACCACCTGGCTGGTGATCGAGAAGACCCGGCTCGGCGCCTATCTGCGGGCGGCGACCGAGAATGCCGCGCTGGTCCAGGCCTTCGGCGTCAACGTGCCGCGCATGGTGACGCTGACCTATGCCGCGGGCGTGGCGCTGGCCGCCTTCGCCGGCGTGCTGGCGGCGCCGATCTACTCGGTCAACCCGCAGATGGGGTCGAGCCTGATCATCGTGGTCTTCGCCGTCGTCGTCATCGGCGGCATGGGGTCGATCCTCGGCTCGGTGGTCACCGGCTTCGGATTGGGGCTGGTCGAGGGATTGACAAAAGTCGTCTACCCCGAGGCCTCCTCCACCGTGATCTTCGTCATCATGGCCATCGTGCTGCTGGCACGCCCGGCCGGCCTGTTCGGGAGGGCCTGACCCATGGCCGCTGGCCACGCCTCCATCGCCGCCCTGCCGGCGCTGCACGAGACGCCGGGGCTGCTCGGCCTGTCGGTGCTGGGCTTCAACCGGGCGCAGAGCATCGCCTTCCTGGCTCTGCTGGCAGCGCTCATCGCCGGGCCGTTCTTCCTGTACCCGGTCTTCCTGATGAAGCTGCTGTGCTTCGCCCTCTTCGCCTGCGCCTTCAACCTGCTGATCGGCTATGTCGGGCTGCTGTCCTTCGGCCACGCCATGTTCTTCGGCATGGGCGGCTATGTCAGCGCCCATGCTGCCAAGGTCTGGGGCTTCACGCCGGAGCTCGCCATCCTGGCCGGCGGCGCGATCGGCGCCTGCCTCGGCGTGGTCGCCGGCTGGATCGCCATCCGCCGCCAGGGCATCTACTTCGCCATGATCACCCTGGCGCTGGCCCAGATGGTGTTCTTCGTCTGCCTGCAGGCGCCCTTCACCGGCGGCGAGGACGGCATCCAGCGCGTGCCCCGCGGCAGCCTGTTCGGCCTGATCGACCTCAGCCGCGACATGAGCTTCTACTGGCTGGTGGCGGCGGTCTTCCTGGCCGGCTTCCTGCTGATCAACCGCATCGTCCACTCGCCCTTCGGCCAGGTGCTGAAGGCGATCCGCGAGAACGAGCCGCGCGCCATCTCGCTCGGCTACCGCACCGACGACTACAAGCTGGTGGCCTTCACCCTGTCGGCGACGCTGGCCGGCATCGCCGGCGGCACCAAGGCGCTGGTCTTCGGCATCGCGACGCTGACCGACGTCTATTGGGCGATGTCGGGGGAGGTGGTGCTGATGACGCTGGTCGGCGGCCTGGGCACTGTCTTCGGCCCGGCCATGGGCGCGGCGGTGATCGTCACCATGCAGAACTACCTGGCGGAGTTCGGCGCCTGGGTCACGGTGATCCAGGGCGTCATCTTCGTCGCCTGCGTGCTGGCCTTCCGGGCGGGCGTGGTGGGCGAATTGGCGCGGGTGCTGAAGGTCCGGCTCTGACGCGACGGGACGGGGCCGTGGGCGGGCCCGCGGGCCCGCGCCAGGCCTTCCGCTACGACGCCGCGGCGATCGCCGCGTTCATCGCCCGCACGCCGGCGGCCGGGCCGTCCGGGTGGCTCCACACAGCGCCCACCACCGCCAGGAAATCGGCGCCGGCCTGGACCAGGGGCGCGCAGTTCGTCGCGTTGATGCCGCCGATGGCGACCGAGGGGACCTCGAACATCTCGGTCCACCAGGCCAGCAGGTCGGGCTCGGCATGGTGCTCGACGGTCTTGGTGCTGGTCGGGAAGAAGGCGCCGAAGGCCACGTAGTCGGCGCCGCGCTCGCCGGCCTCCATCGCCAGGTGGCGGCTGGCATGGCAGGTGACGCCCAGCATCATGTCGGGGCCCAGCAGCTTGCGGGCGGCCGCGTGGTCGCCATCCGTCTGGCCCAGATGGGCGCCGTCGCAGCCGGTCTTCTTGGCGAGGTCGGCGCGGTCGTTCAGCAGGAAGGCCACGTCGCGCGCCTGCGCCACCGGGCGCAGCACGTCGATCGCCCGCTTCAGCGCGTCGTCGGACAGGTCCTTCAGCCGGAGCTGCACCGCGGCGACGTCGCCGGCATCGAGGGCGGCCGCGAGGATGTCGGCGAAGGCCGCCGGCTCGATCGCGGGGGGCGTGACGAGATAAAGGCGGCAGCCGGTTTCCCGGCTGCCGCCCTGCTCCTCCGCCGGCTTGGCGGAGCGTGGCATCAGGCCGCGGTCTTGTAGACGGCGATGATGTCGGCCAGCAGCTTCAGGGCCTCGGCCTTGGGGCGCTGGAAGGTGTTGCGGCCGATGATCGAGCCGTTGCCGCCACCCTGGTGGATGCCGCGGGCCATCTCGACCATCGCATCCGTGGTGCCGGCCTCGCCGCCCGAGAAGACCACCAGGCGACGGCCGCCGAAGCAGGCGTCGGTGATGTGCTTGACGCGCGACGCCAGGGTCGAGGTGTCGATCGGGTTCTTCTCGTAGGTCTTCTTCGCCGCATCCAGCGAGATCGCCTCGGTCGGCGGCTTCACCTTGATGATGTGGGCGCCGAGGAGGGCCGCCATGTGCGCGGCATAGGCGCAGATGTCGAGCGCCGTCTCGGCGGTCTTGTCCAGCATCGGGCCGCGCGGATAGGACCAGACGACGACGGCGAGGCCGGCGGCCTTGGCTTCCTCGGCGAGCTCGCGCAGCTCTTCCATCAGCTCGAACTGGTATTCGGAGCCGGGGTAGATGGTGAAGCCGATGGCCGAGCAGCCCAGGCGCAGGGCATCGGCCACGGTGCCGGTCACGGCCTGGTCCTTGGTGGTCGACAGCGAGTTGGAGCTGTTGACCTTCAGGATGGTCGGGATGGCGCCGGCATAGGTCGCGGCCCCCACCTCGATCATGCCGAGCGGCGCGGCATAGGCGGAGAGCCCCGCCTCGATCGCCAGCTCGAAATGGTAGCGCGGGTCATAGGCGGCGGGGTTCGGCGCGAAGGAGCGGGCCGGACCGTGCTCGAAACCCTGATCGACCGGCAGGATCACCAGGCGACCAGTGCCGCCGAGCTTGCCTTCCATCAGGATGCGGGCGAGATTCGCTTTGGTGCCGGGGTTGTCGCTCTCATACCAGGAGAGGATGTCCTTCACGCGGCGCGTCAGCTTCATGGGTCCGTCCTTCCGTTGCGGCGGGGTTGCACCGGCTTTAGCCGAGGCGGCCGGCACTGTCACCTGGAGCGCTACCCCACCAATTGGCGATTTTTTTGGCCTGAAGCGCCGTATTTCCTGCAACTTTCGCCACAATTGCACCCTCTGCGCCGTTTTCGCGCGGCGGGTGACCGGCGGGACCGGTCCGGCCAGGCTCAAGCCGGAGCGCCAGGGCCGGCGGCGGCGCCGGCCATAGCGGCGTGCCGGCCGCGGCCGCGGCGGCGGCGACCTGGGCGAAGGCCGGGCAGGGGGCCAGCACCACCGCGCCCAGCCCGCTGCCGAGCGCGGCCAGCGCCAGGCCCGGGGCGGCGCCGCAATCCAGCACGGCGAAGGCGGCGACGCCGGGCACCTCGGCCTCGGCCGCGGCGATGATCGCCAGGAACAGCGGCGCGCCCAGCCAGGCCGCGGCGCCCGGCGGCGAGACCAGCGTCACCGTGCTGTCCAGCCCCAGATCCCGCGCGACCCGCAGCGCCAGCACGGCGTCGCCGGCGTCGCCCACCGTCACCGCGCGGATTCGTGATCGGTCCGGCCAGGCCGCCGCCGGCCGCCGCGACGCCGCTTCGCTGCGGTCTTCCATTCACTGATGCCCCCAAAGCCTTGGCCGATCTGCGATCCGGCGTTGACCATACGTTGACCCTGGCCGCGCCCGCCGCGTAAAGCCTGATGACATGAATTCCTACGGCGCGAGCGAAGGCGAGAGCATGAGCAGCGATGCGGTGAGCGAGGCCACCGCTCGGCTGGAACGGGCGGTCGGCCGCCTGGCCACGGTCCTGGCGCGACAGCCCTCGCCGGCCGAGGCGGCGGCTGCCGGCGTGCCGCCCGAGGCGGTGGCGGCGCTGTCGCTGCGGCTGGACGATACCCTGGCCCGGCTGCGCGGCGCGCTGGCCGAGATCGAGGGCGCCGAATCGGCGGCCCTGCCGCATGACGATGAGCCCGGCGAGGACGAGCCGGGCGATGCTGCCGCGGGCCGTCCCGCGGCAGACGATATCAAGGGGAGCTGAGCTTGGGTCAGGTCACGGTTCGCGTCGGCGGCTACACCCACCCCGTTTCCTGCGAGGACGGGCAGGAGGCGCATCTGATCGCGCTGGCGGCCGAGGTCGACCGCCGCGTCGCCTCGATCCGCGCCATGGGCGGGCAATTCGGCGAGAGCCGGCTGCTGCTGCTGGCCTCCCTGCTGCTGGCGGATGAGATCCACGACCTGCGCGTCGACCTCTCCCGCGCCAAGTCGGCGCCGCCGGGCGCGGCCCCGGAGGTCGACCCGCTGCTGGCCGAGCGGCTGGGCCGGCTGGCCGAGCAGATCGAGGGCATTGCAGCGTCGCTCGACCAGCCCTAAATATCCTGTCGCGGAGCTGCCAGGTGCGTCAGGCAACTTATCCCTGGGGCCAATAAGCATCCTCCGGGAGCTGGCGCTGGCCGGATCTTGGTCCGGCTATCTGGTGCCCACCTGCTAACGCAGGCCTTAGGAGGATAATACGCCAACGGCCATGGTGGCTCCGCGCTTGACCCCATCCGCCTTCGCCGAGGACCCGCCGGAGCTCGCCGCCGCCAAGGCTGCGCTTCGGCGTTCTGCGTTCCAGGCCCGGGATGCGCTGGACCCGGCCGGCGCCGGCGAGGCCCTGGCCGCGGTGGTGCTGGCGCAGTGCCCGCCGCCGCCCGGCGCCACCATCGGCGGCTTCTGGCCGATGGGCGCCGAGATCGATCTTCTGCCAGTTTTGCGGCGTCTGCAGGCGGCCGGCCACCCGCTGGCGCTGCCGGTGACACCCCCGCGTGGAAAACCGCTGGAATTCCGCGCCTGGCGCTTCGGCGAGGCGCTGCTGCCCGGCCGCTTCGGCACCTCCGTCCCGGCGGGCGGCGCGGTGGTCCGCCCCGACTGGCTGCTGGTGCCGCTGCTGGCCTTCGACCGGACCGGGGCGCGGCTGGGCTATGGCGGCGGCTACTACGACCGCACCCTGGCTGCGCTGCCGGGGGCGCGGGCCATCGGCGTCGCCTTCGCGGCGCAGGAACGGCCCGCCATCCCCACCGGGGCCCATGATTTCCCGCTGTTCGGCATCGCGACCGAGGCGGGCTTCATCCCTACCGAGCCGCTTTCTTGCGACCCGCTTTCTTCCGAAAGGTCCTGATCCCTTGCGTATCCTGTTTCTGGGCGACGTGGTCGGCCGCTCCGGCCGCGACGCCCTGACCGACGGCCTGCCCGAGCTGCGCGCCCGGCTGCGCGCCGACCTGGTCGTGGTCAATGCGGAAAATGCCAGCCATGGCTTCGGCGTCTCCCCCGACATGGTGCGCGCCTTCCTGGCCGCCGGCGCCGACGTCCTGACGCTGGGCAACCACAGCTGGGACCGCAAGGAGATCGTCGGCTACATCGATGGCGAGCCGCGGCTGATCCGCCCGCTGAACTACCCGCCCGGCACCCCCGGCCGCGGCGCCACGGTCGTCGACGTCCCCGGCGGCCGCAAGGCGCTGGTGATGAACGTCATGGGGCGCCTGTTCATGGAGCCGCTGGACGACCCCTTCCGCGGCGCCCAGGCGGAGCTGGCCCGGCACAAGCTGGGTGCCGGTGGCAGCGTGCAGGCCATCCTGGTGGATATCCACGCCGAGGCGACATCTGAAAAAATGTCCTTCGCGCACAGCTTCGACGGCCGGGTCAGCCTGGTGGTGGGCACCCACACCCATGTGCCCAGCGCCGACCATCGCATCCTGGAGAATGGCACCGCCTACCAGACCGATGCCGGCATGTGCGGCGACTATGACAGCGTCATCGGCATGCAGAAGGGCCCGGCGGCGCTGCGCTTCTGGAAGAAGGTGCCGGGCGAGAAGCTGGCCCCGGCCGAGGGCCCGGCCAGCCTTTCCGGCGTGTTCGTCGAGACCGACGATGCCACCGGCCTGGCGCTGCGCATCGCCCCGGTGCGGCAGGGCGGGCTGCTGTCCCAGGCTTTCCCTGATTTCTGAATCTTCCCCGGAGTTCTGAGCGCTACCGCGGCGGGGCCTTCGCGGCCCCGTTCGCGGCGAGGCTACCGGGCCGGCCCGGCCATCCGCTGCAGCACCGCGTCGCGCCAGATCAGCCGATGCGCCAGCGCCATGGCGATATGCCCGGCGATCAGCGCCAGCAGCACCCAGGCCAGCAGCCCATGCGCCGCAGTGGCCGGCGCCGTCATCCAGCCGATCGGCCCGCCTGGGAAGCCGCTGAACAGCGGCACGCCGAAGGGCGCGAAGGCGCGGCCGGAGCCATAGGCGCGCAGCAGGGCCAGGCTCGGCACCAGCAGCATCAGCCCGTAGAGAGCAAGATGCCCGGCCACCGCCGCCCGGCCCAGCCAGCCACCTTCCTGCGGCGGCCGGCGGGGGCGGTTGTACAGCCCCCAGGCGCCGCGCAGCAGCACCAAGACGAGAAGCACGGTGCCCAGGGCGGTATGCGTGCCGACGAAGAAGCCGGCCACCGGCCCGCGCCCCAGCAGGTTGCGCAGGATCATGCCGAGGAACTGCCAGGCGAAGACCCCCGCCATGCCCCAATGCAGGGCGCGGGTGATCAGGCCGTAGCGCTCAGGGGTGTCTCGCCAGGAAAGGGCCAAAATCTGTCCGTCCGGTTGCCTGTCCGTCATCTACAGCGTGATGGCTTGAGGTGGAATCACCGAAAAGCCTGAATCACGCGACCAGACAAAGACCTGGCGCAGCTTGTCTCCGTCTTTCCGAAGGCAAGCTGCGCCAGGCGGTGGCAGGCCGGGGCGGGAAGGGGGAAGCACCCCCTCATTTCGCACGGCACCATCAGCGGGACGCTCAATAGAGCATCGCGCTGTATTTCGGCGCCAGCACCGTGTCGTATTCCTGGGCGTCGAGCAGGCCCTTGGTATGCGCCTCCAGCAGCTCGCCGCCGGTGGGGGCCTCGGCCGGCGGCCGGTCGCGCTGGCCCCAGAGCTTGGACCGCACCAGGGCCCGGGCGCATTGCATGAAGACTTCCTGGACCTCGACCAGCAGCAGGGTCGCCGGCTCGGCGCCTTGCACGGCATGCCGGGCGCGGAGCTCGGGATCGGCGGTGATGCGGCCGATGCCGCCGATCCGCAGCGTCTCCCCCATGCCGGGCAGCAGGAACAGCAGGGCGAGCGCCGGGTTGTCGATGATGTCGCGCAGCGCGTCGATCCGGTTGTTGCCGCGCCGGTCCGGGATCAGCAGGGTTTTTTCGTCGACCACCTGGACGAAGCCGGGGGCGTCGCCGCGCGGCGTGCAATGCGGCCCCCGCGCCCCGGCGGTGGATAACAGACAAAAGGGGCTGGCGGCGATGAAGCGGGCGGTGCGCGGGTCGATCCGGTCGGCCACCTTCTTCAGCACCATCTCCCGCGGCGGCGCGTAGAGGGCGGCCAGCGCCTCGGGGGTGGTCACGGCATGCGGGTCGACGGTCATGGCGGCGGCTCGGGCTGTGGCGGGGCCGATGCTAGAAGCCGCCATGCCGCCGGGGCAACGCCCGCAAAGTCATGCCAGGGAAATTCTTGTGACGGCTGGCCCCTCGCCTTGGCCGGGCGGCGGCGGTATAGGACGGCAACCCCGGAACATCATGAGAATCCCGGAGAGAGCGCGTGGCCGGCCATTCCCAGTTCAAGAACATCATGCACCGCAAGGGTGCGCAGGACGCCAAGCGCGCCCGCGCCTTCGCCAAGCTGATCCGCGAGATCACCGTCAGCGCCCGCCAGGGCCTGCCGGACCCCGCCTTCAACCCGCGGCTGCGCTCGGCGGTGCAGGCGGCGCGCGTCGCCAACATGACCAAGGACACCATCGACCGCGCCATCAAGAAGGCCAGTGGTGGTGCCGGCGGCGAGGATTACGTCGAGGTCCGGTATGAGGGCTATGGCCCGGCCGGCGTCGCCGTCATCGTCGAGACGCTGACCGACAACCGCAACCGCACCGCCTCCGACATCCGCTCGGCCTTCTCCAAGCATGGCGGGGCGCTGGGCGAGACCGGCTCGGTCTCCTTCCAGTTCGAGCGCAACGGCGTGGTGCGCTACCCGGCCTCGGCGACGGACGCCGACGCCATGCTGGAGGCCGCCATCGAGGCCGGGGCCGCCGATGTCGAGAGCGGCGAGGAAGGCCACGAGGTCCGCACCGCGATCGAGGACCTCTTCACCGTCCGCGATGCGTTGGAAGAAAAATTTGGCCCGGCGGAGAGCGCCAAGCTCGAATGGCGCCCCAATGTCAGCGTCGAGCTGAACGAGGAGCAGGCCCGCTCGGTGCTGAAGCTGATCGACATCCTCGACGAGCATGACGACGTGCAGACGGTGACCGCCAATTTCGAGGTGCCCGACGCCGTGCTGCAGCAGCTGTCGGACTGAGCATGGCCCTGCTGCTCGGCCTCGATCCCGGGCTGCAGCACACCGGCTGGGGTGTGGTGGAAAGCTCCGGCAGCCGGCTGCGGCATGTCGCCGACGGTGTCATCTCCACCACCACCGCGCTCAGCCTGGCCGAGCGGCTGTGCCAGATCCACCGCGCGCTCAACACGCTGATGGACATCTGGAAGCCGGACGAGGCGGCGGTCGAGCATACCTATGTCAACAAGAACCCGGGTGCGGCGCTGAAGCTCGGCCAGGCGCGCGGCGTGGTGCTGCTGGCGCCGGCCATGGCCGGGCTGCCGGTCGCCGAATACCAGGCGATGGAGGTCAAGCGCGCCGTGGTGGGCACCGGACATGCCGACAAGATCCAGGTGGCCGAGATGGTGCGCCGGCTGCTGCCGGGCGCGACCCTGAGGCGCGCCGACGCCTCCGACGCGCTGGCGGTGGCCATCTGCCACGCGCATCACCGCGGCACCAGCATGATGCTGGCGAAGGCCCTGGCGGCCCGATGATCGGCAAATTGACCGGCAAGCTGGACAGCGCCTTCGATGGCGGCTGCATCTTCGACGTCCATGGCGTCGGCTACCTGGTCTTCTGCTCGGCGCGGACGCTGACCGCGCTGCCGGCGGCGCCCGGCATCGGCTCGCTGCTGATCGAGACCGTGGTCCGCGAGGACGCCATCCTGCTCTATGGCTTCGCCGATGCCACCGAGCGCGACTGGTACCGGACGCTGACCGCCATCCAGGGCGTCGGGCCCAAGGTGGCGCTCGGCCTGCTGTCGACGCTGTCGCCCGCCGACCTGGCGCGCGCCCTGATCGCCGGCGACAAGGGCGCCATCAGCCGTGCCCCCGGCGTCGGGGCCAAGCTCGCGGCCCGGCTGGTCGCCGAGCTGCAGGGCAAGGTGGGCGCGCTGCCGACCGGCCCCGGCTTCTCCCCCGGCACCGTCGCCATCGCCGCGCAGCTGCCGCCCGAGGACCAGGCCCAGGCCGATGCCATCTCGGCGCTGACCAATCTCGGCTGGAAGCGGCACGAGGCGGCGGCCGCGGTCAACCGCGTCGCCAAGCGGCTGGGCGAGGCGGCGGCGCTGGAGCCGCTGATCCGCGAAGCCCTGAAGGAGCTCGCCCCCCGATGATCCTGTCCCATCCGGTCCCGCGAGGCTGACGCCATGAGCGAGCGCATCGCCGATCCGCACCGGACCGAGGAGGATGCGGCCGAGGCCACGCTGCGGCCGCAGACCCTCGACGACTTCACGGGGCAGAAGTCCCTCCGCGAGAATCTTTCGATCTTCATCCAGGCGGCCAAGGTCCGGGGCGAGGCGCTGGACCATGTCCTGCTGCATGGCCCGCCGGGCCTGGGCAAGACCACGCTCGCCCAGATCGTGGCGCGCGAGATGGGGGTGGGGTTCCGCGCCACCTCCGGCCCCGTGCTGCAAAGGGCAGGGGACCTGGCCGCGATCCTGACCAACCTGCAGCCGCGCGACGTGCTGTTCGTCGACGAGATCCACCGGCTGCAGCCGGCGCTGGAGGAAACCCTCTATCCGGCGATGGAGGATTTCCAGCTGGATCTGATCATCGGCGAGGGGCCGGCGGCGCGCACGGTCCGCATCGACCTGCCGCCCTTCACCCTGGTCGGCGCCACCACCCGGGCGGGTCTGCTGGCCACCCCGCTGCGCGACCGCTTCGGCATCCCGCTGCGGTTGCAATTCTACACACCGCAGGAATTGCTGCTGATCGTCCGCCGCGGCGCGCAGAAGCTGGGCTTCGCGCTGTCCGACGAGGGGGCGGAGGAAATCGCCAACCGCTCCCGCGGCACGCCGCGCATCGCCGGCCGGCTGCTGCGCCGGGTGCGCGACTTCTCGCTGGTCTCCGGCCAGGTGGCCGACCGGGCCATGGCCGATGGCGCGCTGCTGCGGCTCGAGGTGGACAGCAAGGGCCTCGACCAGATGGACCGCCGC
Organism: Roseomonas sp. 18066; assembly: GCF_902706185.1. Taxonomy (GTDB): domain Bacteria; phylum Pseudomonadota; class Alphaproteobacteria; order Acetobacterales; family Acetobacteraceae; genus Pseudoroseomonas. The sequence continues at coordinate 1,962 of NZ_CACSJM010000067.1, read as the reverse complement.
TATCTCCGCCGCATCGCCGAGCACCATCATGGCGGCCCGGTCGGGGTCGAGACCCTGGCGGCGGCGCTGGCCGAGGGCCGCGACACGCTGGAGGAGGTGGTCGAGCCCTTCCTGATCCAGGAGGGCTACGTGCTCCGCACCCCGCGGGGCCGGGTGCTGGGCGACCTGGGCTGGCGGCATCTGGGCATGTCCCCGCCGCCGGGCAGCCAGGCCGACCTGCTGGGTGGCGGGTTGTGAGCTGGCCGCATCGCTGGCCGATCCGGGTCTATTTCGAGGACACCGATGCCGGCGCCATCGCCTATCACGCGAGCTATCTCCGCTGGGCAGAGCGGGGGCGCACAGAATCCTTGCGTGCCATAAACTTGCCGCATCAAGTTATGATAGAACGTCACGCTTCGATGCTCGTGGTGCGGCGCATTGAAGTGGAGTATGTGGCCCCCGCGCGCCTCGACGAATCCCTGGTGGTGGAAACTGCCGTGCGCCGCTTCGGTGGCGCCTCGGTGGAGCTTGCCCAGGATATTCGCGACGAGGCGGGTGGCTACAAGGCGCGGCTGACGGTCGGCCTGGTCTGCGTCCGCGCGGACGGGATGCGGCCGGCGGCGGTGCCGGAACCCTGGCGCGCCGCCTTCCGGGCGGCGGTCGGGGGCTAGATTTCCGCAGGTTGCGCCCCGCCGGGGCGGGGCCGGCATGGACTGGGACCGGTCGGCCGGCATGCCCCCTCGGGCAGGCGTGGCGGGCCACAGGCGTGGCGAAGCCGACCCGGCAGGCATCCGGGCGGGTGACAAGAGGAGATTGCCGTGGGTGACAGCGTGACCGCGTCCAACCTCGGCCAAGTGGCGCACGACCTGTCGCTCTGGGGCCTGTTCTTGCAGGCCGACTGGGTGGTCAAGACGGTGATGCTCGGCCTGTTGCTGGCCAGCGTCTGGGTCTGGGCCGTGGTCTTCGAGAAGGTGACCACGCTGCGCCGGGCCAACCGCGCGGCGGATGCCTTCGAGGATCGCTTCTGGTCGGGCGGCAGCCTGGAATCGCTGCACCAGCAGGAGGGCGAGCGCCCGACCCACCCGATCGCCGCCGTCTTCGGCGCGGCGATGCGGGAATGGGAGCGCAGCTCGACCCGGCCGACCGACGCCACCACCCTGGTCGGCATGCAGCAGCGCGCCGAGCGGGCGATGAACGTCGCCATCCAGCGCGAGATGGACCGCATGGAGCGCTGGATGGTGTTCCTGGCGTCTGTCGGCTCGGTCGGGCCCTTCGTCGGGCTGTTCGGCACCGTCTGGGGCATCATGAACAGCTTCTCGGCCATCGCCGGCATGCAGAACACCAACCTGGCCGTCGTCGCCCCCGGCATCGCCGAGGCGCTGTTCGCGACCGCCATCGGCCTGGTCGCCGCCATCCCGGCGGTGCTGGCCTACAACAAGATCACCACCGACCTGGCGCGCTTCGCCGGGCGGCTGGAGGGCTTTGCCACCGAGTTCGGTGCCATCCTCTCCCGCCAGGCCGAAGAGCGGAGCTGACGCCATGGCCATGTCATCGGGCGGGGGCAAGGGGCGCGGCCGCTATCGCGCCATGGCCGAGATCAACGTGACGCCGCTGGTCGACGTCATGCTGGTGCTGCTGATCATCTTCATGGTCGCCGCGCCGATGATGACCAGCGGCGTGCCGATCGACCTGCCCAAGGCCCAGGCCAGCGCGCTGAACCAGGAGACCGAGCCGCTGACCATCTCGGTCAATGCCGAGGGCCGCATCTTCCTGCAGGAGACCGAGGTCCCGATCGAGGGGCTGGTCGCCCAGCTGCAGGCGATCATGCGCGAGCAGCGGCCCGGCGCGCCGGAACGCCGCATCTTCGTGCGCGGCGACCGCGGCATCAATTACGGCCGGGTGATGGAGCTGATGGGCACCGTCTCCGCCGCCGGCTTCACCAAGGTGGCGCTGCTGGCCGAGCAGCCCTCGGGCGCGCCCGCG